>JAFXIL010000125.1 GCA_017563185.1 Kiritimatiellia bacterium | reverse complement strand
GGCCTCCTCGGAGTAGAGCGCGCGCACGGCGGCCATGTCGGCCTCCGTGCCCGTCAGGCGGTTCGTGGTTCCGCCACCCGCGAATATAAATTCCCTGACCGCGCCCGACGCCTCGCCAGACGCGTCCTCGCCCACGCCCTCAAACGCGGCCACGGCGAACGCCGCGGCCGCGAGAGCGGCGAAGAACCATCCCGTCCATTTTCTCATCAGCTTAGACATGACAACCCCCCTTTCACCTACCATTAGAATATATGCGCAGACCGGCGCAAAATGACATGACTTTCCCAGATGTTTACAAAATAATCACAATTGTCGGTCGAAAGACAAAGAACTTCGTTTTTGGCGCGTCAGCGCCATGAATTTATGCTATACTAGGAACGTCTAAAACAACAGGAGAAAAAATGGAGACAATGGTTTCAGCAGCAACATCAACGCCCCCCGTGATGTCTCCGCACGGTATCGGTGAGCATAGTTGATGGCAAGAAAAGTTTTTTTAGCAGTCCTTCTTGGGCTTGCATGGACTCTCCAGGCGGAGCTCGCCTGGGAGACCGGCGCGTATGCGCCGCAGTCATGGACCCCGCTTGCTGGCGATAACCTTCTTGCCGGGCGCCAGGCGGCGCTGACTGGCGACTACTACGCGGAATCAGGCCGGTGCGTGAACGGCGCGTCGCTGCTCCTGCTCACCGACGGCGCCGTCCCTGGCACGGAGATCGACTGGTCGCAGGTGGTGGGCCTTGCGAACGGCGCCACGCTGACGTGGACCTTCGACGAGCCCATGGCGCTCGAGAAGATCAGAATATCCTCGCGCTGGGCAGACGCCGGGCGCGACGGCATAAGCGTGACGAGCGTGCGGCTGCGCTACGGCTCGTCGAGCCAGTGGCAGAACCTCAACGCGCCGGCGCTTTCATACGCGACAGGCGGCTCAAGCGCCGCATGGGAAGGAACAGGCGCCTCCTTCGCCACGCTCGCCAACGCGGCGACGGGATTTCTCGCGCAGAACGTGACGGGCATTAGAATCTCCTTCGGCGCGCAGGACAACAACGGCGCGGGCTACGTGGAGATCGAGGCGGTTGGAACTTCCATGACGCCCGACCCCGTCGTAACGGCGACGCTTCTCGGCGCTGAGGCCACCCGGGCTTCCGTGGGTGGCGTGCTTGAGCTCGTTGGGCTTAACGCGGCTTCGGCCGACGTCTATCTCGCCTTCGGTTCCGCTGCAGCGTCATTGCCCGCGCCGGTGAAAGTCGCGACGGGCCTTGTGCGCGGCGACTTGTACCGCTTCGTGGCGGACAACCTGCAGCCTGGCACCGTATACGCCTATTCTGCCTTCGCCTCCAACTCGTTGGGGAAAGTCTCGAGCGTCGTGGAAGGGCGTTTCACGCTGCCGACCGAGGAGCCGCTCGCCGTACGCGTGAACGAGATATGCGCGGCGGCCGACGTGGACTGGTTCGAACTCTACAATCCGAACGCGTTGCCGGTGGATCTGACGGACTGGCTTGTGAGCGACGATCCCGCGAAGAAGCCCGAGAAATGGAAGCGGCTTCCCGCAGGCGCAAGCGTGCCGGCGCATGGCTATCTCGTGGTCTATGCCGACGGCGTGGACGCCTACACGAGCGGCGCGGTGCACGTCGATATGGGCCTATCCTCCTCCGGCGAGGCGGTGGCGATTGCGCGCCCTGACGGCACGCTCGTTTCCTCTTTCGCCTACCCCATGCAGCTCGACGACATTTCGTACGGCTACGTCGATGTGAACGGTGAACTGGCGCTGCGGTACTTCCGCACGCCCACGCCGGGCGCGCCGAACGACACCGAGGGGTTTGAGGGGCCAACTGCGCCAATTGTCTTCAGCGAGGCGCACGGCTACAAGACGGCGCCGTTCGCGCTTGCGCTGTCCTGTCCGGACGACCCTGCGGCGGAGATCCGCTACACTCTCGACGGCAAGGCCCCGTCGTCCGCCAGCGCGCGCTACACCCAGCCGCTGGCCATCTCCTCGACCACAGTAGTGCGCGCCGCGGCCGTCAATCCCGCAGCCATCATCCAGCGCGAGGGCGTGGCCTCGTACATCTTCCTCGACCAGGTGCTCTCCCAGGCACCGTCAACCGCCTCTCCGGGCGGCGGCTTCCCCGCGAGCGGCGCCGTGAACAACCAGGCGATGCGCTACGGAATGCGTACGGATCTAGTGTCCGATCCCGTTGCGCGAGCGAAGATGCTGAACGGCTTCACGAATTCGATCGTGACGATCTCGATAGCGATCGATCCGGCGAATCTCTTCAACGCCTCCACTGGCATCTACGTGAACGTCTCAGGACGCGGCCTGGCCTGGGAGCGTCAGGGAATGGTGGAGCAGATCGACCCTGTAAACGGGACCGTCAACGAATTCTTCGCGCCGATGGGCCTGCGCATCCGCGGCGCGGCGAGCCGCCAGGCCGGCTACCCCAAGCATTCCCTGCGCCTCTTCTTCCGCAGCGAATACGGCATGAAGCGCGTGGAGTTCCCGTTCTTCGGCGACGAGGGGGCGTCGTCGTTCCGCCGCATGGACCTTCGCTGCTCGCAGAACTATTCGTGGGCCAACAATCCCACGGAGGCGTGGAACTGGATGCGCGACGCGTTCGTCACCGAGACGTTCGAGCGCGACGCCCAGCGCGACGTGGGCCAGCCCTACACGCGCAGCCGCTACTGCAACCTCTTCATCAACGGCGTGTACTGGGGGCTCTACCAGACGCAGGAGCGCGCCGACGACCACTTCGCCTCCACCTACCTCGGCGGCGAGTCTGAAGACTACGACGCGTACAACGTCAACGAGCTCAATTCCGGAAGCGACGACGCGCGCCAGGCGCTCTACAACCAGATGATTGCTGGCTTCACGTCGAACGCCGCCTATCTGCGCGCGCTCGGATGCAACCCCGACGGCACCCGCAACCCCGACTATCCCGTGTACATCGACGTCACGAACCTCATCCTTCGCACGCAGATCGGTCACTACTGCGCCGACGGCGATTCGCCCTGCTCCATCTGGAGCAGAATGCCCAACAACTACTTCGCCCTCTACGACCACACCGAGGCCTCGACCGGCTTCAAGTGGTTCTGCCACGACGGCGAGCATGCCCTTGGCATGGGCGCGCAGTATGCGAGCCGCAACGGTCTCGTAGCCGACGCCACGTGCAACCCGGTCGCCTGGGGCGTGTTCTCCGGCCTCAACAACTTCAACTCCAACTGGCTCAACCACGAGCTCATGAAGAACGCCGAGTACCGCATCGTGTGGGCGGATCTCTTCCACCGCCACTTCTTCCCGGGCGGCGTTCTCTCGACGACGAACAACGTGCTGCGCTTCCGCTCGCGCATGGCGGAGATCGACGACGCGATCGTGAACGAGGCGGCGCGATGGGGACGCAATGGCCAGACATACGCCACCTGGACGAACGCCTGCGAATACATCATCTCCGACTTCATCGAAAGGCGCTTCCCGCTGCTTCTCGCCAACTACCGCACCGAAGGCTGGTATCCTTCCATCGATGCGCCCACGCTCGAACTCTCACGGAACGGCGCGCTCGCATCGTTCGTCTCGTCTCCCGGCACTACGATCTACTACACGCGCGACGGTTCCGACCCTCGCCTCTTCGGCGGCGTGACGAGCGCTTCCGCCGAAACGTTCACGGAGGCGATTGCAGTTGACGAGAATGGCTTCGTCGTCTGCGCGCGCGCCCGCTCTGCCGGCGGCGAATGGAGCGCGCTTTCAGAGATCGACGTGCCAGGATACGTTCCCGTGGCTCTCACGGCCACGCTTGACGCGGGGACTCTCACCGTCGCATACGCCAATCTTCCGCACGCGGCGCGTCTCCTGGTGGCGTGGGATTCCTCCGATCTTGGCGAGGCTCCGTCCAATTGGAGCCACACGGCCGATCTCGGCGAGGTCGCAGCTGGCACGGGCGCGCTGCGCGTGGGCGCGCCGGCTGGTTTTGATTCATCTGCCGAAGCCGTCCTGCGCGTATTTCTCGTCGAGACGATCGTCTCGTTCGGACGCGAAAAGCTCGCCTACGTGCGCGGTGACGGCACGCAACGCGTGGCGCTAGACTACACGCCGACGGCATCTACGCGCTGCAGGGTGAAGTTCGCGATGGACATGGGCGCTGGCGGCGTGTTCGTTGGCACCGACAAGGGCAACGACCGCGACGACTGGCGTTTCTTCTCAAACAAAGACAAAGGTGACGTCACCTATCTCGACTTCCCGTCCGACAGACGCATCTCTGGCGCGGTCGTTCAGGATTCCACGACGATCTACGACTACGAGTTCGGCAACTTCTATCTGAAAGACGCCGCGACTGGCGAGGTGCTGCTTTCGGGCAATGCGACGGCGTTCCCAGCGAACTATGCGCCTGCCACATATCTTTTTTCTCTCGCTTCTGCGGGAAGCCACAGCTATGGCACGGTCTATTCGCTCAAGTTCTACGAAGGCGAAACGCTTGCGCGCGACTATGAGCCTGCACGAGACGAAAACGGCGTAGTGTGCCTCTACGAGTCGATGAACGGACGCTTCTACTATCCTTCTGGTGGCGCGCTTGCGGGCGGGCCGGTGGTGGGCGTCACGGGCGGCTCGCCGAGTCTTGAGGTGCTGGCCGCCTCCGCGCCAGTTGTGTGCGTACCTGGGGAGTGGTTCGCAGGTGGACTTGAACCGGTTTCTTCGGACCTCGCCTCGTCGCTGCGCGTCGCCGAGGTTATGAGCGTGCCGGTCTTGGGCGGCAGCGACGGCGAGGAGTATATCGTCCTGACCAATCTCGCCCAGACTGCCGCGCTGCACATCGGCGGCGTGCAGGTGACCTGCACGAAGACGGGCGACGCCGTGGCGAAATGCGCATTCACGCTGCCGCTTGGCCTCACGCTCGCGCCGGGCGCGTCCATCCGCTGCGAGAAGGCGGATTTCTGGCCGGATGGAAAGATCACGGACGGCAATGTGGACGTTCGTCTCTTTGACGCCGGAGGGGCGCTAGTCCAGCATCTCTATCTTTCGACGAAGTGGACGGGCAACGTATTCCGGATGTGCGACGGGAAGGGAGGCGCGTTCTGCGCTACGTCGTTTGCGGCTGAAGTGGTTTCGCCGGAAGACTGGCGGCCGTCGATTCCCGACATCGACGACAAGGCCACGCGCCAGGCCGTTGCGGATGCGATACTCTCTTTGCCTGCGCTGCAGGCGTGGCTTGCGGGCGTCTCCACTGCGGAAGAAGGCGCGGCGGCCGTGGCCGCGTTTCGTGGCGATGCTGCCACGCTTGCCGCCTGCTACCTTGTGGCGTCGCTGCCCGAGACTGATCCGGAGATCGATCTTGCGTTCAGTGCAATTGCATTCGACGCGGCGGGAAAACTCGAGTTCGGCGTGGAGCTGCGCCAGCACGGCGCATTGATCGACCGTGCGCTCAATGGAGTCCTGCGGCTGGAGCACCTCACGGAGCTTTCAGGAGAATCCGTGGATACGGTCGATCTTGGATCTGTCGTTCCTGTGCCGCTTGAAAAGAGAACGCTTACGCGTCCGGCCGACGGCGAGCGGCATTTCTTCCGCCTTCGCATCTCCGAACGATGACGACCGCGCCGCAAATGTGCCCGACGGGCGAATGTTCCCATTAGGCGTCGAGTTCCTGGAGGGCAGCGAGAAGCGAGACCATGTCGGCGTCGGTTCCAACGGATATGCGCAGGCGATCTCCCGTGCGTGGCCCAGGGAAGTAGCGCACGAAGATGTTTCGTGCGCGAAGGGCCTCGAAAAGCTCGGCGGCAGACCGATGCGCAGGGCGGGCGAAGAGGAAGTTGGACTGCGAGGGCGGCACGTCCCAGCCGCGGCGGCGCAGTTCGGCTGCGGTCTCCTCGCGCGTCTTCAGCACCTTGGAGGTGTTGCGCCGCATCCAGGGCTGGTCGGAAAGCGCGGCGAGGGCGCATGCCTGCGCAAGGGCGTCCACGTTGTAAGAGTCCTTCACCTTGTAGAGCGCCTCGACGAGATCCTCGGGGCCAATGCAGAATCCGAGGCGCAGGCCGGCGAGCGAGTAGCTCTTTGAGAGCGTGCGCATCACGACGACGTTGGCGTCTAAGGGATCCGCGGCGAGCGGAACGCAGCTGGAAGCTGCAAAGTCGGCGTATGCCTCGTCCACGATCACCACCCCGGGGAACGAGCGCGCGAACGCCTGAACGAGTTCGGGGGGATAGAGTGTCGAGGTGGGGGCGTTGGGATTCGTGAGAAGGAAGAGCGCAACGGGGCGGCCGTCTGGGCCGCGCGTGACGGGCTCGGTCCACGAGAAGTCGTCCGCGAGGGGGCTTGGAACGAACGGAACGTCGCGGATTGCGGCGAGCGTCTTGTAGAGCGAATAGCTGGGATCGAACGAGCCTATGGCCTCGTCGTCGTCGACAAATGCGCGCGCGGCGAGGGTGAGCACCTCGTCCGAGCCGTTGCCCACGAAGACGCGCGAAGGGGAGGTGTGGTAGATTTCGGCGATCTTCTCGCGCAGCTCGCGGAAGACGGGATCGGGATACCGGCGCAGGCTGTCGAGGTCGAACGACGCGAGGACCTTCTCGATCAGCGGCGAGGGCGGGTATGGGTTTTCGTTCGTGTTGAGCTTGATGACGCCTCTTGCCTTCGGCTGTTCGCCGGGGGTGTATGGCACGAGGGACTGTACGGACTTTGCGATTCTCATTTCTTGGTGTTCACGTTCTTGCTGGAGGATGCGGGTTCGGGAGCGAGCAGCACGGCGCTTGTGTGGTATGAGCGGCGCGCGAGCAGGAACACGAGGTACTTCTCGTCCTCGCGGTGGCTGGTGAGGTTAGACACTTCGTCCACGCCGCGCTCCTTCATTCGGGCGTGGAGCACGTCGATGTTGTTCTTGAGCTTCACGGTGTTGGTGAACCAGCGGCATGAGACGGCGTTGGGACGCGCCGGGTTGCCGCTTGCGATCGGGATGCAGGTGAAGAGGAACCAGCCGGAGGTCTCTACCTCCACCGTCTCGACTGGGGTGCGCGCGCCGTCCACATTCATGCCGTTGAAGGCGGCGGTGGAGTTGATCGTGGTGCAGCCGCAGAGGAGGGCGAGGATGGCGGCGATGATGGGCGGGGAGTTTTTCATTTCGCGTCTCCGTCGGGGATTTCGTTTAGAAGGTTCTTCATCTCGCGCGAGAGGCGTCGGCGTTGGGCGGCTTCAGGGTCCTCGGTCTCTTGCGGCTTTGGGGTGGCGGATGGATTCACGAGCACGGCGGAGAACTGCTTGCGGCGGTAGGTGAGGACGTATGGGATCGGCACGGGCAGCTCGGTGCCGGGGATCGAGAGGAACACCTGCTCGGTGCTCAGCAGCACGAGGTCCGAGACCGTGTAGCCGAACGCCTTTGCGTAGTGGGTGAGGCGGTCCTGCAGTATGTCCTCGTGCACGCAGTTCTTGAAGAGGCGGAACGGGAACCACGAGTTCGCGTTCGGATTGCCGCTTGCGAGCGGCCACACGTTGAAGAGGAACCAGCCGTCGTTCGCCACCACGATGTGCTCCACAGGCTCGCCGGACGAGGCGTGAAGGCGGATGCGCGAATCGGCATCCGCGGGGAAGGGGGCCGTCTCGAGAGAGAAGCATCCCGCGGCGAGCAAAAGAAGCGCCGCAGATGCCGTTGCAAGGGCTTTTCTGAGAGGTGATTTTTCCATGGCGTGTAAATTATACCAAATCGCCTTGACATTGGCAGGGAAATAATCATAAAATATATGCCGCAATGAACAAGTATCTGGCAAACATCTTCAAGATCCTATTCGTGGTGCTGTTCGTGGCCATCGTGGTGGCCACGTTCGTGATCGCGCTGCCCAAGTACCGCCATGCCCGCGGCTTGATGGATCAGAAGGAGCGCATAATGAAGGCGATCGACGAGAAACGCGCCACGATCGCCGAGATCAAGACGAAGCAGCACCGCTTCAACACCGACCGCGAGTTCGTGGAGACGCTTGCCCGCCAGAACAGGCGCGTGTTTCCGGGCGAGCTTGTGTTCGTGTTCGACGACTAGCCGGTCGCCGCAGTCCGTCTGCCGCTGCCCATGGCGAACGCGCTTAGATTTCTGCTTGCGCTTGCGGGGCTGCCGTTCGCATGGGCGGTCACGCGCGCGTTTCTTGACGTCGTGCGCCTCATCCCTTCGCCGGACGATTCGATTCTTCCCGCCGGGGCTGTTTCGGGAATCGCAGGCTTCGCGCTCTGCCTTGTGCTGCTGGCGCTCCTTCCCTCCCCGGTGCGCCTCTACGTGCTTGGCCACGAGCTCACCCACGCCGTGTGGGGTCTTCTCTTCGGCGCACGCGTCTCGCGCCTCAAGGTGGGGCTCAAGGGCGGCTCCGTCACGCTTTCGAAGTCGAACGTGCTCATCACCCTCGCGCCGTACTTCTTTCCGTTCTACACGATGCTCGTGGCGCTGGCGGCGCTCGTGGCGCGCGCGTTCGTCTCGCCGCTGCCATGCCCGTCGGCATGGCTCTTCGCTGTTGGCTTCACATGGTGCTTCCACTGCATCTTCACGGTGCGCGCGCTGATGCAGGCGCAGCCGGACGTGAACGAATACGGCCGTCTTTTCTCCTACGTGTTCATCTGGATCGTGAACGTCGCTGGCGCGGCGGCGTGGGTGGTGTGCGCCACCGAGGTAAGGTGGCGCGACTTCGGGCGCGTGATGGCGCACCGCGCTGCGTCGGCGTACGCATCTACAGGCAATGTCTTCGCATGGCTCTATGAATCTCTACGTTCACTTCCCTTTCTGCAGGGCTAAGTGCGCATACTGCGCGCTTCTCTCGCGCGCCGGCGCCACGCCGGCGGCGCGCGCCGCATACGTTGGGCGCGTGCGCGGCGAAGTGGCCTCGTTGCCCGCGCGCGAAGGCGGGCCGCTCACCGTCTATTTCGGCGGCGGCTCGCCGGCCCTCTGCGACCTCGCGCCGCTCGCGGGGGCGCTTGCGCCGCTCGCGGGGGCGGCGGACGAGATGGAGTTCACGGTGGAGCTGCATCCTCTCGACGCGACGCCCCGCACTCTCGACGCGCTGCGCCGCCTGGGTGTGAACCGCATCTCCATGGGCGTCCAGAGCCTGGACGACGCCGCGCTCGCCGCGATGGGCCGCCTGCACACGGCGGCAGAAGCCGAGGCTGCGTTCCGCCGCGCGCGCCGCGCTTTCCCGAACGCCGGGCTTGACCTCATCGCAGGCTGGCCTGGCGTCTCCGCCGCCGCATGGCGCGCCACCCTCGGGCGCGCGCTCGCCCTCGAGCCAGTGCACGTGAGCTGCTACACGCTCATCCGCGAGCCAAAGACGCGCCTTGACCTCATGGCGCGCCGCGGCGAAGTCGCGATTCCTGGCGACGACGCCGCGCTTGCGCAGATCGACGAGGCGCGCGAGGCCTTCTCCTCCGCCGGCCTCGCGCGGTACGAGGTGTCGAACTACGCCCTCCCCGGCTTCGAATGCCGCCACAATCTCGCCGTGTGGCGCGGCGAGGACTATGTTGGAATCGGCGAAGGCGCGCATGGACGCGAAGGCCTGGCGCGCACCGTGGGCCTGGCCGCCGGATACGGGCGCCGCACCGTCACCGCCGAGGAGGACGCCGTGGAGCGCGCTCTTCTCTCGCTGCGCACCGCCAGCGGTCTCGACCTCTCCGCCGCCGCGCGCCGCTGGCCCGTCCTCGCCCCCCGCATCCCCTCGTGGCTCGACACGCTCTGCGCCCTCGCGGGTGAAGGCATCCTCCGCGAGACGTCTCCCCGCGTCTTCGCCCCCACTTCGCGCGGCTTCGAAGTTTGCGACGCCGTGATGTCGGCGCTTATGTGATTCATCAACCCCGAAACTCCGAAACTTCGAAACTTTGCATCTCGCGGGTTTTCTCCTGTCGTTTAATATGGTATAATGTGAACATTTCAAAGCAAACGAAAGGAGATTCAAAATGGCGGTGACTGAAACGACTACGGAAGGCTGGGGCTCGCGCCTCGGCAGTTCCATCAAGGGAGTGCTTGTGGGGCTGGCCCTCTTTGCGGCCGGTTTTCCGCTGCTCTTCTGGAACGAGGGCAATGCCGTGAAGACGGCGAAGGCCATCGACGAAGGCGAGGGAGCATGTGTTTCGCTCGAATCCAACGCGAAAGTGGACGCCGAGATGGAGGGCAAGCTGGTGCACCTCACCGGCAAGGCCGACACGAAGGACGTGCTGAAGGACGACGCGTTCGGCGTCTCCGCAACAGCGATACGCCTCGAGCGCAAGGTTGAGATGTACCAGTGGATCGAGGAGAGCCGCACCACCGAGAAGAAGAAGATGGGCGGCAAGGTCGAGAAGACCACCACCTACACGTACAAGCAGGACTGGGCGCCCACGGCGATCAACTCTAGCGGCTTCAAGGAGGCCGGCCACGACAATCCCGGCACGATGGAGTTCCAGAGCGATCAGAAGCTCGCCGCGAACGTCTCGTTCGGCGCGTACCGCCTCTCCGAGGACCAGATCCGCCGCATCGGCGCCGCCCAGGCGTACGCCTTCCCCACCGACTTCGTGTGCAAGGTGGAGCGCGTGCAGATGCAGGGCGGCACCATATACGTGCCGAACGCGGCCACGCGCGGCAACGAGAAGAACAACCGCGACGTGGCGTCCCAGCCCCGCGTGGGCGACATGCGCGTGACGTTCAAGGTGGTGCTTCCCCACGACATCTCCATCATCGCCAAGCAGAAGGGCGACAGCTTCATCGACTACACCGCCAAGACCGGCAAGAAGCTGAACTACCTCGTGGACGGCGTGGAGGACGCAACGGCGATGTTCGCAACCGCGCGCAAGAACAACGCCATGCTCACATGGCTCCTCCGCCTTGTCGGGTTCCTTGCGATGTACATCGGTCTCGGGATGGTGTTCAAGCCGCTCAGCGTGCTTGCCGACGTGCTGCCGATCCTCGGCGACATAGTGGGCATCGGCACCGGAATCGTGGCCGGCCTGATCGCGTTCGTTTGCGCAGTCGTCACAATCGCGATCGCGTGGATAACGTACCGTCCCGTGCTTGGCATCACGCTGCTCGTGCTGGCCGTGGCGGGGATCGTGCTGCTGATCAAGAAGCGCAGGGCCAAGGCCGCGGCGGCCATGGTGCTATAGCGCAATTGGGCGCGGATGCTGTTTTGCCCTCATGCGCATTGCCTTCCGCGTCCGAATAAAGTATAATAGTAGATTGTCGATGGCGAATGGACACCGTCGTCAACCGAAACTAAAAGGACATCTGAAATGAACCTGAAATCGCTTACCGCCCTTGCCGTGTGCATTGCGTCGGTCGCGGCCATCGCCGCCACCTCCACGCCGAAGGGCTTCACTGACGATCTTGACGCCGCGCTCGCCGAAGCCAAGAAGTCCGGCAAGTACGTCTACGCCTGCTTCTCCGGCAGCGACTGGTGCGGCTGGTGCAAGCGGCTCGACAAGGAGGTGTTCTCCGACAAGGAGTTCGACTTCATCGGCGCTCTCTCCAAGGACTATCTCTTCGTGTACATCGACAGCCCGAACGACAAGGGCCTCCTTTCCGAGGCTGCCAAGAAGCGCAATCCCGAGCTGACGAAGAAGTACAAGATCCGCGGTTTCCCCACGGCGCTCATCCTCAACGGCGACGGCGAGACGATTGAGCAGACCGGCTATCGCCGCGGCGGCGGAAAGGCGTATGCCGACTTCCTGCTCGAAGTGCGCAAGGACGGTCCTCAGCGCGCCGCGAAGAACAAGCGCGCAAAGGAAGTGAACGACAAGTACTTCAAGCCATTCCAGGCGCGCTTCCGCGACGCGCTCAGGGGCCTTCGCAGCGACTCCAAGCCCGAGGACCTCCGCGCGGCGGCCGACAAGCTTGACGCCATCGCCAAGGATATCGAGGAGCTCAAGATCGATCCCGCCGACGTGGAAATCGCCAAGGACACGCAGAAGCAGATGGCCAAGCAGGGCCATGGCATCGCCGACATGATCCGCAAGCAGCTCGATAAGGCCGACAAGCCCGCCGAGAAGAAGGCCGAGAAGAAGGCCAAGTAAGACATCTGCAGAAGGCCGACGGTGATGGAAGAGGAGAGCATCGAGAGCTGGCTCAGGGGCGGGTTTGAGTCCGCCTTTCCAGGAAACGACTTCGCGAACGTGCGCGCGCTCCCTGCTTCGGACGCGCGCTTTGGCGACTTCCAGTGCAACGACGCGCTGGCGGGCGCCCGCACGCTGCACATGCCCCCGCGCAAGATCGCGGAGGCGGTGTTCGCGAAGCTCATGGAGTCGCGCCCCGCCTTCGTCGAGAAGGTTGAGCTCGCCGGCCCGGGCTTTCTCAACATCACCGTTTCGGCTGGCTGGCTGGCCGCACGCCTCGCGGCGCTCGCGGCCCAGCCCACCCTCGGCATCCCGCAGACCGGCGCAGGCAGGAAGGTGGTCATCGACTACTCCTCGCCGAACGCCGCGAAGCAGATGCACATCGGCCACATCCGCTCCACCGTGATCGGAAACGCCATCGACCGCATCTTCCGCGCGCTCGGATATGACGTGGTGGCCGATAACCACCTCGGCGACTGGGGCACCCAGTTCGGCATCCTCATCAAGGGATACCGCGAGTGCCTCAGCGACGAGGAGCGCGCGAACCTCACCGTCGCGAACCTCGAGAAGTGCTACGTGCTCTCCGCCGCCAGGGCGAAGGAGGAGGACGGCGTGTGGAAGGACGCCTGCCGCGCCGAGCTTGTGAAGCTGCAGCAGGGCGACCCCGAGAACATCGCCCTCTGGAAGCGCTTCATCGACATCTCGATAGCCGAGTTCGACCGCATGTACGCGAAGCTCGGCGTGAAGTTCGACACGTACCGCGGCGAGTCGTACTACAACTCCATGATGCCCGCCGTGCTGGACCGTCTCGAGAAGGCCGGCCTATCCGAGCCGAGCGAAGGCGCCACGATCGTGAACCTCGAGGCCGACGGCCTGGGCGTGGCCATCGTGCGCAAGAGCGACGGCGGCTTCAACTACACCACTTCCGACCTCGCGTGCGTTGAAAGCCGCGTGAGGGACTATGATCCCGAGCGCATCATCTACGTCACCGACGACCGTCAGCAGCTCCACTTCCGCCAGTTCTTCCGCATCTGCGAGAAGCTCGGCTACACCACGAAGCTCGTGCACGTGCCGTTCGGCCTGATGAGCTACGGCGGCAAGGCGATCTCCACCCGCGAGGGCAACCTTATCAAGCTCGACGACCTCCTCGCCGAGGCCGTGCGCCGCAGCCTCGAGATCGTGCGCTCGCGCGACGCATCAGCCGCCGGGGAGGCGACCCCCGAACAGATGCGCCTCGCCGAGCAGATAGGCTTCGGCGCCGTGAAGTACGCCGACCTCAGCCACGATCCGGCGACGGCGATCGACTTCGACTGGGACAAGGCCCTCGCCCTCGAGGGCAACTCCGGCCCGTATCTGCAGTACGCCTACGCGCGCGTATGCTCGCTGCTCGACAAGGCCTCCGCCGTCGACGGCGCCGCGCCTTCCGCCTCGTTCGACATCTCGTCCCCCGTCGAGAAGCAGCTCGCCCTCCAGCTGCTCCAGTTCGGCCCCGCCGTGCTGCGCGCCGCCGAGAACTACAAGCCCAGCGTGCTTGCGGACTATCTTTTCCAGACCGCTCAGCTCTACAGCTCGTTCTACCAGCGCTCCCCGATTCTCAAGAGCGAGCCGGCGGTGCGCAACGCCAGGCTTGCGCTATGCGCTCTCTTCGGGCGCGTGCTCGCGAAGGGGCTTTCCCTCCTCGGCATCGAGACGCCTAGCCGGATCTAGCCGTGACGAGGCTCTACGGCATTTCGAGCGACAATCTCTATCAGATACGCAAACGCCTCACCGCAAAGCTGCGCGAAACGGCCGAACAGATCCTCAAGGAGATGGACGCTCTCGGCATATAGCAGGATTTGTTTTCGACTCTTTGCCGTTGTCAGATTTTCCGTTCCCGCTCGTATATCACAGTGCCGCTTGGCAGGCACCCGGCTGAGAGAGTCCGGGAGGACATGCGGGCGATAGGTTTGATGAAAGACAGGGGCACCCTGATTTTCATCCGCCTCAAGTTGACGAATTCTACGCCTAGTGGCGGCATCTGGGCTGAAAATGTGATATACTATTGCGCCATGGACGAGAAAACAAATTCGAAGATCGAAGAGCTCAAGAGGAATCCGCCGAACAGATTCCTCCCCGTGCTGGTTCTTTTCTTTGTCGTGGCGGCGGTGTTTCTGTATCGCGTTGCCGTAACCGACCCTGAATGGAACGCGTCCGCGCCTGCCGCCAAGGCGACGCCTGTTCAGGCGAAGGTCGCCACAGGCGCGCCTGCCGCCAGGACGGCGAAGAGCGCCGCTGCGCAGGAAGCTGCGAGTGCGAACACGAAGAGCGCGAACGCCACGGCCGCGGCATCGTCCGACGCCGACGCCGTTGCTTCCGCGCCTGCCGAAGATGACGTCAAAGGCAAAGACGCCGGACCGAAGCCCGCCGCGGGCGCGTCCGCCGAAGGCACTTCCGCCGTTGTGACCGACGACTATCTTGAACGCCACGTCAACCGCACCGTTCCCTTCATCTACAAGGGCGAGACGCGCGAAGTCACGCTCAGCGCCTTCACGCATTCCACAGTCACGATCAGGCGCGGCAACAAGGCGCTTACGCTCAATCGCTCCGAACTTTCCCCGAAGCAGCTAGAACTCTGGAAATGATCTGGAACATCCCGCCTTCTGACGGCGCGGAGAAGAACCTGCTCAAGACAAGCAACGAAAAATCAAGAGAACAAAAAATGGAAATGCATCCCTACCGCACCCACACATGCAACCAGCTTCGCAAGGAAGACGCCGGCAAGACCGTGCGCCTCTCCGGGTGGATGTTCCGCCTGCGCGACCATGGCGGAATCCTCTTCGTGGACCTCCGCGACCACTACGGCGTCACGCAGGTGGTGGTGCACCCATCGCGCAGTTTCTTCTCGCTCGTCGAGAAGGCCCACCTCGAGAGCGTGATCACCGTCACCGGCGAGGTGAAGCTGCGCGACCCCGAGACGATCAACCCCAACCTTCCCACCGGCGAGATCGAGATCGAGGCCAACGAGCTGGTGATGGAAGGCGCCTCCGCCGTGACGCCTCTCTACATCCCCGACGAAAAGGCGGAAGAGAGCGAGGACATGCGCCTCAAGTACCGCTTCCTCGACCTCCGCCGCGAGAAGCTGCACAACAACATCATACTCCGCTCCAAGGTGATCAAGTTCCTGCGCGAGCAGATGTGGGCAAAGGGCTTCAACGAGTTCCAGACGCCAATTCTCACCGCATCGTCGCCCGAGGGCGCGCGCGACTATCTCGTTCCTAGCCGCATCCACCGCGGCCAGTTCTACGCCCTCCCGCAGGCGCCGCAGATGTTCAAGCAGCTGCTGATGGTCTCGGGCTTCGACCGCTACTTCCAGATCGCCCCCTGTTTCCGCGACGAGGCCGCCCGCGCCGACCGCTCGCCCGGCGAGTTCTACCAGCTCGACATCGAGATGAGCTACGCCACGCAGGACGAGATCTTCGCCGTCGTCGAGGACGTCGTGGGCCGCACGTTCAAGGAGTTCTCCACCTGGACCTGCAATGCCGCTCCCTGGCCGCGCATCAAGTACCGCGACGCCATGATGATCTACGGCTCCGACAAGCCCGACCTTCGCAACCCCCTCAAGTGGTTCGACATGAGCGACTTCTTCGCCAAGGCCAACTTCAAGGCGTTCGCCGCGTGCGTCGCGAACGGCGGTCTCGTCAAGGGCCTGCTCGTGAAGGGCATCGTGGGCGTCGAAACGCGCACATGGTTCGACAAGCGCGAGGCGTTCGTCAAGGAGAACGGCGGCAAGGGACTGGGCTACATCTCCTGGACGAAGGAGGGCGAGCTCAAGGGCCCCATCGCCAAGTTCCTTTCGCCCGAGCAGCTCGAGGAGATGAAGTCCCTCGCCAAGATGGAGCCCGGCGACTGCCTCTTCTTCATGGCCGCCGACGTCGATGAATGCCACCGCCTCTCCGGCCTCGTGCGCACGAACATAGCAGACAACCTCACGAACGACATCCGCGAGCACGGCTGCTACAAGTTCTGCTGGATCGTGGACTTCTCGTTCTTCGAGAAGGATCCCGAGACCGGCAAGATCATCTTCTCGCACAATCCATTCTCTATGCCGCAGGGCGGGCTCGAGGCGCTCAACACGAAGCCGCCGCTTGAGATCGAGGCATACCAGTACGACGTGGTGTGCAACGGCATCGAGCTGTCGTCCGGCGCAATCCGCAACCACCGCATCGACATCATGGAGAAGGCGTTCGAGATTGCCGGCTATCCCAGGGAGGTGGTGGAGCAGAAGTTCGGCTGCCTCTACAGCGCCTTCCAGTTCGGAGCGCCGCCCCACGGCGGCATCGCGCCCGGCGTCGACCGCATGGTGATGCTGCTCACCGACACGCCCAACATCCGCGAGGTCATCGCCTTCCCGATGAACCAGAAGGCGCAGGATCTCATGATGAACGCGCCGAACTTCGTCACCGAGCAGCAGCTGCGCGAGCTCCACATCAAGATACGCGGGACGAACGAGGGCGCCCAGGCCCAGTAGCGGGCTTCGGCGGCGCGCGGCGGCACGGCGGCGGGGAGGATAGAGCCATTACTTCGACGCATCCAGCGCGTTTCCGGTTCGCGGCTGCGCTTGCGCTCCTCTGCGCGGCGTGCTGCCGCGGCGCGGCGCTGCCAGAACCGGCGGCGCGGCTGAATAGGACGTGGCGCGGGCAGGACTACGCGCCGGGCCACATCCTCGCCCTGCAGATCTGCCTCGAAAGGCGCGGCTTCTCATGCAACGTTATAGACGGGCAGTGCGGCCGGCGCACGAAGATCGCCCTCGCCACATGGTGCGCGGTGAACGGCAGGCCGTATCTGCCCGGGCTTGAGGAGAAGGCGTGGGAGATGTACTTCCCGGGCGAGACGGAGCTCTTCAGGACGCTTGAGGTAAGGGCTGCGGACCATGCGGCCCTCGTGCGGATTCCCTCCGCGCCCGCCGATAAGGCCAGACTCCCTTCAATGGGCTACGAGACGATACTCGAGCGGTTTGCCGAGCTAGGGCATTGCTCCACCAGGCTTCTGGAGAAGCTCAATCCCTCTGCGGCCTGGCCCAATCCGCCTCCTGGCTCGCGGATAGTCGTGCCGCTCGCCGTCTGGCCCGAATGGACGCGCGGGCCGGCGCCCAAGTTCCCGTACGGCCGGGCGGACGTTCTGCGCGTCTCGCTTTCGCGCCTGGAGATAACGGTGTTCGACGTTTCGGGCAGGCTCATCGGCCTCTTCCCGTGTTCGATCGCCGCCGACAAGAACAAGCTTCCCTCTCCCGGCGAGATACACGTGAAGACGCTCATCAGGGACCCCAACTACACTTACACCGCGGACCATGTCGGCAAAGGCGGCCGCATCGTGCGCCACATCTATCCGCCAGGTCCCAACAACCCCGTCGGCTCGGCGTGGATCGGCCTTACGATTCCCACGTACGGAATACACGGCACGCCTTTCCCCGAACGCATTGGCCGTGCCGAGTCGCATGGCTGCTTCAGGCTCGCCAACTGGAACGCCGTGAAACTTCACAGCATGTGCAGCGTCGGCACCAGCATCGTCATCGAGAAGTGAGCGCGGCAAGCACCGAGAGGCCGAATATGGCTGCCGTCTCGGCGCGGAGGATCGTTGGGCCGAAGGAGGCGGGCGTGGCGATCGCCAGAAGCGACGAAAGCTCCTCCGGGGTGAAGTCGCCCTCAGGGCCGACAAAGAGTCCGAGTCCGCCAGAGGCGGTTGCGCCATCTGCCTCGCAAGAGGCGTCTATGGCGACGCGCAGCGGCGGGGCGGGCGGCTTCACAAGCGCGCCCACGAACACACGCCGGCATGTCTTTACAAGCGCGAGCGCAGCCGGGAAATCCACTGGCGCCAGAATCTCTGGCAGCCACACTGCATCGCTCTGCCGGGCGGCGTCTTCCGCAACGCGCCGCCAGCGCTCCGCCTTCGTCTCGCGCTCGCCAGGCGCGAGGCGAACGATGCACCGCGCCGACATCACGGGCACGATTCGGGAGGTGCCCAGCTCCACAGCCTTCTCGATTGTCCAGTCCCATCGCGAGCCCTTTGTGACGCACGCGAATAGAGTGAGCGGCTGGGCGGGTGCGGGATGCGCGGTTGTCGCGCCGGGATCTGCGAGCGTTCCGTCAGCGGCGCGCCAATGAAAGACTCGCGTACGGCCATGCCCGTCGAAGAGCTCGATTTCCTCGTTTGGCTTCGGACGCAGCACCTTTAGGTGTCGCGCCGCGTCTTTGGGCGGCACGACTGCCTGGGCGTCCAGAAGGGACGGTTCGACGAGCAGACGGTGCATTTCTAGCCGCCGAGCTTTTCCTTGTGCTGGAAGAACACCTTGACCTTCGAGGCGAAGCGCTGACTTTCTGGGAAGTTTGACGAGTCAAGCGACTTCGAGAGGTCTTCAAACATTCCACGCTGCTTCGTCGTGAGGCGTGTGGGCACTTCGAAGACGACGCGGGCGATCAGATCGCCTGTCTGGCCGCCGCGCAGATCAGGCACGCCCTTGCCGCGCAGACGCAGCAGTTTGCCGTTAGGAGTGCCGGAGCCGAGATGGGCCGTGGCGATGCCGGAGGGCGTGGGAATCTCCACGTCGCCGCCAAGCGCCGCGAGAACGGGCGACACAGGCACGTCCACGTAGAGATCAAGCTCTTCGCGCTGGAAGATGTCGCTGGGGCGCACGTTCAGCACCACATAGAGGTCGCCGGGAGGACCGCCTCGCAGGCCGCCTGCCCCCTTGCCGCTCAGGCGCAGGCGAGAGCCGGTGTCCACTCCGCGCGGAATGCGCAGCGAGATGCTGCGGGGCGAACGCACCTGGCCGGAGCCGCGGCACTTTGAGCAGGGCTTCTCCACCACGGTGCCAGAGCCGCCGCACTTGGGGCACGTCTGGCGGATCTGGAAGAAGCCGCCTCCTGCGATGACCTGCCCGTTGCCGTGGCATGTGGGGCAGGTTACGCGCTTCGCGCCGCGCGCTGCGCCGGTGCCGCCGCATTCGGGGCACTGTTCAGGAAGGGTGAGCTCCATCGTGCGCTGGCTGCCGAAGATGGCCTCGTCGAAGTCGATCTCGAGCGTCATGGTCATGTCTTCGCCGGGTTCGGGGCCGTTGGGGTCCGCATGCCTGCGGCGTCCACCGCCCCCGAACATCCCGCCGAACATGTCGCCGAATCCGCCGCCGCCGCCGAAGAGCGTCTCGAAGATGTCCCGGAAGTCGGCGCCGTGCGAGAAGTCGCGGCTGAAGTCGAATCCTCCGGGGCCGAAGTTCACGCCTTCGTGGCCAAACTGGTCGTAGCGCTGGCGCTTCTCGGGATTGGACAGCACCTCGTACGCTTCGGATGCCTCCTGGAACTTAGCCTTAGCCTCTGGGTTGTCCGGATTGCGGTCCGGATGCCACTTCATCGCGAGCTTGCGGTAGGCGCTCTTGATCTGGTCGGCTGAGGCGTCCTTCGGCACGCCCAGCACCTCGTAGTAGTCTCTTTTATCGGCCATAGCTGCGTCTCCTCAGTCTAGGCGCCCTTGCCGGCGCTCACCACAACCTGGGCGGGACGCAGCAGCTTGCCGTGCAGCAGCCATCCGCGCTTGACCTCGTTCATCACCACGCCCTCTTCCACATCGGGGGAGGGAAGCTGGGCGAGGGCGTCATGGAAATTCGCGTCGAACGGCTCTCCCACGGAGTCGAGGGGCGTCGCGCCCTGATCGGCGAGGGCCTTGACAAGACCGTCGTACACGAGCTTCACGCCGGCAACGAAGGGATCGTCGGCTTTGTCTTTGGCCTTCTCAAGGGCGAGGGAAAGATTGTCGACCGTGGGGAGCATTGCCTTGATGACATCTGACGCGGCGAACTTCACGAGATCCTCGCGGTCGCGTTCTGTGCGCTTGCGGAAGTTGTCGAAGTCGGCCATAGTGCGCGCGTAGCGGTCCTTCCAGTCTGGCTGCGCGGGTGCCTCGGTCGGCTTGTTTTCTGCAGGCCTGTTTTCGGTGGCCGTGTTGTCCTCCGTTTGCTTATCTTCGGCCGACTTGTCTTCTGCAGACTTGGCGCTTTCGGCCTCTACCTGGGTTTCCTCTGTGGGCTTTGCGACGTTTTGGTCGGCTGCGTGAGTATCTTCCGGCTGCGCGGGGGCAGCGTTTTCTACGGCCTCTGCTTCAGGGGTCTTTGCTTCTGACTTGGTTTCCTTGTCCGTATCCATTTTTGTCTCTTTCATACTTATGGTGCCATTGCACCGTTGAAATTAAATTATATCATTTCCTTTCATTTGGGACAAGGGGCAGTTTCGCTCCGTCCGAATCCGCGATTTGCAAGAACGGGTGCGTTTTGCTAGAATATTAGCGCTCGGGGGATTTGAGATCCGCCGTCTTTCACCTTATACCGCGAGGAAAAAATGAAATTGGAGATGATCGCCGCCATCGCGTGCGCGGCTGCAATGGCGCACGGCGCCACGGTCAAGCACGTGATAAAGCCCGCGCGATTCACGCGCGGCAACACCGCCATTCTGCCGGTGCAGCCGATTGACCAGGCTGCCTGGCTTTCGCATCCAGACATCAAGGACGAGGTGGCGTATCCTCATATGCCGCGCATCGTGCGCTTCAGATGTGAGTTCGAGAGCGACGGCACTCCGCTTGAATTCGACGTGACTGGCGACGAACGCTACTATCTTGCGCTCGACGGCAAGTTCGTGTCGCGCGGACCCCACCGCGGCACTGTCGAGAACTGGATGTGCCAGAGCTACAGCGTGCAGCTGGAGCCAGGCAAGCACGTGATGGAGGCGACCGTGTGGCGCATGCCGTACAGGGCGTCGCCGCTCGCTCAGCTCTCGTACCAGCTCGGCTTCTGCCTGAAGGCGGAGGGGAAGTACGACGCCGTGCTCACCACCGGCAGGGGCGCATGGCAGTGCGCGCCCATAACCGGCGTGAGGAACATCGGCAAGTCCGGCGGCGCGTGGGGCGGCGGCGACGGATTCGAGATACGCGGCTCCGGCATCTACGACGGCGTCTTTCAGAAATGGCTCAAGCCGGCGGTCGTGAGGGGGGCTCTCGGCGGCGGCAGCCGCTACGGCATTCGCCAGAAGGGATGGATGCTCTTCCCTTCGCAGCTGCCCGACCAGACGGAATACCGCGTGCGCCCCGGCAAGTTCGTGGACGGCGGCGAGATGAAGTTCCCCATCATCGTCAAGCCCGGCGAGAAGAAGCGCATCCTCTGGGACCTCGACCGCTACATCTGCGCCTATCCCGAGGCGGTCGTGAAGGGCGGCAAGGGCGGCAAGATGAGCTGGCAGTGGGCCGAGGCCCTGCGCGGCCCGTCGAAGGACCCCAAGATCCGGGGCAGCTTCAAGGGCAACCGCTCCGAATGGCAGGGCAAGTCCTTCAGCGGATTCGGCGACAGGTTCGTCTTCGACGGGCGCGAACGCGCCGTGTTCCAGCCGCCGTGGTTCCGCTGCGGCCGCTGGTGCGAGATCATCGTCGAGGCGGGCGAGGAGCCGGTGGAGCTGCAGGACCTTTCGCTCATCGAGTCGCGCTATCCGCTCGAGTGCGAGACGCGCTTTGAGTCTCCCGAGGATCCCGACCTCGCCGACGTGCAGGCGATCTGCGCGCGCGCCATGCAGATGTGCTGCCACGAGATGCTCTTCGACTGCCCGTTCTACGAGCAGCAGATGTACCCCGGCGACACGCGCGTGCAGCTGAACGTGATATCCGCCATGACTGCGGACGATGCGATCATCCGCCGCGCCATCGAGATCTACGACATCAACCGCCGCGACGACGGCAACGTGCCGTTCAACTTCCCCACCGTCGGCACGCAGGAGGGCGCCGCGTACACGCTCTGCTACCTCGGCATGTACGCCGACTACATCATGAACCACTCCAATCGCGAATGGCTGCGCGCGCGGCTACCCGGCATGCGCGACACGCTGAGCGGCTTCGAGCTCTACGAGCGCCCCGACGGCATCCTCGAGAAGCTTCCAGGCTGGTCGTTCATGGACTGGGTGACGCACCGCGACTGGGCCGGCGGCTGGGCCCCCGGCTCGCGCAACGGCGGCGCCAACGCCGAGATGAACCTCTTCTATCTCGCCGCCCTCCAGGGCGCCGCCCGCGTCGAAGATGCGTTCGGCAATCGCCACCTCGCCGCGCACTGGCGCGAGAAGGCCGAGCGTCTCAAGCCCGCCATCGTCAAGGCGTTCTTCGACGAGGGACGCGGCCTCTTCGCCTCCGATGCCGCGCGCAAGTCGTTCGCCGAGCACGCGCAGTGCCTCGCGCTCCTCACGGACGTCTTTGAGGGCGAGCGCGCCAAGGCCCTCTTCGAGCGTCTCATCACCGAGAAGAACCTCCATCGCACGACTGTTTACTTCTCGTACTACCTCTTCGAGACGTACTTCAAGTTCGGCCGGCCGGACCTCTTCCTCAAGCGCCTCGACCTCTGGAAGGGCTACGTGAAGATCGGCGCCACCACGACGCTGGAGTCGCCCGAGTATCCCGGGCACGACGCGCGCAGCGACTGTCATGCATGGGGCGCGCATCCGCTCTGGTTCCTGCGCACTGGCGTGGCTGGAATCCGCAGCGCGGCGCCGTTCTTCGAGAAGGTGCGAGTGGCGCCTCAGCCGGGCGCGCTCAAGAGCGTGAAGGCGTCGTACCCGCATCCGAGCGGCAAGATGATCGAAGTCGATCTCACTTTCAAGGACGGCAAGGCGCGCGGGCGCGTGGTCACGCCGGTTCCGGGCGAGTTCGTGTTCGGAGGCAAGTCGCGTCCGCTCGCCGCGGGCGTGAACGAGATTTGACGGAGGCGGCCCGGAACGGGACAAGACGCAATGAAAGGTTCTAGCCTGATAAAGGAGCGCGCGGTGCTGAAGGACGCCCGGCGCGTGGTGGTGAAGGTGGGAACGCACTCCATCGCCAAGAAGTCCGGACGGCCCGACTACGGAGCGCTCAGGCGCGTGGTGAACGGCGTTTGCGAACTGCGCGCTCTAGGCATGGAGGTGCTCTTCGTGTCGTCAGGCGCCGTGGCCGCAGGCGTGGAGGCGCTTGGCCTCAAGGCGCGTCCGGCCGACGTCGCCGACGTGCAGATGTGCGCGGCCGTTGGGCAGGCGCGGTTCATCTCGGAGTACGAGAAGCTATTCGCCGCGCGCGGCGTGCAGGTGGGCCAGGTGCTGCTCACGCACTCCGACTTCGCCGACCGCAGGCGCGTGGCGAACCTGCGCCGCTCGCTCGACCATCTGGTGCGCGCCGGCATCGTGCCCGTGATAAACGAGAACGACATCGTTGCCGACGAGGAGGTGAAGGATCTCACCTTCGGCGACAACGACTGGTTGTCGTCCCTCATCGTCAAGCTGGTGCATGCCGACGCGCTGGTGCTGCTCACCACGGTGGATGGCCTTCTCGACGCCGAAGGGCGCCGCGTGCCCGCGATTGGCAAGGTGCGCGACGCTCTAAAGCTCGTGAAGGCGGACGAAAAGGGCAGCCTCTCTCGCGGCGGCATGGATTCGAAGCTCAAGGCAGTGGCGAACGCCGCGAAGGGCGGCGCGAACGTGGTGATAGCCAACGCTTCGCGTCCGCACGTGCTCACCGCCATATTCTCAGGGCGCGACGTGGGAACGTTCGTGCCGGGCAGCGCGCTCTGACGGCATAGGAGGCAACGTCCGTGCGCTACGCGATCATCTCCGACGTCCACGCCAACGAGGCCGCCCTGCGGGCGGTCCTCACGGACGCCGCAGACGCGCATGCCGAACGGATCATCTGCCTCGGCGACGTGCTGGGATACGGTCCCGATCCAGTCTCCACTCTTGAGCTTGTGTACCGCAGGGCGCACGTGTGCCTTGCCGGAAACCACGACGACGCGGTGTCGAACCGCTTCCCAGTGGACGACTTTTCGTCATTCGCCGCAGCTGCCGTCGCTCGCCACCGCGCCGCCCTCTCGCAGGAGGCGATAGACTGGCTGCGCCATCTGCCGCACGTGTGCGAATTCGGCGGGGGAGGTCCCGATCCGTCGGTGGGCGCCTTCGCCTGCGCCCACGGCGAGTTCTCCGACCCGAAGAACTTCGGCTACGTGCTTGAGGCCGAGGATGCGCTTCCCTCGTGGAAGGAGCGCACCGAGCAGCTTCTCTTCGTGGGCCACTCGCACAAGCCGGGCATATTCGTTCTCGGCGAAAGCGGCGTGCCGCACGCACTTGAGCCTGCCGACTTCATGGTCGAGCCCGGCAAGCGCTACCTCGTGAACGTGGGCAGCGTGGGCTATCCGCGCACCGGCGTGTGCCGCAGCTTCTACTGCATATACGACGACTGCTCGCGTACGGTTTTCTTCCGCTCGCTCCCGTTCGACCTTGAGGCATATAGCGAAAAGATGCACGGCAAGGGACTCGACGAGGCGCCGTGGATGCGCGCAAGAGAGAAGGAGCGCCAGGGCCACGAGGTGCGCAGGGCGACGAACTTCGCAAACGAGACTCCTCGGCAGGGGGCTGGACATCAGGCGGTCGGCGCAAAGAGACGACTTGTTGTAAAGCCGCGTCAGAACGGCGCCACCGAGGCTGCGGCCCGGCAGCCGAAGCCGCTTGTAGCGACTGGCGCAGGCGAGGCGAGGGGCGCTTCGCGCGTGAAGATGCAGGTTGTGGCTTTGGCGGCTGCGCTTCTGCTTGTGTTGGTTTTCGTGATTGCGTGGGGCGTCCATTCGGCGCGTAAGCCGCGAGATCAGGAACCGGCGCAGGTGGCCGCTAATAGACCAGCGCAGGAACGACCGGCGCAGAATCAATCGGCGAACGAGATCGGCTTCACGACGTCGCGTTCGCTGGCCGAGGGATGGATGGCATCGTTCGAGCGTTCTGAGGGGCAGAGTGCGGAGCGTGTGCAGGGACTCTTCCGTGTGGCATCCAACCCGCATGGTACGGTGCGGCTTGTGAAGAGCATTCCGCTTTCCGAGAAACAGCAGAAGGTGTACTGGTCGGTGAAGCTAGTTAAGCCATCTTCCGGAAAGGCGCTGCCGTTCGAGTTCGACGTGAAGGTGAAGTTCTTCGGAAAGGACGGCGCGTTGCTGGGAAGGTGCAGCGCTACTGCAAAGCGATCTGCGCAGGACAAGCACGAGACGGTGCCGTCCGGAGCGGTGCGTGCGACGATGGAGGTGGACTGCGCGTGCGCTGGAACATACGACATGGAAGTGCCGTATTTTTTGTCCAACCCGCGCGCGCCGCAGGTTAAGCCGCCTGCGCCGCCAAAGCCGGCGTCGAAGAGGAGATCATCGAGGAGAAGAAAATGACAGTCGAAGAAGAGATCAAGGCGCTCGGCAAGAAGGCCCGGGCGGCTGCGCACGCGATGCGCGCGCTAGACACTGCGGCGAAGAACGCCGCGCTGCTTGCGGTGGCGGAGGCGCTTGAGGCGGCGAGGCCCGCGATAGAGGCGGCGAACGCGGAGGACGTGGCGGCGGCGAAGGCCGCCGGGCTTGCGCCTTCGCTTGTGGACCGGCTCACGCTCACGCCCGCGCGCTTCGAGGCGATGGTCGATGGACTGCGCACCGTTGTGGCGCTGCCGGATCCTGTGGGCGAAACGCTTCTTGAGCGGGACCGCCCCAGCGGCATCCACATCCGCAAGGTGCGCGAGCCTCTGGGCGTTGTGGCAGTGGTGTTCGAGTCGCGTCCGAACGTCTTCGTGGACACGGCCGCGCTCTGCTTCAAGACGTCGAACGCCATCATCCTGCGCGGCGGCAAGGAGGCGCTTCGCTCGAACGTCGCGCTCGCGGATGCCGTGCAGAAGGGGCTCGCCCGCTGGTGCGGCACGGAGCGTCCGCTTGCGCTTCTCGACGCCATCCAGCTTGTGCGCACCACTGACCACGAGGGCGTGCGCGCGCTTGTGCGCATGCCGGAGTACGTGGACGTGGCCATCCCCCGCGGCGGCGAGCGCCTGATCCGCGCGATGTGCGAGGCCGCGCTCGTGCCTGTTCTCAAGCACTACAAGGGCGTGTGCCACGTGTATGTGGACGAAGGGGCTGACCTCGACATGGCCCTCGCAATCCTCGACAACGCCAAGACGCAGCGTCCCGGCACGTGCAACGCGGCCGAGTGCCTGCTCGTCAACTCGCGCATCGCCTCCGCATTCATGCCCATGGTCGAAGCATGGGCGAAGGAGAAGGGCGTGACCCTGCACGAGAAGGACGTCGACTGGGGCAGGGAGTTCCTTTCGCTCGACCTCAACGTGGGCATCGTAATGGATGTTGACGAGGCGATCGCGCACATCAACGCGTACGGTTCGCACCATTCGGACGCCATCGTCACGCGCGACGAGGCGCGTGCGGCGCGTTTCCTGCGCCTTGTCGATTCCGCGGCCGTCTATCACAACGCGTCAACTCGCTTCACCGACGGCGGCGAGTTCGGCATGGGTGCCGAGATCGGCATCTCCACCGACAAGCTCCACGCCCGCGGCCCTATGGGCCTCGAGGAGCTCACCACCTACAAGTACGTGGTCACGGGCGACGGCGCCCTCCGCCACTAGGCACTCGGCGCCAGGCACTCCTCGCCATGCATATTCCCACGACATCGACAACGCTGCTTCGTGAGATTGCGCATGATTCGCATCACGCCCGTTGGAGCGAGTTCGTGGCGCGGTATCGTCCGATGATGGAGGCTTTTCTGCGTGAACGTTTTCCTACGATCGATGCGGACGACGTAATCCAGGAAACTCTCGTCGCCCTGTGTGCGGCGTTGCCATCCTACCACTACGTGCCGGACGAGAAGGGACATTTTCACAACTACCTTACCGGTATCCTCCGCAACAAGGCGCTTCGTCATCTCCACAGGGAAAAGCGGCAGACGGAGATTGCCGACGCGGTTGGGGTGCGCGTTTCGAGTGGCCGCGACGGTAGGGCGGTCGCCCCGCGACCGCCGTCCGGCATGATGGCCGACGACGAGTCGTCTTGGCGTGAAGCGATTCTCGAGATCGCGCTTCAGCAGCTCCTGGGCAACGAGTCCATCAGGCAGCAGACCCGGCAGGTGTTTCTGCGTGTGGCGGTGAACGGCGAGAAGCCGGAAGAGGTGGCGGCGGCGTTTGGCATGAAGCGCAACGCGGTTGACCAGATCAGGTCCCGCATGATGGTCAGCCTGCGTTCGCTGGTGGCGGCTCTTGAAAAGGTGGACGGGGAATGAGCATCGGCGCGAATGAGATAGAAGACTTCCTTGCCGCGCATGGACGGATGCCGACCGGCGCATCGGTTCCCGACGGCGAGATGTTCGACGACTGGCGCGTCGCGGCGTTTCTTGGGAAGGGCGGATGCGGCGAAGTGTATCGCGTGGTGAACGACGCCTTGGACGTTTCGGCTGCTCTCAAGGTGTATGTTCCTCGAACGGGCGAGAACGCATCGCACGACGCTGCGGCGCGCGCCCGCTTTCTCCGCGAAACCAGGTTTCTTGTCCAGAACTCGCATCCCGCCTTTCCGCGGTTTCTCGGTTCGGGAGAATGGAACGGACGCCCCTGGTACGCGATGGAGCTGCTGGAGTCGTGCGATCTTCCTTCGCGCGACGGCGATGTGGCAGAGTTTCTGCTGGGCGTGGCGGATGGTGTTGGCCATCTGCACTCGCTCGGACTCGTCCACCGCGACATCAAGCCCGGCAACATCCTTTGGCGTGTGGTAGGATCGCACACGCTGGTAGGGTCACGCGTCCCGCGTGACCGCATGCCGGTTCTGACCGATCTGGGCCTTCTCAAGGATACGGGGACTATCCCCGCCGGGCCAACCGGCGGCGCTCTTTCCGTCGTCGATGGCAGGGCCGTTGCCGTGGGAACGCCGCGCTATGCCGCGCCAGAGCAGCTGAACGGCGGCGAGATCACGCCGTTGGTGGACGTCTATGCGCTTGGCATGCTGGCCAACGAGTGCTTTGGCGGCAGACCATCTGGGGCGTGGGCGCGGATTGTCCGCAGGGCCACTGCCGCGATTCCCGCGCAGCGGTATTCTTCCGTAGCCCATTTCGTCAGGGCGATTCGCCATCGGCATCTTGTGCGACGTCTTCTCGTCGTGTGCGCGCTCCTTGCGGTGTTGGCGTTGGCCGCTTTGGCATTTCGGGGAAGCGGCACTCCTGCCGCTTCGGACCGCGGCGCCATTCGGTCCAGGCCATTCGTGACGAATGGTGTGCTCGTGCTGCCCGGGTCGGGCTGGTGAATGTTGCCAATGTGGAAGTGTTGCCAGTGCCAATTCCAATTGCCAATTGAACTTAAAACTCTGTGAACACAAGTATTTCCTAACGCAGAGACGCAGGGGTGCAGAGAAAGAATGCCGTTTCATTTTCTGCTTTATTCTCCTGTGTGGTAATTGCAAAACAGATGTGCATGATGTGGCAAGGCCGCCTCGGCCTTAATGGAGTTCAAAGTTTAGAGTTCGAAGTTCAAAGTTCAGAGTGCTGTGTCGTCGGGCGTTTTCTACCCATGCGTTCTGAGATTGAAAACAACCAGAACAACAGGTAAAAACAACTTTGAAGAGGTGTGCGGGCTAACTCGCCCGCACTTCTTATCTGTTTTCACAAGAAATTTGATATGATTACATCGTTTTAGATTAACCGAGTGGCACGGGCGAGTTGATGCGCCTGTCGCGAAGCGATCAGGTTGGGTGAGCGCGAAGCGCGAACTGCGAAGCAGCCGCAAGGCCCCGCGCCCGTGCGCCAAAGGCAAGTTGTTTTAAATAGTTGTTTCCAATCATCAGAAGGCTCGGCGGTGAATTACGCCCGCCGACACGGAGTACGTAGAAACATATTGAACCAGTTGCAAGACCTTTCTTGCTTTCGCTGCTGGGAGTTTAGGAGTTTGGGAGATTTAGAAGAATCTTCAAAAACTCTCAATGCCTCCAGGACTCCGAGACTCCAAGCAGCGAAAGCAATGAACGTGCGTCAATGGCAGAGGTTTTGCAATTAGCTATCTGATCTTTCCGGAGGTCTCAGCAGTAAAATCCAAACAATGAGTTTAGGAACATTGGCCACTGGCAACACTGGAACTGGCAACACTTCCACATTGGCAACATTCTTCAACTCTCCGCGTAAGATTTTGGCGTGGACCGTGAAGTATTGAATAAAGGCTAGGAAGTTTCGACCAGTAGGAGCCTTAACGGAGTGGAGGATGCGCCTGTTCTATGGGCGCTTTTTCTTCCGTGGATCTTACTGGGCATCCTACAGCCTCACCAGAAACACGGCAAGGAATCGCGCCCTCTTTCTTTTGCCGTGAAACGATAATAGAGGCACAAGGAAACAAGGAAAGGAAAAGAGGAATGATGGAAAGACGCACAAGCGAGGTGTTCAAGAAGTGGATGACCAACGAGGACATTCGCAGGACAGGCAACGATCGTTCTTGCGCACAAGGCACTGCTGAAGATCGTGTCACGGCCGTGAACAACGAATTGCGGTTTCTGTCGTTGGCGAAAGGTGTGACCGTTTTTGATTTCGCCGGAAATGTCGTGAAAGATTTGAAGGCTTTGGTGAACCATGTACGAGCCATCAAAGAATATCTGGACAGGGGACATTATCACGAAGGGCGAAATAAGTACGGAATGCCAAATTTCCTTGCGTTCATAACATGGTTGTCAGACAAACCACGCTTGAACACCTATGATAAAATCCGCAATTATCTTGACGGCATCGATATCCCGGCTGAATCGTTGCCCGGAGGCGACGTGTTCAAAGCGTTTCTTCTCAACAAATATGGGCGTATTACGGACAATGCTCGCTGCATCTGGTGTCGTGTTCAGAGAGTCCTTCGCGCTGCACACCATATGCACAGCCAGCCGACTGCGGATGAACTGGTCGCCATGATAGAGAACATTGGCGATTATGTTGCCAATGGTGATGTTGCAGCCAATTGCAAAGTTGCTCTTCGGCATTATATGCGGGCATTGTATGGTCACGATGACCATGTATAATTTGTTGATGACAATCAAGAAGAGAAAGGAACTAAAATGGAAAAATGTATTAAATGTGGCGTGGAACTTCCTGAAGGAGTGAAGTACTGTGAGAAGTGTGGAGAGGGCAGTGTTGGCGCAATGCTTGATCTTGCCATACTATACCGGGACGGGAAAGGTGTTCCTCTTGATATTAATCGTGCATTTGTTCTTTCTTATGAGGCAATCGAAAAGGGGGGGAAGTCTCGTACATTTGCCGTGCTTGGACTGTTTTATCAAAGGGGCGACTTTGTTGCACGTGATTACGAAAAAGCAAACGAACTCTTTCTTCGAAGCGCAAATGCGGGGAGTCCTGCAGGACTTTATTGGTTAGGGATAAATTATTTTAGAGGCTTTGGTGTCACTACAAATCTAGATGCGGCGAGATTCCTTTTTGCGAAGGCTGTCGAAAAGGGTTCGAAAATGGCACAGGATGTAATCAAGAAGTACCCTCGTGCATTCGAACAGTCTTGCTCGGATAGTAGTGTAATCTCTGGATACACCGGCAAAGCGGACACAAGTCCGCTGCCCGATTTCTTGATAGCAGACTACGAGAAAGCAAAGGCAGGTACGCTTTGGACGAAGGAAATTGAAAAGCACAGAAAAAAGTGTAGGACATGTTATGGGAAAGGGGTTGTCGTATGCAGAAAATGCGGAGGAAAGAAGACGTTCAAGTGTGATAGGTGTAATGGAACCGGGCGAGTAAAATGCTCTAAGTGTGATGACGGAAAGCAAAAATGTACAGCTTGTGGAGGAACGGGGAAAGAGCTATGGGATTGTCCGGTTTGTAGAGGAGGAAAGATAAAAAAGGAGCGGTGGATTAATTGTGCAAGATGTTTTGGTAAAGGGTATAGCTATGTTAATGGGAATCGTTTAATGTGTGGTGACTGCCAGGGGCGTGGACAGGTAAAAGAGATATACCGAGAGATTTGCCCTAATTGTCATGGAGATTGGAAAGGGTTTAAAGGGAAGCATACTTGTTTAGTTTGTTCAGGGACTGGAAAGATGGAATGCGAGGAATGCCATGGTACGAGAAAGGTGCGCTGTTCAAGCTGTGATGGATCTGGGAAGAAAAACTGCTATAGATGTTCCGGCAAGGGAGTTACGGTGTGCCCAGATTGCGAGAAAAAAACATGGGATGCCGCAAAAAAAAAGGTAAGTAAACCGTCTGATAAAAAACGCGATCGTTTATTTGTCCTTGGAATGACTCTTGGTTTGTTTGGAGTGAACTACGCATATATACGGCGGTGGCGCATGACGTTGATTCAATTGACATTGACGATGTGTGGATTGGTTCAATTTTTCGTGTCGTCGTGGGACGCGTATGTTTTTAACTTGATGATGCCGGTTTGCTCAAAGTTGAATGATATAGGGCTCCAGTGGCTGGGATATGCTGCCCGGTATCCAGTATTGTTAGTGGCGGTGATATGGTGGATAATAGGCGTGGGATTCGTGAGAAAGGACGGTGCAAATCTAAAAGTAAGGGATGATTGGCCGACAGGAAGAATGTTTATCGTCATGACAATCATTCAAATGGTGCCGATTATTCTATTGAGAAGTATGCTTCCTGCAGCTTTTGGAATTCATCTGCTGTATGCTGGGAGACGGAATTTGTTTTATATAAATCTAGTCTTTGTGATTCTCGCGGAAACAGTTAATATTATTGGTTTTGGTTGGAAATATGCATTGGGTGCTGCAGTCATATATCTCGTATGGTTTGTCATTTCGGCCAGAATTGCAATGAAATTCATAAGAGGAGGTGAATATAGAACTGTTCAATATCAAACAGGTAGTGTGCAGGGCAGTAAACTCCGCGTGCCGAGAAACATAGACTAATCAAAGAGAAAGGAAAGAACAATGAAAAGCATACTAATACTACTTGGCGCAATTGTGGTGGCGGTTGCCGCGTACTTTTTCATCGCTCCGCGCGAACAGCGCATAGCGATGCTTGATAGAGTGGCGACAATTGGCGAGTTGTCGGGCGGTGAAAAAACACCGCGAATCGTCAGGGAGCAGCAACGCAAGGAGCGCATCAGGCAGGACAACACATGGACGCCCGAAAACAGGGCGCTTCATCCAATCGAGTATTGTCAGGCGCAGCTTGAGAAGTTGTCCGAGAACGCCAGCCGTCTTGATGTTCAGGCTCACAAGTACGCTGTCGCGAAGAATCAGGCGCAACGTGTGATCGCAGATTCGGAGGCTCAACTCTCAGACATTGCGCAATTCCTAAAAGAGGCTAAAAGTGCCTACAGGGAAGCTGATGCTGCGGGGAAATGGCCCGTGACGATTCGCGGATTTGCCCTTTCAAAAGAGAAAGCGCAGGAGAAGATTGTTGCGGCTGCTGAAAAGCGTCCAACACTTCAAAGTGCGATAGCGCGGAATCGTGTCTTGCTAGCCACGTTGGAGAAAAAGGCTGTTCGTGTTGTCGAGGAACAGAAGAAAATAATCAAGACAAAAGAACGGATTCAGATTGTTCTCAACGACCTCAACCTAAAAAAGGTCGTGGAAGGAGATGATAGCATAACCGATGTATTGAACGCCATCAACGACTCTCTCGGGGCACTTGGAACAAACTATGAGGATCCCTCAATTGACGATATGCTTGTACCCGACAAGTCGTCGACGATAAAGGTGTCCTTCGATGCAATCATGGCGGAGTAACATGGTAGAGGTTTTCACTTCTGTACGGGCATGTGCCGCGCAACTCTGCGCGGCACTGCTCGCCGCAATGATGTGTGGGTGTTTTTCACTTTCGTTGACACATGAGATAGGGGGAGCGATAGCGAAAGGCCCATTGGGAGGAAAATACTCTATAAAAAATGTAGAACCTCAACTGAGTGAGGCATTGATGAGGCAGGCACCTCCAAGTATTGTATTCACAGTGGACGATACTCTCGATTCCATACCGTTGGAAGTTTGCGTTTCGGACATTATTGAAGAAAAGTATACCACGTCGTCCGTACAGTTTCTTCCTGGGCTACTGACTCTTTGCACGTTTCCTTCATTGATGGAGGAGAGCAGAAGCCATACGGTCAGCATTTCCAGTCCATTAGGGAAACATGACATTGGCATAAATATTGTAGGGCGAGAAACGGTTTGCTGGACACCGCTCGGCTGGATGCCTTTCGCTTATCCGTTGGATGGTTATGATTATACTGGCGGGGATTTAATGGATACATGGAGCGACGATAAAAAAGTGGCATGGACTAAGGCAACGATTAATGCCGTTGCCAAGACTGTGATCTCCACACTGACAAAAGCGCGTTATGATGCTTACATGAAGGAACTTGCGAATAATGCTCGTAAAAAGAAGATTGCAGAAGAGGCGAACCATAGGGAGAATGTCTTGCGGATGGCTGAGCGCGGATGGCCGCAGGAATCGACGCTAAGGGACTTTGCAGTCAAGGAAACGACGGGGCTTTGGGATGTTATCGTGTCTTTCCGTGCGGAAATATCCATTCGCAAGAATCGTTTGCAGATGTTGAGCGATGCAATCAGGGGCTTTGGAAGAAAGCCGGATGAAGATGCGGATTACATCAAATGCAAAGGCGAGTATGATGCGGCGCGGAGCGCACTTGTACAGATATTCAAGAGCCTTGAGAACGCCTATCTTGCCGCCAGTAAAAACGCTGTGCTTTACGAAAGCGCAGAGGCGCATGCGAGAACGCGAAAGGCGGTTGATGAATGTTCCCGCATCGCTATTGACGCAGCGGATAGGATTTTAAAGCACAAATAATCCAAAATCAAAGGAAAAGACAATGAAGAACAACAAACACTGTGGCAGTGAGTTTCCGGGGATGAACGAATTCTCCGAGGTCATGGTAAACGTGGACGAGGTTCGCGACGCGTTGAAGAAGTTCGAACGAAATTTGAAGGCAGGGAGGGTATTCTTTCCTGGAGATGCGCCATTTGCGATGAAGTGCGAGACGTTGCTGAAGAATGCGGCGCACGATATCGAAGGATTATCTGCGTCAGGCAGATCGTTTACAGCGACAGACAAGACGTTGTACACAGAAGATGATCAGCCGAAGATGGTGTCTGTTGACGAAGATGACGTCATCGCGGTGCTGGACGACACGAAAAAGGGGTTGTTCGGAAGTCTGGCAAAGAAAGAGTGTTCGTGTGGCACGATAGTGACCACAAAGGGAATTCTGGTTTATCGAAAAGGAGACGATGGCAATACGTGGGGGTCGGGATTTGTCACATGGCCATCGATTGCGGTTTCACCTGAATATGGGGAAGGGTGTATACTTTTTCGTGCCGAAGGGACACTCCGCGGTGAAGGAAGGGGGAATTTCCCTCACGGCCCTGTGATTTGTCCCTCCTTTTTGAATATGCCTACAAAGAGGCTAAGTGAAAGCCGTGATGAATTGGGGATACACTTCGTTTACATAGCGCAAGGGAAAGGTGCCGAATTTGATTATGACGATTTCTGTCCTGAGCCTGCTGGAGAGTTAGAAGAAGACTAATTGAAAAGGAGAAAACAATGATCGATGTAGATGCCATTGCCAGAATACTGGCTGATTTCAAGGCTGAGCATACGAGCAACTCTCGTGTGGTAATGGGCGATTCACCCGAAATGGATGGATTGTTTGTAAACTTTCGTACCTCGGCAAGAGAGTGCTTTAACGATCCAGATGATGTTCCTGACGCATTCGCCGTTATGGATAACACACATCTGGTTAATGGAGACGAACTGAAGCGTGTGACGATAAGCCGTTCTGATGTTCTCATGATGCTGGATGACTCTGACTCAAAGGGGTTCAAATTATTCGGCAGGCACAAGGAAAAGCCAGGGCAGTTTGGGATACTGTTTACGAAAAAGGGAATTGTCGCGCTCAATCGTTCTGACGACAAACCGGGAAGGAGAGGAGGATTCATCTCTTGGGAGGGACATCGATTCTGTCAAGCACTGCTCGTTGACCAGCGTTGTAGTGAGCGATTCAACTACGAAACTGATACGTATCCAGGAGAGTTTGTCTTCATGTGCTATGATTGCGGCTTGGAATCAGATGAACTTTATGAAAACGTCACAAGTAAGATGGAAAAACTTCTTGGCTGCAATGATGATTGGGTGGAGATTGTGAAGGCCTGGAAGTAGCGCTATAGTATTTCTGTTCGCCTTAGGCGTGCAGCTTAATGTTGCCAATGTGGAAGTGTTGCCAGTGCCAATTCCAATTCCCAATTAAATGGTGGTTGGATTGGAACTGACCATTGGCAACACTGGAATTGGCAACATTTTCACATTGGCAACAATCAGCAGAGGTGTGGCTGTTCCGCCAAAGTTGAAAGTGGCGATGGGGTTCGCGCCATGTCGTACCCATCGCCGCGCTGCGTTTCGTCGTGGCGGATGAGGCGTTGCCCAAGCGCGGGCGGGGTGGAGCGGCGATCGCGGGGCGACCGCCCTACCACGTGGCGGGAAGCGATACGGCGGTCGCGCGGGACGCGCGACCCTACCAGGGTAGGCGCAGGGCCGTGCACGGCGCGGCCGTGTCGGCCTGTGGTTCAGAACGCTGCGTTGTCGCGCATGAACTCAGGGAGATTCCGGTGGATGATGCCGTTGCGCTGCTGGATTGGATCGTTGCGCGTGAGGATGTATTTTGGGTAGTTGTCGCGAATCTTCTCCAGCGGAGCGTATTCGCGGTCTTCAGTCCTTCGCTCGTTCATCATTGTCATGCACGCCTGCACGTACGCGTAGCTGGAGTCACCATTGCGAAGGATGAAATCGCATTCCAGCGTACCGATTCGCCCTACGCTTGCCGCATAGCCGTGGGAGCGGGCGTAGGTGTATATCACGTTTTCAATCGCCGGACCGTAGTTGATCCGATTGTCGGTGTTGGTGGAGAAGTAGAAACCGAGGTCAGAGAGATAGTACTTCTGCTTGCCGCGGATGGATCTGCGGGATTTAAGGTCAAAGCGGTTGCATTCGTAGAGGATCTTGGCGTCTTTCAGAATGCCGATGTATCGGTTCAACGTTTCGCGCTTGATGTGTACCCCAGTCTTGCCAAGGTCTTCAAGAAGGTTGTCGAGACTTGTGGTTGCGCCGAAATTGTTGATAAGGTATGTCTGAACCTTTTGGAATGCGGACAGATTACGGATCTTTATGCGGCGGCGGATGTCCTTCTCGAATATCTCTGCGACAACACCCGCTATGTATGTCCGGCGGTCGTCGGCGGAATCGTATTGAACAGCCTTGGGAAATCCGCCGTCACGCAGGTACTGGTCGAACTCATCTACGAGGTTGGCAGAAATGGTCTTGCCGAGAAAGCATTTCATGCCAAGGAACTCGTCGAAGGTGAGAGGGAACATTTCAAATTCAAGGTATCGTCCGGTCAATTTCGTGACAAGCTCGCCGCTCAAAAGGTAGGAGTTGGAGCCGGTGATGAAAATGGAATGTCTGCCTTCGACGCGGAAGGCATTAAGCATTTCCTCAAAACCCTTTACATTCTGGATTTCATCTATGAAGAGATAGGTCGTTCCAGAGGAAGGCGTCCTTTCATCGATGAGCTGTTCAAGGTGATCCGTGGTTTTGATGCTTTTGTACGGTCGGCGGTCAAGATCAAGATAGACAATGTGTGCATCGTCTATGCCGTGTTCCCGAAGTTCGTTGGCAATTGTTTCCATCAGACAGGATTTGCCGCAGCGTCTGACGCCAGTAATTACTTTTATGAGTCCAGTGTCTTCATAAAAGCCGCGAATTTTGCGGAGGTAGTTTTCTCTTCTGTAGAAGTTCATGGCCGACAGTATAACATATTCACCGCGAAATCGCAAGTTAAGGGGGTAGATGTTGTGGAGGGATTGAAAAATACCCCTTTAACTTGCAAATTCGCGCCCTGTCGCACCCATCGCCGCGTTGTGTTTCGCCGCGTGGCGGACGGGGCGTTGTCGGTGCATTGGCGGGGTGTGGCGGCGGTCGCCCCGCGACCGCCCTACCACGTGGCGGGAAGCGATATGGCGGTCGCGCGGGACGCGCGACCCTACCAGGGTCGGCGCAGGGCCGTGCACGGCGCGGCTTGGTGCTTCCGAGCTTGGCGGCCCGTTACCGCGCGTACAGCTCCTATCTGTCGCTGGATGTCCAGCGCGTGTTTGAGGCGGCTGGGATCAAAACTACCAGCAAGGCCAAAGGGGGCCAAGAGGGCGGCGATTGACGTTGGCTTCCACAGCCTTCGGCGCTCGTTTGTGAGTTTGTGCGGCAACGCTGGCGTTCCTCTCGCCCTCGTCCAGTCCATCGTGGGGCACGTCAGTACAGCCATGACAGAGCGGTGTTTCCACGCCAACCAGGAGACGCTCTCCCGCGCCGTAGGAGCGCTTCCGGCCATCGGCGCGGACAATGTGGCGCTTCCAGCTCCGAGCGCCCTGGACGCGGCTAAGGCGGCTTACGGCGCGCTCTCGGCGGACGAGCGCGAGGCGTTCAGGAAATGGCTGGCGGAGCAGGGGTGAGCGGCTGGCCTCAGTCGCCGCCCTCTCCGATGTCCAGCTGCACAAGCGGCTGCCCGGAAGAGAGCAGCTGGTTAGTCACGGAGGTGAATCTGCGGATTGTTATTGGACCACTACTTGGGAGTGATATTGCATTAAGCGCATGTTCCAGCCTATTGGAACTTACTTCATACCCATTGATGCATTGAACAAAGAGTCCGTCAACAATCAGAAAAGCATTGGATGACAACATGCGATTCCTATAGAACATATTTACCGCACGATCTCGAAATGCCTGCTGTACATTGTTTGTCGCATCGTAGGCCAGTAATCTAGAAGCATATCGACAACTTGCCACGCCTCTCTCAGCAAGGCTATAACCTGTAGAATTTGTCATGATTGATTCCACGAAATAATTCATTGAATCGTCTATAAGACTGAATCTGATCGTCAAATCAATCGCCTCGCCCCTGCATACTCCTCGCGGATTCAATGCCAAAGCTTTCATGGCCGATGCCGAGTTCGTGTAGTTGAACTCGTCGCATTTGCCCACGGCAATGCGGATCTCCTCCTGCTCGTCACAGTCAAGGTTCTTGCAGTCCTTAGTGCCAAGCGTTGAAAGATACCAGTCGAAAGCGGCCTTCTTCTCGGCAAACGTCCATCCGTTTGTGTCGCCGCCCAAAAAACCATGCCATGTATTGGGCTCTTCAATGTCGGCGGGAATTTCAAAGTTCTCCAAGTCGCAGGGATAGAACACCAATGCACGGTTGAGCGCAGCCCTCACAACCGCATTCGACTCGGCAGTGGTATGCCCTAACGCCACCAATGTCGATGCCGTCGCCAATGAAACCATGATGACGAGAACCGCTTTCATCGCGAATAGACCTCCTGGTTTTCTTGCTTGATATGATCCGCTCCGACCTTCGGGTTGCATGTGCCGAACTCTAGTTCCGTTCTTGCATCAAGGGAAAGGCTGATCACATTGCCAGCTGGGATGTCCATGCGTTCGTTTGTCCCGGTACCGTGCATGAGCATTCTGCGCATCGTCACAAGCCTGGAGTCGTCTTTGCCATAGAACCCACGGCCGCGCTCCATTCCCCAGTCACAAGCGCCGAACATGAAGAACCCTCCGTCCACAGGCTCGTCTGCCCTGATGATTGAGGCCACCATCCCGTCCCTGCGGTTAAAACGTACATAGCAGTCTTCCAGCCCAAGGACATGACCGAGTTCGTGTGCCAACGTTGTAATGCTTGCTTGTTTACTGACGACGACACCATAAGGTGGAGTCGCGGCAACATAATATTTGGGATATAGGATTGACCCTATGAAGTAGACTTCAACGCAGTCTGCAGCTGTATAGTTGTCTAACAGGGTTCTACATTCAGAAGAATATTTCCACCTCTTCATGCCAAATCTGTTTACATAGTTGGTGCCAAGCACTATATTCCAGTCATTGGTCGTTCCCACATATGCAGGCGTTCCCAGAAGTTCAAAACGGATGCCGACCTGAGCGTATATCTCATTAGCTTTATCAAGCATTCCACTCATGTCAGCGTCTTTCCATTCTCCTAGACCATCGCCAACAGGTGGCTCCACAACAAAGAACCTCACTGGTATCGTGCGCGGTATCACAACAGGCATCACAAATCTCGGCTGTATCTCGTCACCGTTGAAGCGCGCCTCCACCACGACGTCCTCGTTCGTGCCTGTTGGCGTGACAGTTGTGGTGAAGCCGCTGGCGGGCGAAAGACTTGCCGCCCCTGAGACAATACACCAGTGGACGTTCGTGGCGTCGAAGTCTCCGTTCACGCCGACCTGCAGCACGGCGTTCGTGCCCATCACGAGCCGCGAAGGGTTGATGAAGCGTCCGTCAATCTTCTTCGTCGTTACTAGCTTACGCAGAGGTTCCATGCACTTGAAGCTTGACGTGGCCGCAAGCGTTTCGCCTCCGTCCAGCGTCAGCGTGGCGCTGATCGTTCCCGTGCCTTTCTGGGGACACGACACATAGAATGTGTTTGTTCCCGTGCGCGTGAAAGAATCTGTCACCTCAAGCGGGATTTCCGTGGTCTCTGTTATCAAATTGGTCACGCCATTGTCGATGTAGAACATCACAGGCGAGGCCGCCCCCTGCGACGACAGCTTCACGGTGCCGCTTGTTCCATACGGCCCCAGAAGGTTCAGCGTAACGGGGCGTATGCGCTCCGGCCGGTTCGTCGCGCCGCCGTCCAGCACGTCGGCATCGTTGAGGAAGAACACATCCTGGCAGTCGATTGTGAACGACGGCGTGGGTTCGTTCTCCATTCCCACCGTGAACCAGCTTGCGTTGGTGACGCAATAGTCGCCCGTGTAGCTCGTCACGAGGAACGCATTGTTGGTGGCCCACTGCACCTGGCTTGAGGATGCGTATGCGACAGTCGTGGTGAGCGAGTGCGCGTTTGAGAACGAGATTCCCGCGCCGCCGTGCCAGGTGCAGCCGAGGTAGGCGTCGGCATGGCAGTTGGTGACGACGGCGGCGAGCTGCGCGGTGTCGCCGGGATGGAGGTGCACGAGTTCTGGCGCGTCCACGCTCACTTCGGCGATGCGGCGCAGCCATCCCGTGCGAGGAGTGTCGAGATGGAGCGTGACGTCGCCCATCATGCACTCGCATGGGAAGGAAAAGGTCTGAAGGTTTGAAAGTGTGAAGGTTTGAAAGTCCGGCGGTGCGCAGCTGACAGTAACTGCGCCGAGCCCGCCGTCGGAGAGCGAGAACGGAACCTGCGCGCCGCAGTCGAGGGCGTACAGCAGTTCGGCTCTGCCGTCCGCCATCACCGGCACGCCGCCCACCTCCACGCATATCGGCCATCTGCCGTCCGGAGATGCGATCTGAAGGCCGACGAGACGCCGGTTAGGATCGGACGCCCGCAGGGTCGCCCATGCGGCATAGCCGCCCGCCGCCGTCATCTCGGCCGCGTTCGACGGGAACGCAGCGGCGGCCCATGCCTCGCTCTGGTTCCATGCGGACGCCCCCAGCGGCGTCTCCGGCACGATATCT
>JAFXIL010000124.1 GCA_017563185.1 Kiritimatiellia bacterium | reverse complement strand
TCCTCTCACTGGCTGTCGCCGTAGGCGCTGAGACCATCCAAATGCTGCCCGGCCGCGACACGGTCAACAGGCCGGTTCCCATGCAGCGAAGTGAGTGTGGGGCCGTGCGGGTTTGCACGTACAACATCGGCTGGGCGGCGGGTTCGCCAACCCACCCTGGAACGAAAGGAATGTAGAGTGAACGCAAAACAGATCAAGACATTTACGGCTTTTGCGGCTGTGTGCGCGGCGGTATTTTCACCGTCGTTGGCCGCCGACATGCGGCGGGACGACGGGACGCGGTCGCAGTACATCGGCTACAGGAGCTTCCGTCCGCAGCTCGAGCGCACGAAGGACTTCGCCGACATGGGGATTCCGCTGCGCATCGTCTTCGCGGCGAACACGCTAAACTCCTTGTGCAGCACCTACTGCGATTATCCGCCCATCTGGAAGGGGCCGAAGCAATACGACTGGTCCGCGCTCGACGCGCAGATCGAAGACCTGCTGAAGGCGAGTCCGAACGCGCAGTTCATCTGCGAGATCGACCTCAACACGCCCTACTGGGCGATACGCAAGCTGTCGGTTGATTCCTTCTCCGACATCACGCACGCCGCGTGCAGCCAGAAGTGGATCACGATGACGAAGGAGTGGATGCTGGACTTCATCGCGTACGCCGAGAAGAAGTGGGGCGCACGCATATGCGCCTACATTCTCGCCGGCGGATGCACGACAGAATGGTACGAGTGGGACAAGGGTCGCACGAGCGGCGCAAAGAACGCCGCATGGGTCAGGTGGTGCAGGGCGCGCAAGCTCAACTACGGGCCAACCGTGCCGGACCTTTCGAAGATCAGGACGGCAGCGTTCGAGAATCTCGTCTATGACCCTGCCAAGGAGCGGCACAAGATCGACTACTGGCGCTTCCACAACTCGGTTATAACGGACGCCATTCTCGCCTACGCCTCCGCCGCGCGCAAGGCCATCCCGAAGACCAAGGAAATCGGCATGTTCTACGGCTACTACTACATGAGCACTGGGAACCAGACGTCTTTCGGCCATCTCGACTACGAGCGCGTCTACGCCTCGTCCGACATCGACTTCTTTTGCGCACCTGCCAACTACTCCGACCGCCGGATGGGCGGCGGCTCGGGCAGCCAGATCGTCCACTCCACGGCGCGTCACCACGGCAAGCGCCTCCTGCACGAGATCGACTTCGGCCCGCACACTCAGGGCTTCTGGAAACCCGGCACGTGGAAGACGTTCGAGGAGGACCTCGCGGGCAACACGCGCGAGGCGGCGTTCGCCACGGCCAACGGCTGCTCGTACTACTGGTTCGACATGTGGGGAGGCAAGAACGGATTCTACGACGATCCTGCGCTGCGCAGGCGCATCGCGAAGCTCGCCGCAATAACACGCCGCTATGGCGTGGCCCTGCCGCATCCAGCCGACGAGGTGCTGCTCGTTTCCGATCCAGAGAGCATCTACTACCTCAACGAGAAGGACCACAAGGAACGTGCTTTCGGCGAGTACTTCCGTAACGCGCTCTCGAAGACGGGCGTTCCGTTCGACGTGTGCACGCTCTCCGACCTGCAGACGCGCGACATCTCGAAGACGAAGGTGGTGGTGTATCCCGCCGCAATCAACATCACGCCCGAAAAGAAGTCGCTGATCGACAAGAAGATCCTCCGTGAGGGGCGCACGGTTGTGTGGTGCTATGCGCCAGGAATCTCCGATGGCAGGAACCTCGATGTCAGGCGCGTGAAGGAGTGTGCGGGTGTGCCGTACGGAACGAAGGGCGTCAGCACAACGAAGATGGCGGGCGGCTGGACGAGCGTCTATGCGCGTGACTACAAGCTCTACACGCCTGCGAAGCTGCGCGAGGTCATTGCGGCCTCCGGCGCGCATGTGTGGGCGTCGAAGCCGTGCGTCGTCTTCGCGAACGACCGCTTCCTCGCGGTGCACACGAAAGAAGGCGGCGAGATCAAGCTTTCCCTGCCGCGCAAGTACGCGAAGATAACCGATCTTCTCGAAGACAAGGTGGTCGTGGAGAACTCCGACAGCTTCACGTGCGTATTCGCTGCCCCTGACACCCGCCTCTTCGATCTTGCGGAGTAGATAAATGGGCAATGTACAGTTGTTCATGCGCTGAATTATGCCCCCCCCGTGCCTTTCGCAATGGCGTGCGGTCGCATTTGCCTGGCCTCGCTGTGGCCCAGTTCCACAAGCGCTTGACTTGATCAAACCCGATAGTGTATAATATTAAACTAAGCGCAAAAAAAAGGAGGAATGCAATGAAGCTGTTGAAAAAGAGTGAACTCAGGGGAGGGGGACGTGATTTGGCCGCATTTCTCCCGGCATGGAGAGCCGTTGTCCTGGCAGCGGGCGTAGCGGTGGTGCACGGCGCATTGGCCGCCGGGCCTTCGCTGATCCACCGCTGGAGCTTCAACGGCGACTATGCCGACAGCGTGGGCGGCGCCGACTTCACCGGCACGGACAACTCCAGCTCCGTCACGTTCATCAACGACAACACGGCCATCCGCCTTGCGGGCGGCAACAAGGGAGCGTCGTGGGTCGAACTGAACCCGAACAAGTCCTCCGCGATCCTTCCCGCCGGTAACAAGCCCTTCACGATCGAGGTGTGGACGACGATACGCGCCATCGACAACTACAGCGCGATCATGACGCTCGGCAAAAAGGACGATACCGGGACGAAGAACCTGATGTGCGCCTTTCACAATCCAAATCCCCAAATCAAGACATGGGATCAAAACGGCCCGGTCTTTCATTTGCTGGGCTCCAGCGAGAACGGCAAGAATATTCTCATGGGCAGAAAACCGCTGACGGCGGGCGGAACGTACCACCTTGCCATTGTCGTCAAGCCGCACGGCGACGGGGACGGCGCGACGGTCGAGGGCTACGTGCATGACGTCGCGACGGGCGCGCGCTATGGCAGCAACATCCGCACCGTCACTGGCTGGACAACCTCGCTGCTCGTGCGCGAGTCCTTTGCCCTGGGGCGCAACTTCTGGGGCGACAAGGATCCGCAGGCGGACTACGACGAAGTGCGCGTGTGGGACGGCGCGCTCTCCATGGCGCAGATCGAGGCGAACATCGCGAGCGGCCCCGACGCCGTTCCGACTCTCGCCGCCGCGACGATCGACGATTCCTTCTTCCGCTACGACTTCACGGGTGGCACGCGCGTATTCACGGGCAACGGCGGCGGCGATCCCGCCGGCTCCGGCGCGGGGAACGTCGCCGTGGAGGGCCCGAACGGACCGAACACCGCCGTCCATCCGAAGGGCTACGGCTCGATATCCGACGGCGAAGCGAAACTGAACGCGGACTGGACGCTCGCGATGTCCGTGAAGTCCTGTGACGTGGAGCAGGGCGTGATGATCAGCCTTGGCGGCAACGGGACGAGCGGCAAGAAGCAGTTCGTCGTGGCGTCTTCGTCCTCTTCCGGAAAACTCTACGTGCCGGTCTTCCAGAACTTCGGCAGCGGCAAGAACGCCCCTGTTCCGCCGCGCATCGAACTGAACGGACTGGGCGACACGACGAACGAATTCCATTCCCTCGTCGCCGTACATGTGCAAGGTACGCCGACCGACCTTTTGAAGGGCGGCACGGTCACGCTGTACTGGGACGGCAGGCCGGTCGGAAGCATGAACACCGCGATCAATTGCGCCGACCGTCCCTTCGCCAACGGCTTCCAGCTTTCGTCTGCGCACGGAGGGTTGATCTCCGGATACACAGACCTTTCGGGCAACAACAATCTCGCGTTCCAGGACGTGCGCTTCTTCGACCGCGCTCTCTCTTCGGATGAGGCGGAACTCTACGCCAAGGCGTTTCCTCCGCCTACGCCCGAAGGCACGTTGGACGCGAACGAGCAGCTGCTCCACCGCTGGAGCT
>JAFXIL010000018.1 GCA_017563185.1 Kiritimatiellia bacterium | reverse complement strand
TGCAGGCTATGTGCATTCAGACTGCGAACGCCGCCGAGACGCCGGAGGACTCCGTGTGCGTGAACCTCCAGTTCGCCGACGGCAGCGTGGGCACTCTCGAATACGCGGCACTTGGCGACACCACTCTCCCGAAGGAGCTCTGCGAGATACACGGCGAGGGCTCGACGGCCGTGATGGAGAACTTCTGCCGCACCGTCTGCTCCGGAAGGCTTGGAAAGCGCAAGCTCAAGGGACGTCAGCAGAAGGGCTTTGCGGAGGAGCTCGCCGCCATCGTTGAAAGCGTGCGCGCCAGCAGGGCGATGCCGATCACCTTGGCCGAGATCGTGAACGTCACGAAGGCGACTTTCGCCGTATTGCGCGCGCTGAAGTCCGGCCGTGCGGAAGAAGTGTGAAGAACATCGGCCTCATATTCCGCACGGTGCGGCATCTGAAGGCGGTTCAGGTGCTGAACCGCCTGTGGCGGAAGCGTCCGATGGGGCGCGTGAACGCCGCGGCGCTGCCGCGGAGGGACGGCGTTTCCCCCCGCGTTCCATGGCCGCATTCCTTCGGATGCTGGAACGGAGACTGCGAGTTCACGTTTCTCAACGAGACGCGCGAGCTGCGCGGCGAAGGCGACTGGAACCGCGCGGAATGGCCGAAGCTCTGGCTGTACAATCTCCATTACTTCGACTGTCTGCGGCAGCGCGCGACGTTGGTTTCCCGTTCTGCGCAGCTTGCGCTCGTGCGCAGATGGATCGCGGAGAATCCCGCGTGCGCCGGCAACGGATGGGAGCCTTATCCGATATCCCTGCGCGTCGTGAACTGGATCAAGTGGCTGACGGCAGGAGAGCCGCTCGCGAAGGACGATGCCGAGGCGGTGTCCGCTTCGATTTGCCAGCAGATGCGCTCGCTGTGCCGCCGCCTCGAATACCATCTTCTTGCAAACCATCTGCTCGCGAACGCGAAGGCGCTGGTATTTGCAGGTTCGTGCTTCGAGGGCAGGGAGGCGCGGGAGTGGCTGCGGAAGGGAATGGACATCTGCCGCAGGGAGCTCGCGGAGCAGATACTGGACGACGGCGTCCACTTCGAGCGCAGCGCGATGTACCATTCGATAATCCTCGAGGACGTGCTGGACTGCTTCAGTCTCACGGGAGACGAGCTCTTCAGGGGCGCGGCGGAAAAGATGCTGGCCGGCCTTGCCAAGCTTACCGGCCCGGATGGACTCATCGCCAAGTTCAACGACGCCGCCGAGGGCGTCGCCCTCGCGTCGGACGCGCTTCGGGAATACGCGCGCCTGCTGGGAATAGCCACGCCGCCGGCGGAGCGGGTGGCCTGCAAGCCCCCAGCGAACGTCTCCGGCTTCATGCGCAAGGCCGCAGGAGAATGGACGCTCCTTGCCAAGTGCGGCGAGATAGGTCCCTCCTACCAGCCAGGCCACGCCCATGCCGACACGTGGACGTTCGAGCTATGGCACGGCGCACGCAAGCTGATCGGCGACACCGGCTGCTCGACGTACGTGCCAGGCGAGTTGCGCAGCTACGAGCGCAGCACGGCGGCGCACAACACGGTTGTCATCGACGGCGAGAACTCGAGCGAGGTGTGGGCGAGCCATCGTGTGGGGCGGCGTTTCGACGCGGGGCGGCACGCGAGACGCTTTGAACTTTCGCCGGAAGGGCTGCGCGGGCGCGACGAACTGCGCGGAAGCGGCGCGCACGACGTGGAGGTGCGCTTCCATCTGCCGCCGGGCGTGGAGCGAGATCAAGTTTCCATTGACTGCCCCGGCGAACTCTCGTGGGAAAAGTGCGAATTCGCCGAGGGTTTCAACCTTCGTCGCGAAGGCTGGTGCGCCGTCTTCCGCCAGAGACTCGAATTCCCCTGCGTGATCGACTGGAAGGTGGGCTCTATGCCTGATGTGGATCAGTTGCCAAGCAGATCCGTCCAGTCGTAGTGGCGGTAGGCGCCGTGCACCACGTCGGCAAAGCGCGTGTAGAGGTTTTCGTCGTCGATCATCTGCTTCCAGGACCAGGTGGGCTTCACCAGCTTGATCTGTGCGAAGCGTCCTTCGCCTACGAAGCGCGCATGGGCGGCGGGGATGCAGGCGCGGCCGTACGCCTCGATGTCGAACGCCTCGCTGCATTCAAGGATCTTCTTCGCCGCGTCAACGGCGGAAAGAATGTCCTCGGCCCTGTGGGCCACCATGTTCTCGCCAAGGTGGTAGTACTTCATCGTGATCATCTCGTCCACCGTCGGGCAGCCATAGTACTTCGTGGACGACGCTCCGCCCTCGCCGCGATGGTGGCGGAAGTAGCGTCCCGTCAGGCCCCAGCCGCGCGCCTCGAGTATCACGGCGGCGCGGCCTTCGCCGAGAATCTCCTCCACGCGCGCGGCGTGCGCCACGGAGTCGAGCTCTTCCGAGACTATCATCACCGGCCTTAGCAGACCATCCTTAGGAGATGTCGGGCGGAATGTGAACATCTGAAGAGCGATGCCGTCGTCCGTCAGCAGCGTGACGGTTGAGGATTTGCCGTTGGCAAGCTCCTGGTCCAGCCTGTCGTATGCCTCCGCGTGGAAGCCGGTCTTGCGGATGCCGGTTGCTGTGCGCACGATGTCGGGGGTGACGGTTTTGCGCGTGCCCTCTAGCCTGCGGGCCTCTTCGCGTATGAGGTCGTACACGGTGCGCTCTCCCGGCAGGTCCAGAACGTTGCCTGTGGGCGTCACGAGGTTCTTCTGGTCGCGGGCGAGACCAACGTCCACTTTCGGGTCCGCTAGGCTGAATCCGAGGTTGTACTTCTGGAACTTGGCGCAGTCGTAGCCTTTCCACACGTCTTCGCCCTTGAGGTGTTTGCGGAACCACAGGAACTCGGCCTGCTTGGAGCTTTCGGCCCAGAGGTGAGGGCCGGAGGTGTTGATCAGCTGGAAGCAGTCGCCGCGTCCGAGCGCATTGAACGCCTTCGCGGCGTATTCTGCGGTTTCGTACGCGCCGATGAACGGGAAGAAGTCGGCGTGCGTGGCAAGGTGGAGAGCGGCGCAGCGGTCGGCGGCGAGCATGAAGAGCGCTAGGTGGTTCATGCCGTACTTGAGCTGGCCGTAGAACTGCTGTTCGGCGTCGCTTGCGCCGAGATCCCAGTTTGTGCCGCGGATCGAGGCGACGAAGCCTGACGGGGCGGCTGCGGCGATGCGCGGATCCATGGCCATGATGTAGCTTGATGCGGTTCCTCCGCCGGAGTGGCCGGTCACGGCGAGGCGCTTTGCGTCCACGTCGGGACGGGCGCAGAGAACGTCGAGCGCGCGGATGCCGTCCCAGATGCGGAACTGCGCCGTGTTCCAGCCCACGAGCGCGGCGCGGTGTCCGGTGCGGTTGTGCCCGTTGCACACCATGGGCTTGTGCACCTTCGGGTTCTGCGGACGCTCCCCCTGGTCGATCGGGTCGTACACCATCACCACGAAGCCGAGTTTCACGCCAATTGCGCCTGGGCGCTGGTAGTCTTCGGCCATTTTGCCGTTGTACGTGTGCCCGCAGGGCACGAGCACGGCGGGATACGGCGCCTTGAAGCGGGGATCTGTGGGCACGAAGAGCGTGGCGGTCACATGGTGTCCGGGCCGCGACTGGAAGAGCGTCTTCTCGATGCGGTATCCTTCGCGCTCGATCGCACCTGTGATCTTGACGTCAAGATCGCAGCGCTGCGGAAAGCCGCCGATTGCGTCTAGCCAGGCCTTGCGCACGCGCTCCTGGCGCGCCTTGAACGCGGAAGGGTCTTTCGCCGCCTCCACCCAGGCGGCGTCAATTGCGCGGTCCGCCGCGATGATGTCGTTCATCGCCTTGTCGTTGACTTCTGTGTAGGGATATTTCCCCTGGACTATGCGCGTCTTGGCGATGGCGTTGTGGACGCTCAATGGGGCGCCCTGCAGACTGGCGCAGATAAAAGCAGACACGGCCATTGTGCCCGCAAAGGCAAATTTTGCGATCATTGAAGACTCCTCCTTGTAGATGTGCCGTTCCGAAGCGCACCCGCGCCGCGCAAACTCGCACAAGATTATACCACATCTTCGACAAAATGGGGTTTCCTGTTGCATGTCGGTTATCGCTTATGCTAAAATGTCCAAGTCATGGAGAACATCGGATGATCATCATAGAATCTTATGTCAAGGACGCAAGGACATCTTCTGCCATGCCAGGTTTTCTTGTGCAATCTTGATATGGAAAAGCCATGAGAATACTTTTCTTCAGCCATTATTACACTCCCGAGGGCAACGCGCCGGCGACGCGCGTGAGCGCGCTTTGCGAGCGCTGGGCGAAGGCGGGGCACGACGTCACCGTGGTCACGTGCGCGCCGAACGTGCCGAGCGGAGTGGTGTACGACGGATACAGAAACGTGCGCATGGACGAGGTGGTCAACGGCGTGAAGGTAGCGCGCGTGAAGACGTACATAGCGGCGAACAAGGGGGCGTTCAGAAGAATGCTCAACTTCGTGAGCTACTTCATGAGCGCGCTCTGGACGGCGCTCGACCTGCCGCGTCCGGACGTGATAGTCGCGACGAGCCCGCAGATCTTCTGCGGCTATGCTGGCGTATGGTACGCGCGCCTCAGGCGCGTGCCGCTCGTTGTGGAGATACGCGACATATGGCCCGAGAGCATGGGCGCGGTGGGCGCGCACATTCCTGGGCCCGCATACTGGGCGCTCGAGCGCGTGGAGAAGGCGATGTACCGCAGGTGCGCGAAGCTGGTGACGGTGGGCGAAGGGTACAGGGAACGTCTCGTCGAGAAGGGCGTGCCGGCGGAGAAGATCGCAATCGTGATGAACGGCACGGATCTCGCGGTGTATGGCCCGCGCGACAAGGACGAGGAGCTGCTGCGGCGATTCGGCCTCGACGGAAAGTTCGTGGTGAGCTACATCGGCACCGTCGGCATGGCGTGCGGACTCGAGGTCGTTCTCGACGCGGCCGAAATCTTTGGCCGCAGGGAGCGCAAGGCCAGCGGCGAGAAAGAAGTCGTGTTTGCCATAGTGGGCGATGGCGCCCACAGGGAGCAGCTTGAGGTGGAGGCGAAGAAAAGGGGGCTTTCGAACGTCGTCTTCACGGGCCGACAGCCGAAGAGCACGATGCCGGCGTGGGTCGCTTCGAGCGACGCGAACCTCGTTCATCTGCGAAAGACCGACCTCTTTACCACGGTGATGCCGAGCAAGATATTCGAGAGCGCCGGATGCAGACGCCCGATCATAATGGGCGTGGACGGCTTCGCGAAGAAGCTCGTGATGGACGCCGGCGCCGGGCTCGACATGAAGCCCGAGAGCGCGCAGTCGCTCGTCGAATGCGTTGAGCGCCTCGTTGCAGATCCCGCTCTCTCTGCGCGCCTCGGCGAGAACGCCTACCGCGGCATCGCGCTCGTGCACAACCGCGATGCGCAGGCAAACGACTATCTTTCCATTCTCGAGAATGTGGTGTAAAGGAGGATCTGTCATGCGGCAGCACGAGTCGGCTTTCATGGAAAGGGCGCTGGCGCTCGCTCAAAGGGGGCTTGGCCATACGCGGCCAAATCCGCCAGTTGGCGCAGTCGTCGTCAAGGGCGGAAAGATCATCGGCGAGGGCTGGCACAGGAAGGCCGGCGGCGACCATGCGGAGGTCGCCGCGATCAAGAACGCGCGCAGAAGGGCAGGGCGCGACGCGGCAGACGACCTCTTCAAGGGGACGACGCTCTATGTGACGCTTGAGCCGTGCTCGAAGCCAGGTCGCGTCGGCGCGTGCACCGACGCGATAGTCGCGTGCGGGATACCAAGAGTGGTCTATGCCGTGCCGGATCCCAATCCGAAGAACCGCGGCAGGGCGAAGCGCGTTCTGGAGGCGGCAGGCGTTAAGTGCGAATGCTGGGCGAACGACCGCGCGGTGAAGAGCGCCACATCCCGTGACGACGAGCTGATTTGTCGTCGACATGCAGTGAAATGGGCGCGGGAGATCATCGTGCCGTTCGCCAAGCATGTGATGACTGGGATGCCATACGTGACGGTGAAGATCGCGATGTCCCTCGACGGAAAGATATGCGACGACAAAGGCGAGGCCAGATGGATCTCGAGCGAGAAGTCTCGCCGCTGGACCGGATGTATGCGCGAGGTGGCGGACGCGATAATGGTGGGCGCCGAGACGGTGCGCCGCGACGATCCTTCGCTTCTCTCGCACGGGCGGCCCAACCCGGACCTCATCCGCGTCGTCATATCGAGGAGCGGGAGGCTGCCGAAGAAGGCGCAGGTGTTCACGGACGGAAAGAACGAGACGCTTGTATTTGACGATGCGGAGAAGGCGCTTGCAGAGCTTGGAAAGGCGGGAGTGACGTATGTTCTCTGCGAAGGCGGGCTCAACCTTGCACGTTCGCTTTCAGACGCGGGACTGGTCGACGAGTGGGTGAGCGTGCTCGCGCCTGTCGTGATCGGTTCGCGCGCAATCCCGCAGGCGCGGCGTTTCACCATGTGCGGCATCGTGGAACACCATGGCGGCGACATGATATGCTCTTGCAGCCGACGCCTTCCGATCTGGCAATTGCCGTACGGGTGAAACATTCGCCACATTTTGCCAAATGTGGTATAATCTATGTCGCTTTGGGGAGCTAAAGGCAGCATGACCACGAAGGAGATGCACATGAAAATAAGCAGTCGCGGATTCATAGGAAGCACGGCGGCGTTCGCAGGAACGGCAGCTGCGGCGCTTGACGTTCCGAAGGGCAGTGCGAAGAAGGCGCCAAAGGGCGCCGCGAAGCTGCCGCTCTCTAGAATGCCGGCATTCGCCGTCGCCATGGCGGCCGTGCTTGCCGCTGTGGCTGTGCCGTCAGCCGCCGAACGCGGATTCGTGGTGGTGACCGATTACGTGAAGGCGGACGGCAAGGCCGACGTGTCGGATGCGATCCAGAAAGTGATCGACGAGCATCCGAACCGCACAATCTTCTTTCCGGACGGAACGTATCTGCTCTCGAAGTCTGTCAGCACGCCTGCCCATCCGGAGAAGAGCGTGGACCTTCAGCTTTCGCGCTACGCCGTCCTCAAGGCGGCGCCGGGCTGGACGTCGTCCGAGGCGATGGTGCGCCTTGGCGGAATTCACGCGGCCAACATCGTGTGGGCGAACGGCAGCGTGTATTCGCTCTCGGGCGGCATCATCGACTGTTCGGGCGTGGCGAACGGAGTGTCGATCGACTCGGGCCGCGACACGCGGGTAAAAGGCGTGGTGATAAGAAACGCGGCGGTGGGCCTTCGTATCAAGAACGGCGCGAACAGCGGCTCGAGCGACTGCGAGATATCCGATCTCGACATCACGGGCAACGGCGCAACGAACTCGATCGGCGTCTTGGTGGAGGCATACGACAACCACATCGCAAACATCCGCATAACGAGGGCGATGGTCGGAGTGAAGCTGGTGAAGGGCGGCAACATGCTCACGAACATACACGCGCTGTTTTCATCCCACTGCCAGGCGCAGACGGCGGTGTACGGCGAGAGCGTGGGCTTCCTCGACGTGTCTTGGGCCAACCGCTACCGCTGCTGCTACAGCGACCATTTCTCCACCAGTTTCCATTTGAACGGCCCGTCGATCCTCGACGCCTGCATCGCATGGTGGTATGGCAACGCCGAGTTCGGCCGCGGAAAGCGCCGCACCGCGATCAAATGCCCCGGAAAGTTCCTCGCGCATGTGACGGACCTGGAGATCGGCTTCAGCGGTGCGCTCGCGCAGAACACTGTTCTGGAGGTCGGCAAGGATGGCGGAACAGGATTTCTGCTTCACCCCATCTACAACGAGGGACTCGTCAACGACGCGAAGAAGGTCCATCTGAAGCACGTTGTGCGTCTTCCGCTGCCAGGCACGTCTGTACCAGCCAAGTGATTCTAGACATGCGAAATCGCCTCCCCACCGCCTTACGCACTAGGCACTAGGCACTCAAATATGATATAATCCATCCTGAAGGGAAACCGACAGCAGCATGACCACGAAGGAGATGCTTATGAAAATTAGCAGACGCGGATTCATCGGAAGCACGGCGGCGTTCGCAGGAACGGCAGCTGCGGCGCTTGACGTTCCGAATGGCAGTGCGAAGAAGGCGCCAAAGGGCGCCGCGAAGCCGCAGCCCAAGAAGCCTAAGTCCGTGCCGCTTCCGCCAGAGCCGCCGCTCTACGAGACGGCCGACGGCCGCGCCACGCCGTCTGTGATGTGCAGGCGCGTCTATCTCGACCTCGCGGGCCGCATCCCCACGAAGGAGGAGGCGATGGCCTTCGCGGCGAAGCCCGATGTGAAGGCCCTCGTGGACAAGCTGCTCGCGGCCGACTCGTTCGCCGACTACTGGTCCATGCGCTTCTGCGACATCCTGCGCGTGAAGAGCGAGTTCCCCATCAATCTCTGGCCCAACGCCGTCTACGTCTATCATCGCCGCATCCGCGACTTCGTGAAGAGGGACGAACGATGGGACCGCTTCGCGCGCGCCCTCTTGACGGCCACTGGAAGCGACTTCCGCGACGCGGAGGCGAACTTCATCCGCGCCACGGCGCGCCGCACGAGCGACGGCTATGCCGAGGCCGCCGCGCTCACATTCCTCGGATGGGAGTGGAAGGACGTGCCGGAGGCGATGAGGAAGGAGCTCGCGGGCTACTTCTCTGGCGTGCGCATCAAGAACACGCGCGAGTGGAAGGAGGAGATCGTGCTCATCGAGGGGCGCGACCGGCGGGCCGAGTTCGCGGACCGGATGCTGGGCGAATGGCGGCACGACTTCGTGGGCGCTTTCGTGAAGCGCGTCGCCTGGTGGATGCTTGGGCGCAAGGAGGCGGATCCGGAGCATGTGAAGACGTTTGTGGACGGCGGCATGCGTCTGCGTCCGCTCGTGCGCTCTATCGTGCTTTCGCCCGAGTACGCGCGTGGTTCGGTGAAGGGCGGCTTCAAGCTCAGGCGCCTCGACGCGGAGGTGCTCGACGACGCGATCTGCTCGCTCACCGACGCGAAGCGCGACTACCAGTCCATCGCGCCCGAACCGTTCACGTTCCTGCCCAAGGACCGCCGCAGCATCCTCATCGAGGATGGTTCGATCACGAACGCCTTCCTGCTTCTGTTCGGCCGCCCGGCGCGCGACACGGGCCTTCTCTCCGAGCGCCACAACGAGGTCACCGCCAAGCAGCGGCTCTACCTCTTCAACTCGGGCAAGCTCTTCGCGAATCTCGGGCGCATCGTCGACGGCAAGGAGTACAGGCGCCAGAAGATGGCGGCCATCATCGAGGACCTCTACTGGAAGTTCCTCGCTCGCGCTCCGCAGCGCGCCGAGACGAAGCGCCTTCTCGACAACCTCGCCACACGCAAGACCGGCCGCGAGCGCTGGCGCTTCCCGCGCGACGTCGCGTGGGCGCTTCTCAATTCGCGCGAGTTCCTCTTCCAGCACTGAACCGTCCAAATCAAGGAGAACAGCAGATGAAACCTGCAAAGAGCGTTATCGAACTGTGGCTCTGGGGCGGTCCCAGCCAGCTGGAGACCTTCGACCCTAAGCCCGACGCGCCCGTGGACTACAACAACGGCCTCAAGGCGATTCCCACCAACGTGAAGGGCATGACCGTGCACCAGTGGTGGCCCGAGCTCGCGAAGTGCGGCCACCTCTATTCGCTCATCCGCTCGATGACCCATCCGCACTTCGGCCACGAGACGGCCACATACCTCATGCAGACCGGGCGCAATCCGGGCGGCGGCGACGTCTATCCCGCAATCGGCGCGGTGATCGCGATGATGAAGGAGAAGGAGTACAGCGGCGATCTGCCGCCGTTCGTGATTCTCACCTCCGCCAAGGGGCGCTTCAGCGAAGTGGGATTCCTCGGCGACAGGTACGCCCCGCTCGTCACCGGCGGCAATCCCACGCAGGCTCGGTTCGTTGTGGACGGTATCGTTCCACCTGGCGGTCTATCCCATGAGGAGATCGCCCGCCGGTTCGACCTGCTCTCGGCTGTCGACACCTTCCGCACTGACGCCAAGGGCGTGTTCGACGACTTCGACGCCGCCGGAACGGCGGCGCGCAAGATCATCGAAGGCTCCGCAGCGAAGACGTTCGACCTCGCGCAGGAGACGCCCGAGACGCGCGACCGCTACGGACGCACCTGGATCGGCCAGACTCTTCTCGCCGCCCGGCGCCTCGTTGAGTACGGCGTGCCGTACATAACGGTGAACATGAGCGGATGGGATTCGCACAAGCGCCACTTCGAGACGATGGAGCGCCGCACCGCGGATACCGACCGCGCCCTCGCCGCGTTGTTGACCGACCTCGACGCGCGCAAGCTGCTCGACACGACGGTGGTGTGGGTGAGCGGCGAGTTCGGCCGCACGACGAAGATCGACAGGGATCCTCCGTGGAACGGCGGACGCAACCACTACCCGCGCTGTTTCAGCGCACTTGTGGCGGGCGGTGGCTTTAAGGGCGGATGCGTGGTGGGCGAGAGCGACGCCACCGCATCGAAGGTGGTGAAGCGTCCCGTGACGCCGGTGGACTTCCTCGGCTCCATCTACGAGCGCTGCGGCATCGACCCCGATGGCCCAATGCCCAACAACGCCGGCAAGAAGCTCACGATCCTTCCGCCCCAGTCGAAGGATGGCGGGCGCCTGCGCGAGATCTACAAGTCCTGACCCGCCAGGAGCAGAAGATGAGCAAGATGTGCTTCGGGGCATTCGCTCTGACGGCGCGTGGCTTGTATTCCCCTTGCCGAAGGGATGGAGGGAAACTATCGTGAAGTTCGCGGACGGCGAGCGCAGCACCTACGCCGATTACAGAAGAACTGTCCCGACCGCGCCCTTGCCGTGCACCTGATGCGCGAATACGTGCGTTCCTGCAGGTTCGCGGGATGCACCACCGACGCCCGCTATCTGGAAGCCCTGGGCCTCAAGGTTCCAGCCGCGGAGAAGTGAGCCGCCGGAACTGTTTGACACCCCAGATGCAGCAAAAAACTGTCATCAGACGCTGCGCATGCGACATGTGTAAAAAAACACAAAAGTGCAAGAATGTGCTTGATTTCACGGGGGGGGGATATAATTCATTTAAAACTTGAAATGAAAGGACTATGTTATGAAGAGAGTCTTGAGCAGAATGGCGCTGCGGGCATGCGCGTTGTTTGCGGTGGCGGTGGTTATGGCTGGTGCGAAGCTTCAGGCCGCCGTTCAGCCGATTTCGCTGTCGTACACCAACAACATGATAGTCGCCGCCGTATCTGCGGGCGCGTTGGATTCGACGTCCAAGTTGTGGCTCGTGTGGGATTCCGTGGATAGAGGAAGCGACTTCTCGGCATGGTCGGTGGAGAACCGTATTCAGTATGCAGGCGACATTCCATCCGCAGACTCCACCTACGTGTTCGACAGGTCGCGCGTTCCCGCCGGAAGCGTGTTCCGCGTGATCGCAACGAAAATGGCAAGAAGTCTCGGCGAAGGCGGCTACGTTTATGCTGGCGCGAACCAGTACATCGACACGGGCATCAAGGCTAACACAATCTATGGACTCTACATCAAGTTCATGTATTCGGCAAACGATTGGAGCGGTTCCAACACATATGCGCTGCTCATCGCCAACGAGGGGAACCAGGACTTCGCTGTTGGGCGGTACGCTGCGAGCGGCGAGCCAGACGGAAAGTTCTACGTCAAGCACAGGAACACCACTGGAACGCCCAACGGCTATTTTGACATAAGCGGCTCTGGACTTGGGCAGGTACATGAATTCGCCATAGCGAACCAGACGGCTACCCTAGACGGCGTGACGGTGGTCTCGGAACTCGACGCGGGGGCGATCGGACAGAAGAATTTGCGAGTGTGGCTTAGCAACGGATATCCGGACAATACTATGACAGAGCCGACGGGAACAATTCCCGAGAGGTGCTGCCACGCGAGGTGGTATGCGGTGCGCTTTGACGACGAGAATGGCGATCCGATCCTGAATCTCGTTCCGGCGGTTTGGAGCGGAGCTGGTATTCTTTTCGACACGATTTCCGGCAGGTGCCTTGCGAACGCAAATGCCGCTACGGGCGACCTCACGTGGGGCGGGGGCGAACTGGGCGACGCGATCGAGGGGTCGGACTCAACCTCGGCTGCGTCAGATTCCGCTGCCAACGAAATCACCGTCAGCATCGTTCCCCACTGGGTGGAGGTAGGCGTGCCCGCCGGCGCGCTTACCTCTCCTTCAGAGCTCTGGATGGTGTGGGACTCGGAGGACCATGGGCGCAGGCTCGAGGACTGGCCTGTTGCGAACAGGGTGAAGTACGACGGCGAGGTCTCGTCCGCCGCCGCGACATACCGTTTCGAGAAGGGGCTTCTCCCTTTCAGGTGCGTGTTCCGCATCATTGCAACGGAGTTGTTCAGCCTGCTGAGCGGCGACGGCTACATCTATGTGGGCGCAAATCAGTACATCAACACCGGAGTCAATGCCAACGCCATCTATGGACTCTCCATCAAGTTCCAGTATTCCGCCAACGACTGGAACCAGGGATCGGGAGGCAATGCCTGGTCGTCGCTGATTGGCGACGATCCCACATACGATTTCACGATCGGCCGCAAGGCGAATGGTTCCGACGGCCAGTTCTATATGCGCTACCGCGGCGTCTCCGTCAAGTCCGGAACCACGGCGGATCTCGCGTTCACGGTCGACACGTCTGCTCCGCATGTGATCACCATCGCCAACCAGACCTTGACGCTTGACGGCGCGACTGCCGTGGCCACCTTGGAGGAGGGGTCGATTGGAACGCAGGCGATTCCCGTGCTGCTCGGCTGCTCTTGGGCGGAGCATAGCACTGTGCCCGGCACGCTCTCGCAGAGGTACTGCCACGCCAAATGGTATTCGGTCCGCTTCGACGATGCGGACGGCAACGCGTTGCTAAATCTGAAGCCGGCCGTCTGGAAGGGCGAGTGAGTGATGTACGATTCTGTCAGCGGAAATATTCTTCACAATTCTGGCTCGGGTTCGCTGACGTACGATGGCATGCCTGGAGAGTCGGTTGGCATTGCCGCCTCCGCTTCTGTCCCCATTCTCCTAATGCGCAGAGGGTTCATCGTTTACGTCAGATAGTCAGACGGCAGAAGACTGTTTCTGAACTGGTGATTGATAAGCATCTGGGTGATATGATATAATTCCGATTACCGATGTGCAATTTAGCAGTCTGTCAGTAAGGCAGCCTGTCAGTAAGGCAGCCTGTCAGTAAGTAAAAGGAGCAGAAGATGAACAAGATGTGTTTCGGGGCATTCGCTCTGACGGCGTTTGCGCTGAATGCTGCTACGCCAATTGCCGTCACAATAGACGGAGACGAGGTTTATGCCGCAGTCCCGGTGGGAACGCTGGACGAAACGTCCGCGCTGCATCTCGTATGGGACGATGAGGATAGAGGCGTGGACCTCGCCGACTGGCCTGCGGCAAACCGCGTGCGGCGCGATGTTGTCCTCCGCGACGGAGTGCGGGCCTCCCTATATTGTTTTGACGCTAAGGAAGCGCAGGGAAGGGTGTTCCGCATCCTGGCCACAAGCAAGGTGCGTCCGCTCGAAGAAGGCGGCTGGGTCTATGTGGGCGAGAACCAGTACATCGACACCGGCGTGAAGTCCACGTCAGTACACGGCCTCGCGATCAAGTTCCAGTACGCGCCGAACGACTACCAGCTGGCGGGAAAGAACGACTGGTCGTCGCTGATGGGCAGTCTCCCGACCGATGACTTCACGATCGGACGAAAGGCGAACGGGAAAGACGGCGAGTTCTACATGCGCTATCGCGGCGAGTCGCTGAAGGCTGACGGCAAGACGCCAGACCTCATGTTCACGCTGGGCGATCTCTCCGTGCCGCACACGATCACCATCGCGAACCGCACAGCTACGCTTGACGGCAAAGCGGTGATGAAGGATTTGCCGGCTGGCTCTGTCGGAGCCAATACGGACGCCGGCACGATTCTAATCGGATGTTCGTGGAACGACGACTGCAATCGCGGGCTGTCGGGTCGCTACTGCCACGCGAAGTGGTATTCCGCGCGTCTCAACGACGCGAACGGAAAGGCGATCGTGAATCTCGTTCCCGCAAGAAGAGGCGGGGAAGGCGTGCTGTGGGATACGGTCTCGCGCAAAGTGTTTGCCAATGCTGGAACGGGCACGATCGCCTTTTCCGGCACGGCGGGCGCGGCGATTGGTGGAACGGATGGCGTATGCGCCGCGTCGTGCGCGGTCGTCGTGGGCAATACGGAGATTGTCGGCAAGGCGCGTTTTACGCTTCTCACGGACCGCATTATTCGCTGCGAATGGAGCGAGGATGGTTCGTTCGAGGATCGTCCGAGCCTCACCTTCGTCAATCGCGTCCAGCCGCCCATCAAGCACACGTTTGAGCGCAAGGGAGAAGGCGCGGTGATCGAGACCGAGGGGATGCGGCTCGAGTGGACGGGTGGCGCGTTCAATGAGACGAATCTCGTTGTGAGTGTTGCCAATGTGGAAATGTTGCCAATGGCCAATGCCAATGTTGCCAATGAAGGGAACAAGCCAAATTGGAAATTGGGAATTGGAACTGGCAACATTGGCAACAATGGCAACATTAAAAAAGACATGACTTCGGTTGCAGTTCTTTCGGAAGATAAGGAAAACCTCCTTGGCACGATGCGCACCATCGACGGGCGCTCGAGCATCAAGGACCTGCTGCCGCGCATGGAGAAGGGCATCCTGTCGCGGCGCGGCGTGGCCGTGGTGGACGATACGAAGAAACCGCTGTTCGTGAAAGGCGGCGACTACTGGAAGGAGTGGGTCGAGGAGCGTCCGGTTCGTGCGAAGGGCGCGTACCGGGATGTTACGGTGTTTGCGTATGGGCACGACTACAAGGGATGTCTGGGGGACTACGTGAAGGTGGCGGGGCGCATTCCGCTGCCGCCGCGGTGGGCGTTCGGATACTGGTGGAGCAGGTTCTGGAACGACACGGAGTCCGACTACCGCCAGATCGTGCGCGAGATGGACTCCGTGGGAATTCCTGTGGACGTGTGCGTGATCGAGATGTACTGGCACGAGAACTGGGGCATAGGGGAGCGCCCCGACATCATGCAGCCGCGCGGTGGGCAGATGTGGGGCTGGGGCGGCTATACGTGGAACCGCCGCTACTTCCCCGATCCTGCGGGCCTCTTCCGCTTTCTGCATGGCGAAGGGCTCAAGGCGCCGCTCAACATGCACCCTGCGTGCGGCATCCCGGAATGCGAGGAAGTCTATCCGCGCTTCGCGAAGGACTACGGCTGGAAGGGGAAGGGCGTGATTCCGTTCCGTGGCGACGAGGAGCGCTGGGCGGAAGTCTATTTCAAGGACATCATCGAGCCTTTGGAGGCGCTGGGCGTGGACTGCTTCTGGCTTGACTGGCAGCAGTGGCTGATGGCCAAGGGCAAGCCCACCTTGAACAACACCTTCTGGCTCAACCACCTCTTCGCCACGCACGATGCGGCGCGCGTACGGCCGGGCGGCGGTGCGAAGCGTCCCATCATCTACCACCGCTGGGGCGGACTCGGCTCGCACCGCTACCAGATCGGATTCTCTGGCGACGGCGAAAGCTCGTGGCGGATGCTCGAGGCGATTCCGTGGTTCACGGCTACCGCGTCGAACGTGGGCTACGGCTACTGGGGGCACGACCTCGGAGGGCACAACCGCCCCCAGTTCAAGCGGGAGGAAAACGGCGAGCTCTTCACGCGCTGGATGCAGTGCGGAGTGTTCACGCCCATCTTCCGCACGCACCCGTCCAAGGACTCGCTTGCAGAGCGCCGTCCGTGGAAGTACCCCGACCACTTCTTCATCCTCCGCGAGGCGTACCGTTTGCGCTACCGCCTCGCCCCCTACATCTACACCGCCGCGCGCCAGGCGTACGACACCGGCGTGTGCCTGTGCCGTCCGATGTACTACGACTGGCCGGAGGAGGAGGCCGCATACGATTCCGTGAACCAGTACATGTTCGGCGACGACATCCTCGTCGCGCCCGTCACGAAGGCGGTCGATCCGTTGACGAAGGAGGCGGAGGTAGAGATGTGGCTTCCTGATGGCACATGGTACGACGTCTCGCGCGGCGAGCTCGTGGAGGGCGGGCGCAGGCTGAAGCGGGGCTACACGATTGAGGAGACTCCGTGGTTCGTGAAGGCGGGCGCGGTGATTCCGATGTACCCCGATTCTGTCAAACGCCTCGGCAACCCCGGCACAGACGACCTCGTGCTCTTCTGCGCGCCTGCGAAGTTTGAAAGTTTGAAAGTTGGAAAGTGTGAAAGTTCAGACCCCTCAACCCCTCAACCCTATAAACCTTCAAACTCTCAAACACTCAAACCTTCAAACTTCCAAACCACCATCTACGAAGACGGCGGAGACAACGCCGACTACGCGACGAACTTCCGCCGCACGACGATCCGCCGCGAAGGGAACCGCGTGACCATTGCGCCGCGCAAGGGTGCCTATACGCTCAAATTCCCGCTTGCCGCAGTGCCGCTTGCCGCGAAGGTGAACGGAACGGAGTGCGCATGGGAATACGACGAGGAGGACTTGGCCGTGGTCGTGAAGACGCCGCCGCAGGACGGCACGCGCGAGACGGTGGTGGAGCTGGTGTATGGTAGGGCGCGATCACCGAGCGCGCCGTCCGCCGTCTTCAACGGCCTGAAGGGCGAGCACACGCGCGTCGCCGCGCTCACGGAGGACTTCCGTCTCGCCCTTGCCGGACGCGGCTGGCCGAAGGCCGCCGCGAACCTCCCCACGTCGTGGCAGATCATCTGGAAGACGCGCGATGCGATCGCGGCGCATCCCGCCGACGCGGCGAAACTGCTTGCCGAGCGCGCCGCCGCGCTGAATACTTTCGCCGAAAAGGATTGGCCGCGTATTGAGAAGACATTCAAACCTGAGTTCATCAAGCGTATGCGTTCGTGGCTTGCGGGTCATGCGCTGGGTGATTGAACCATGCCGGCTTCATGATCGTTAAATCATTTGCAGCGGCTGCGTTGTATGCGGCGGCATGCACAACGGAAAAAATGATGGATGGAAATATGAATGCTTTGAAGGCGACTGGCCTTGCGCACGCCTATGGAAAGGGCGCGGCTAGGGTGGACGTGCTGAAGAATTTCGACCTTGAGCTCTCCCCGGGCGCGTTCGAGGCCCTTATGGGGCCGAGCGGCAGCGGGAAGTCAACCTTCCTGCACCTTGCGGCCGGTCTGATCACGCCCGCTGCAGGGAAGATCGAGATTGGCGGAACTGACGTGACGGCGCTTTCGGACGGCGCGGCCGCCAGGTTCCGCCGCCGCCATGTGGGCGTTGTGTTCCAGAACTTCAACCTCCTCGACGCGCTCACCGTCGCCGAGAACATAGTCCTTCCAGTGAAGCTCGACCATGGTCGCCCCGACCGCGCCCGTCTCGCCGATCTAGTCGCGAAGCTCGGCCTTGAAGGCAAGGAGGCGCGCCGTCCGCCAGAGCTTTCCGGCGGCGAGCGCCAGCGCGTGGCGATTGCGCGCGCGCTCTTCGCGCAGCCCGACGTCATTCTCGCGGATGAGCCCACGGGCAATCTCGACGCCGCCGCTTCGCGCAGTTTTTGCGCACTGTTGAAGGAGTTGAACGGGCAAGATGCCCGTTCTCCCAGTGAGAACACGCATGCCGAGAAAAGCGCCATTCTGCTTGTGACGCATGATCCCGTTGTCGCGGCGACTGCGACGAAGGTGCATTTCCTCAAGGAAGGGCGCATTGCGGCGTCATGCGAGACGGAAGGCGATGCGGAGAAGGTGTCCGCAAAATATCTTGAAGTCTATGGCTAAGGCTTGACCGACCATGCTGATTGAAATGATAGCAAGAGGCGGGAAGGCGCGTTTCGCGTGTGCCGCGGCGGGCGTTGCGGCCGCAGCGGGGGCGGTGGTGTTTGTATTCTCGCTTGCGGCCACAAACCGTGCGCAGGCGCCTGCGATGGCGGCAAGGGCGTGTGCCCCGTGGAAGGCGTGGCGATTTGCGGGCGCGGAAGGGGAGAAGCCGGCTGAGGACGAGCCGAAGGCAGACTTGACGCTTCAGGTGGTGGATGCGTCTATAGACCTGCGTCCGGGAGGGCGCGTGCTGCAGGGGCCGCCCATGCGGGCCGTGTTGTCTCTCGCTCCGGTTGAGAATCCGTATGCGTGCACGAAACTAGTCGCAGGGCGCTGGATCGACCATTCAGCCGCCGGGCCGGAGCTTGTGTGCACACGCAACACGCTTGTGCGCTTTGGACGCGGCGAACCTCCTCCTCTTGGAAGTCCGATCAAGTTCCTCGGAATGTTTGGCACGATGACGGCGAAGGTGGTGGGGTATCTCGACGATGCGAAGCTGCCGCCTGGATGGCCGGGGGCGTTCGTGAACAAGGCGGCGTTCGACGTGTTCGCCCAGGAGCGGCACGGCGAGCTTGAGTTCTACAAGGAGGCACAAGGCGTGAGGGACGCGCTTACACCGTCCTCCGAATCCGTTGTGCGCGGTTTCACTGGCGACGAGCAGAGGCGCATGGACTATGCGCGCCCGCTTCTCCTGGCCGGCGCTGTGCTGCTTGCGCTGTGCCTGCTCGTCAACTCGCTGCTTCTATCCGTGGAGGCTAACCGCAGGCCGCTTGCGGTTCTGCGCACCATTGGGTTCACGCGCTGGGGCGTGGCGCGCCTAGTGGCGAAGGAGGCGCTCGCGGCGGCAGTAGTTGGCGTTGCGGTTGGGTGTGCGGCGGCGCTGGGCGCTCTCTCGCTTTACGTGGCAGCGGATCGTGCAGCGTTCCCCGAGGGGATGTCGGTAGATTGGCGGATGGTGGCGGTGGCGTGCGCGCTCGCGGTGATGGTAGCGCTTGTGGCGGCGCTCTTCGCGCTGTGGCCTGCTCTTGCGGTGAGGCCGCTCGACGCAACGGGGGAGCGTCCTCGCCGCCGCAGGCGGGGAATGGCCATTGCCTTCGCGTGCGGATTCGCGGCGTTCGTCGCAGTGGAGGTGTGGGGGGCTTCGCTGATGCGTGCGTTCGTGCCGTCGCCCGAATGGCCGGACGCGATAGTCTCCATCCTGCCGGGCGGCGTGAGCTCGTTCGACGTTGAGAAGCTGCGTGGCATAGCCGGCGTGAAGCGCATCTCCGAGCTTTATCCGCTTCAGCTCAACTTCGAGCCGGAGGAGCCGATGGCGATGCCGGGCGGAGGTCGCGACGGAGCGCGCCCCTCCCGCGCTGGCGGTGGGGGGCCAGGCGGACCGGGGGGAGGCCCGCGCGGAATGGGGCGCGGCGGCAGAAGGCCGTGCCGCAACGCGCTTTTCCTCGCGGCGGAGTGGATGCCCGAGTTCAAGTTCATTGAAGGTACCTGGGCGGACGCGACGAACGCGGTGTTCAGCTCCGACGCGTGCGTGATCACCGAGATGATGTCGCGCGCGCGCAATCTGCACGCGGGGGACAGGCTGCGCGTGGCAATGGGCGGGAGAGGCCCGAAGACCGTCGTGGAGCTGCAGGTGGCGGGAGTGGTGGACCTGAACTGGCACATGGTGACGAGCCGCGGGCTCGTGCGCGGGATGAACGGGGCGCCTGGGATGACGGATGGACCAGTCTTCGTCTCGCTAGACACTGCGGAGTCTCTTGATGCGCGTCCCGCCGAGATGGTGCCGATGACGCATCTCTGGGTGGAGTACAAGCCGGAGTTCCTCGCCGAGAAGGGCGTGTTCCCGGCAGGACGCGAGGTGGAGAAGGCGATTGCCGCCGCGCTGGGAAATCCTGTGGATTCAACTGTGCGCCTGCATGCGCGCGACGAGATCGCCGACGGCACGCTCGCGCACGGTTCTGATGTCATCGGCCAGGCCGCGCGCGTTCCTTTCGTGTTCCTGCTTGTTCTGGCATTTGGCTTCATCGCCATGCTGGTGGCGGATGCTGACGCATCGAAACGCGCGTTTGCCGTGCTGCGCGCAGTGGGCGCCACGCGCACGCAGCTCACGCAGAAGCTCGCGTTCGGCGCGCTGCGAACTGCGGTGTGGGGAATTGCGGGGGGGCTTCCCGCAGGCGTGCTTGCGGGGTGGCTTTTCGCGATAAAGACGGGCTCGATCTGGCCAGGGCTTCCGCACTATTGCGTGGTGCCATGGCGCGTGCTCGCGGAAGGCACATTTGGCGCGCTCGTATTCGTGCTTCTGGTGGCTGTGCCGACTTCCATGTTCCTCGTGGGCCGAGCCATACGCGGCGGCGCCGCGCGGTGACGGCCCGTGCGTCCCGCAAGCCACTACTTCGGCTGTTTTGCGATTGTTGCGATAGTAGGGATTGTTGCGATATGTTCAACCGCCTCTGCACAATTTGTCCAACATCGGGGATGGGCTTGCACGAATGCCGCCGATATGGCATAATATGCCGCATCGGCGGGTCGTGGTGGCTGCGCCGTGGGAAGGGAAAAGCAGAATGAGCAGAATCATAATCACGGCGGTTGCGGCGGCACTTGCCCTTGCAGGCGCGGCGGCGTCGTTTCCGAGCACGGTGGAGGTGTCCGCCGGAAAGAAAGTTTCATGCGGCGCGGACGTGCGCAACTTCATTCTCGTCGGCGAGGCGTGGCTTGCCAAGGATGCAGAGGCGTCGCTATGGTTCCACACGGATGCATCGGGAAAGGGCTACGAGGTGCTCTTCCACAACGGGCCCATCGACGGCTCGCGCAAGACAGGCTCTCTTTCGCACGTGCGCAACCTGTACCGCTCGATGGCGCGCGACGAGGAGTGGTTCCCGTTCGAGATAGTTGTGCGCGAGAAGAACGTGGAGGTGCGCGCGGGCGCAGAGTCTGCGGCGCCGGTCGTGCGCTACACCGAGGGCGAGAAGCCGTACCGCCTGCCGCAGTATGCGAAGATGCTCTTCTCGCGCGGCGACTTCGTCTTCGAGGGGCGCAAGGGCGAAACGAAGTTCCGAGACGTAGTGCTGATTCCGCTCAAGGACGGAGTGACCAACCCCGACGACATCTTCCCCTATGCCGACGAGTCCACCGACCCCGTGATCCGCCTGCAGCAGGAGGACTTTCCTGTGATAAACTTCCACGCGCACGCAAAGGGCGGCTTCACGCCCGACATAGCCTACAACAAGAGCCTTGTGGACGGCATCAACTATGGACTTGCCGTGAACATCTACGGCAAGATCGTCCGCAAGGGCGACGGCGGAGTTGGGCGCATGATCGAGACTGACGACGAGGCGCTCGAGTATCTGCGCGGCATGAACGACCTGCCGGTCATAAACGGCTTTCAGGGGGAGGGGCGCAAGTGGACGATGTCGTTCACGCAGCGATCCCTCTCCAAGTGCGACTACATCTTCACCGACTCGATGACCGTTGTGGACCGCAACCGCCAGATCCGCCTGTATCGTCCGGACGAGATGACGTACAACGGACGTTCCCCCGAGGCATGGATGGAGTTCTACGTGGACCAGATCGAGAAGATTCTCCTGAACGAGCCGGCCGACATCTACGTGAATCCGTTCTATCTTCCGCGCGAGCTTGCGCCCCGCTTCGACGAGCTGTGGACCGACACGCGCATCAACCGCGTCCTCGACATCCTCGTGAAGTACAAGATCGCCCTTGAGATCAACTCCCTCAGCCGCCTCCCCGGCCACAAGGTGATTCGAATGGCCAAGGCGCGCGGCATCAAGTTCACGTTCGGCACGAACAACCAGAACGCCAACATCGGCCGCCTCGAGTGGGCGCTAGAGGCTGTGAAGGCGTGCGGGATCACCAAGGACGACATGTGGTTCCCCGTCGACAGCGTCCGCCTCTCCCGTCAGACGACGATCTACAACACCATCATGGAATAGTCGAAGAAAGGAAAGACATGATGAAGCACATGGCATTGGCCGCCGCGGTGGCGGGGGCGGTTATCGGCGCGGCGCAGGCCGGCGGGCTTAGGCCTGCGGCGATGGAGCGGCTGGCGCCAGGGGCGGTGAGGCCGCAGGGATGGCTTGCGAAGCAGATGAAGATGCAGCGCGACGGGCTCACGGGCCATGCGGAGGAGCTTTACGACGACATCGGCAAGAGCGACTGGATAACGCGCGGCAAGCGCGGCGGACAGTTCGCGTGGGAGCGCGGGCCCTACTACGCGAAGGGACTCCTCTCGCTTGCGTTCGCGCTCGACGACGCAGAGCTGAAGGCTCGCGCGAAGAAGTGGGTGGACGCCTACATCGCGTCGCAGAGGGAGAACGGCGACTTTGGTCCCGTGGACCGCAGCTGGTGGGCGAAGATGATTGCGCTCTGGACGCTGCGCGACTGGTGCGAGGCGACGGGCGATCCGCGCGTGGTGCCGTTCCTCGAACGCTACTTCGCGTTCCAGCGCGCCGCCTTCGAGAAGGGCGACTCGCTCTCGAAGGATTCCTGCTGGGCGATCGCGCGCGGCGGAGACGAAATCGACGTTCTCGTGTGGCTGTGCCGCAAGACGGGCAGGCAGGAGTGGGCGGAGCTCGCGCGCCGCGTGGCAGGGATGTCCGCCGACTGGACCTCGTTCTACCACCGCGGCGGCGCGAGCGATCCCGGCTACCGCGTGCACATCGTGAACTACATGCAGGGACTGAAGCTGCCCGCGCTCAAGTGGCTGCTAGGCGGCGGCGAGGAAGACCGCACCGCAGTGCGCGCGGCGCTTGATCCGTCAGGCTGGGCGATGAAGAAGTGCGGCCGCCCCGACTGCGCAGTCAATGGAACCGAGCCTCTCACAAGCCGCAGCTCCACCGAGGGTACCGAACTCTGCGCCACGGCCGAGCACATCCTGAGCGCCCAGGTGGCGCTGGAGGCGCTTGGCGACGCGCAGTTAGCCGACGACCTCGAGATGGCGGCGTACAACACGCTGCCGGCCACGCTCGGCGGAGACGGACGCGGCCTCAGGTACTACTGCCTCCTCAACCAGCCTGCGTGCATCGACGCGGAGCTGAAGTTCGCGTGCAACGGGCACGGGATGCTCTCCACCGTGGCAGGCCCGTATGCGGGATACGGCTGCTGCCGATCCAACTTCCACTTCGCCTGGCCGAAGGTGGCGGAGTCGATGTGGATGAAGCGCGATGGCGGCCTCGCGGCCGTGGTGTACGGCGACTGCACCGTGAAGACGCCCCTTGCCACTGTGCGCGAGACGGGCGGATATCCGTTCTCAGACGAGGTGCGCTTCGAGATTCTCGAGACGCGCGGCGGCGAGTGGCCGCTCTTTCTTCGCGTGCCGGGATGGAGCGATGGAATGTGCGTCAAGGTGCAGAACAAGGCGAATGATGTGGAAGTGTCCAAGGCGAAGAACGGCTTCTACAGGCTCGACGGCAGGTGGAAGAAGGGCGATGTTGTGGAGGTGAGCTTCCGTGCGAAGGTGGAGGTGACGCGCTGGGAGAACGATTCGCTCGCCGTCACGCGCGGGCCGCTTCTCTACGCGCTCAGGATAGACGCGAAGGAGACGCAGCGCACCGCGGCCGACTGGCCGATTCTGAAGAGGGACGCGGCGGGCGTCGTGCGCGACGTGGAGCTTGGCATGCCGATGCGCCTGATGGAGCCGACGGCGCCGTGGAACTACGCGCTTGTGGCAGACGCCGCGGGCAAACCGTCCTTCACGTGCGTGGGCGAGGGACTTGACCGCCGTCTGCGCGTCAATGCCGTTCGCACGTCGAGCGGAGGTTGGGGGCTGATGCGCCGCGATGCGTCCGGACGCGCCGTAGATCCGCCGCGCAGCCCAGTGCTGCCGCTTGAGCTTGAAGGCGATGCCGCAGAGATAGAACTAGTGCCGATCGCCCTTGCGCAGCTGCGCATTTCGCTGTTCCCCTGGACCGTGGGGATGTGACGAAAATGCATTTTGTTCTGTTGCGCACTTGATTCCTAGTCCTTTTTTTGGCATACTATACAACTTGATGTTTGGCTTTTTAGGCAGAAAGATTGCAAAAAAGAGCGCGCCCGTCGTTTGCGAGCGCGCCCAGCACTGCATTTCCCGCAAGAACATAGACCCCGACGCGCTTAAGGTCCTCTACCGGCTCTCCGGTCTCGGCTACACCGCCTATCTCGTCGGCGGCGGAGTGCGCGACCTTCTGCTCGGGCGTCAGCCGAAGGACTTCGACGTGGGCACGAACGCCACTCCCAACGAGGTGCGCAAGGCGTTCCGCAACTGCTTCCTCATCGGCCGCCGGTTCCGTCTAGCGCATGTGCGCTTCGGCGACAAGGTGATCGAGACCGCCACCTTCCGCCAGAATTCGCAGACTGTCGGCGAAATCATCGAGCACGCCGCGGAAGGCCCGATGGAGGACAACACCTTCGGCACTCCAGAGACTGACGCCTACCGCCGCGACTTCACGGTGAACGGTCTCTTCTACGACATCAAGACGTTCTCCGTGATCGACTGGGTCGGCGGGCTCAAGGACCTCAAGAAGGGCGTGATACGCTCGATCGGCGACCCGATGATCCGCTTCCGCGAGGACCCCGTGCGCATGATGCGCGCCGTCAAGTTCGCAGCCCGCCTCGACTTCAAGATCGAGCGCAGCACTGACCGCGCCATCCGCAAGCTGCATTCGTGCATAACCACGGCGGCCGTGCCGCGCCTGTGCGAAGAGGTGTTCCGTCTCTTCACGTACGGAACGAGTGCGAAGGCGTTCAGGATGCTGTGGAAGTTCGGGCTGATGGGCGATCTGCTGCCTGAGCTCGCCGAGTTCATCACGAGCGACGGCGGCGCCAAGTCTTCCACCTGGAACTACCTGGCGATGCTCGACCGCTACGAGGTGGCGATGAAGAATCGGGGGTGGGAGGTGTCGAACGGACTTCGCGCGGCGGTGCTGTACGCGGCGATGGCAAAGTCCAACCCCGGCAAGGCCCGCGAGGTGATGGGCACGATGGCAAGGACCCTCAAGATGCCGAAGTCAACGTATTTCACGGCAGTGCTTATGCTTGATTCCGTGAAGCGCCTTTCACAGCCGCCGCAGCGTGGACGCAGGCGCTTCGCGTACAACAGGGATTTCCCGGACGCGCTTGACTTCAACAGAATCGTCGCGCGCGCCGAGGGACGTGATGAAAGGGTGCTAGACATGTGGGACAGGGTGTCCCGAAAAATGTCAAAAGAACAAGGTGAAGACCATGAGTGAAGAGAACAAGAACTCCGAAGAGAATCTGCCCGCCATCGTCAAGGCGGCTCCCGAACTGCTCCCTCTGTGGGACTGGTGGGTAAAGGAAGGAAAGTCCACGCTGATGATGCTCGTGATAGCCGTCGTGGTGTTGCTTGGCTTCTATGGCGGAAGGAACTGGCTGCGCGCCCGCAACGCCGCCGCAAACCAGGCGCTCGTGAACGCGTTCTCGGTGGACGAGCTGGAGACGGCCGTGTCAAGCTACGGCTCCACGAAGGCCGGCTTCGCTCTGCGCCAGCGTCTCGCCAAGGCTTACTACGATGCCGAGCGCTATCAGGACGCACTTGACGTGTACGACAAGCTCGCGGCCAAGGCGTCCTCGAATCCCGCGTTCGGCGACATCGCCATCATGGGCCGTGCACATGCGCTCGAGGGTCTCGCCAAGTACAAAGAGGCACAGGCGGCATTCGCAGAATTCGCCACCTCAAGCACGAACTCCTACCTGATTCTTGACGCCAAGC
>JAFXIL010000123.1 GCA_017563185.1 Kiritimatiellia bacterium | reverse complement strand
CGCACTGTTATGTTCATCGACACTCCCTGCCCGCCTTATGGCGCGGCAAGTGTAGTATCTCAAAAATCGGCCTGTTTGTCAATAGGGGGCGGAAACTCAATACGAAATTGGACCTTGCTCAACTATCTGAAATCGCCGTGCATTCGCGGATGCGCCCAACTTCGAACAGGGCAAAGAACGTGTTTGCGTTCAATCAAAGAAGTTTGTATGATGTTCCGCATGAACATCAAGCCTCTTAAAGTGACGGTGCGCGAGGTGGTTGACGGACTTGAAGCGCTACTTCTCGCGCACAAACTCCCCCGCCCAGCGTCTTTCCGCCACCAAGCCGCTGTGGCGGTATTTCCAGGACGTCATCGCGTGGACAAAGCGCCTCTTCCCCACATATCGCAAGGGCATGGAGAAGGTGGAGTGGGGGATCCTCTACAACCAGTACCACGAAAAGGAATTTGAAGATACCAGATAGGTGTCAAGCTTGAAGATGCCAGTCCAAAGTTCAACTACAATCTAAAGTGAAAGTGAAGGAGCTGCCATGGTACGCCACAAATCATTCTTTCTTTTCGTTGCCAGTTTGATTATTTTGTTACGGTGTATTGCCTACACAGATGCCGAAATGCATGATCAGACGAATCTGTGGTATGGGAGCGAGGCCAATCTTGATGAAGTGTGGGCCGGCATACTGGAATCTATGAAACCTCCAACAAACGTGATTATGGAGTACGAAGCGTTCCAGGTTACAAACAGAATACCAGTATTGGCAGAAATCATGGCCTCAAACAGGGAATATGCAGTCAGAATGGGTCTGGACACGAATGTCATAAGCTTCGCCCAGCGTAAGGCCTTGATAACAGCAGGGACGTCCCTGACGCAGGCACTTAATCTTTCTGCTCCGTAATCTTGACTCGGCCACAAATATGTTGTTTTTATGTTCATCGCATGGAAACCCAAGTGTTAGAGATGTCCTGATCTACAAGAACCTTGTCCTTCACATGTGCGCCGAGACAAACACGGTGAATGCGGCGGCATTGGCGGCGGAGATCATCAACGCCGGATTGCCGGAGGGCGAACGGGTCGCTCTATTGCCAATGCCGTGACCCAAGGGCCTATGCTTCGTTTGAACTTTTGGGGGACGGCCTCCAGGCTTTCGGCTGGTCGGATGATCGGCTGATCGGCTGATTGCTCGCTCCGCTGGCGCTTGACCTTTGATGACGAGTGCCAGTAGACACCGAGCGGTCAACCGGCCAGCCGAATAAGCACTAGTCACTCCCGCACTAGGCACTAAGCACTAGGCACTAGGCACTAGGCACTATAAATGCTATAATATACGGCGTGCAACGAAGGAGACAGGCAATGAAGAAGAAGGTTGAGAAGGTGACGGCGGTGATCGAGCTGAAGATCACGCCGGCAAGAGACACGGGCTTTGCGAAGATCGCGCAGCGGATCGCGAAGTTCCCGCAGGTGGACGCGTGCTTTCTGATGAGCGGCGCGTACGATCTTCTCGTGTTCGTGAGCGGCGGTTCGCTGCAGGATGTGGCGCATTTCGTCTCGGCCGAGCTCTCCACGATCGACGGCGTTCTCTCCACCGCCACGCACTTCATGCTCAAGACGTACAAGGCGAAGGGCGTGCTGGCCGCGTTTGCGGAAGACGGGCGGCTGCCGATTGTGTGAGGTGGCGCAAGTGGCAGGAAGAAGCTTCATCGCCCCGCATGTGGCGGAGCTGCCGAAAAGCGGCATCCGCAAGTTCTTCGACATAGTGGCGCAGCGCAAGGACGTGGTCTCGCTCGGCGTGGGCGAGCCCGACTTCGACACGCCCTGGCACATCTCGCGCGCCGCGGTGACGGCGCTTGAGGATGGCGCCACGCACTACACGTCCAACCTCGGCACCCCCGAGCTCAGGCAGTCCATCGTCGCCTACGTCAAGCGCCGCCTCGGCGCGGAGTACGACTGGAAGAAGGAGGTGCTTGTCACGGTGGGCGTGAGCGAGGCGATAGACCTCGCCGTGCGCGCCATCACTTCGCAGGGGGACGAGATACTCTACCACGAGCCGTGCTTCGTGTCGTACGCGCCCACGATCCGCCTTGCGCACGGCGTGCCCGTTCGCGTTGAGACGCGCGCGGAGGACTCGTTCCGTCTCACGGTCGATGCCCTCGAGGCGAAGGTGACGCCGCGCACGAAGGCTCTGCTCTTGAATTTCCCGTGCAACCCCACCGGCGCCACGCTCACGCGCGCCGACCTGAAGGCGATAGCGAAGTTCGTGCTGCGCCACGACCTGCTGCTGCTGGCGGACGAGGTGTACGGCGAGCTCGTGTATCCGCCTGCTGCGGGCGGCAGGCAGGCGCCGAAGCCGATTTCGTTCGCGAGCCTGCCGGAGCTGCGCGGCAACCTCGTGCTTCTGAACGGATTCTCGAAGGCCTGGGCCATGACTGGCTACCGCCTCGGCTACGCGTGCGGCCCGGCCGAGGTGGTGGATATGATGATGAAGATCCACCAGTACGGTATCATGAGCGCGCCCACTCTCGCGCAGTATGCGGGCGTGGAGGCCATGAACCGCGGCGACGACGACGTGGAGCGCATGCGCCGCGAATACCAGCGCCGGCGCGACTTCATCGTGGGCGCGCTGAACGCGATGGGGCTTGAGACGTTCATGCCGAAGGGCGCGTTCTACGTTTTCCCGTGCATACGCTCCACCGGCCTCTCTTCCGAGGAGTTCTGCCTGCGCCTTCTGAACGAGCACGAGGTGGCGTGCGTGCCGGGCTCAGCGTTCGGCGCGTGCGGCGAGGGGTTCGTGCGGATGAGCTACGCGACGAGCTACGAGAAGATCGAGCTTGCGATGAAGCGCCTGGCGGATTTCGTGCGCGGCCTTCGCTGCGCGCGCGGAGGGCGCGGGGCGTGAAGACTAGGCAGTTCTGGTATCCGCTTCCCGAGCGGCTCATAGCGCAGCATCCCTCGGAGAAGCGCGGCGAAGACCGCATGATGGTGCTTCACCGCGACACGGGAATGCTCGAGCACAGGATGGTGGGCGATTTCGTGGAGTACATCACGCCGAACGACCTTCTGGTGGTGAACGACACGAAGGTGTTCCCCGCGAGGCTGGTTGGCGTGTGGAAGGACTCGCCTGGCGCGGTGGAGGTGCTGATGGTGAGCGCCGCCGCAGTGGATGCGGAGCAGGCGGTGAGCGCGGCCGAGACTTCGCTTGCGGGCGAGGAGACGGTGTGGAACTGCATGATCGGCTCAGGGAGGCCGAGCCGCGAGGGACAGGTGGCGGTGTTCGGCCCGGAAGGCGAGCTTGAGGTGGAGCTGCAGGAGAAGCTGGGCGGCGGAATGTGGCGTGCGGCATTCCGCGGGCGGCGGCCTCTCGCATCGCTTCTCGACGAGTTCGGCCGCACCCCTGTGCCGCCGTACGTGCGGCGGGAGGGGACGCGCGAGGAGGAGGCTGCGGACCGCGAGCGCTACCAGACGATCTACGCGAAGCATGTGGGGAGCGTGGCAGCGCCCACGGCGGGGCTGCACTTCACGCCTGAGATCTTCGCCGCGCTTGACGCGAAAGGCGTGCGGCGCGTGGCTGTGACGCTGCATGTGGGGCCGGGCACTTTTCGTCCAGTGAAGGCGGAGAACATCGAGGAGCACGTGATGGACTTCGAGGCGTTCTCGGTGCCGCCCGAGACGGCCGAGGCGGTGAACGCGTGCAAGGCGCGCGGCGGACGCGTGTTCTGCGTGGGCTCCACGAGCGTGCGCACGCTCGAGGCGGTGGCGTCGCGCGAGAGGGGCGAGGGCGAGCCGCTCGTGGTGCCGGGAAGCGGCGCGAGCGACATATTCATCTACCCGCCGTACAAGTTCAAGGTGTGCGACTGCATGCTCACGAACTTCCACCTGCCGCAGTCCACGCTTCTCATGATGACGAGCGCGCTGGCGGGGCGCGAGCGCATGCTCATCGCCTATGCGCTCGCCGTGAAGGCCCAGTACCGCTTCTTCAGCTACGGCGACTGCATGCTCATAGTATGATTGATTCTCGCGCGCGAATGGTGTATAATGTAAGGCGAACTTTTTCCAAAGAAGAGAGTCCATGGCGAGAATCAAACTCACAAAGACCGAGCTAAAGGCCCAGATGGATGCGCTGAAGCGCTTCTGCCGGTTTCTGCCCATGCTGCAGCTGAAGAAGCAGCAGCTGCAGGGCGAAATCGCTGGCATATCGGCGAAGGCCGAGGCCGTGGCGGCGCGCGAACGTGCCGTGCGGGAGCGTCTGGACGGGTGGGTGGCTCTCTTCGCCTCGGGTGGCGATGCGCTCGACGGGCTTGTGTCCGTGAAGGAGATCCGCTGCGGCGCCGCGAACATCGCCGGCGTCGAGATACCCGTGTTCGACGGCATCGACGTGGAGGTGAAGGATCTTGACCTGTGGGAGACGCCGGCCTGGCTGGACGATGCAGCGCAGGCGCTCACGGACGTACTTTCACTTCGCAGCGAGCGTTTGATCCTTGAGCGCCAGCGTGAGCTCGTCACCGAGGAGCTGCGCACGACATCGCAGCGCGTGAATCTCTTCGAGAAGGTGAAGATCCCCGAATGCCGGGAGAACATCCGAGTGATCAAGATCGCGATCGGCGACGAGCAGACCGCTGCCGTGACGCGCGGCAAGATCGCAAAGAGCCGTTCGCCCGGCGGGTCCGATGAAGAGGAGGGTGCCGCATGATCGTGCCGATGAAGCATCTCACGCTCCTTTGCGTGGCGGGCGAAAGCGGCAAGGCGCTTGAGGCGCTGCGCGATCTCGGCTGTGTGCATGTTGACCTTTCTCGCGGCTCGTCGAACGAGTTCGCGGAGGCGAAGGGCGAACTCGAGCGCGCAGCGGAGGCGGTGAGGACCGTGCAGAAGGTGAAGCGTGAGGCGCCGCCGAAGGCCGGTACTGCCGCAGTGCGCCGCACGGTGGATGACGTGCGCCGGCTGGCGGCGGCACGCGAGAAGGCCGTTTCCGAGGCTGACGAACTTCGCCGCCAGATCGCGCTCTACGAGCCGTACGGCGACTTCGATCCCGAGCTCGCGCGCAGTCTGATCGCGCGCGGCATCGACCTCTCGAAAGTCTGCGAGCTGCCGGATCCTCTTCCGAAGGTGCGTCTTTCTGATACGAAGAGGCTTCTCGCGGAGGTAGAGGCGAAGGTTGTGGCGCTGAAGGCGGAGCTTGCCGCAACGGACGAGACGTGGATCACGGCGCGCAGTCCGGAGCTGAAGGACCGTGTTGCCTTCGAGGCGGCGCGCGATGTGCTTGAGACTCAAGGAGCGGTGTCGTGGATCGAGGGATGGGTGCCGGTGGAAAGCGTTCCGCGCCTGAGGGCGAAGGCCGTCACAAAGGCATGGGGCCTTCTGCTACGCGATCCGGAGGGGGATGAGACGCCTCCTACGCTCATACGTCCGCCAAAGCTGTTCCGCCCCGTGGCGGCGCTATTCGCCGGTCTTGGGATTGCGCCTGGGTACACGGAAAGCGACGTTTCGGTGCCGTTCATGTGCTATTTCTCGCTTTTCTTCGCGATGCTTGTGGGCGATGGCGCGTACGGCCTCATCTTCCTTGCGGCCACGCTGTGGGGGTGGCGCAAGACGAAGCCGAAGGAGGGCGTGGGGCATCGTCCGCGCGTTGTGCGCAGCTGGCTCACGCTGTTGACCGTGTTCTCGTCGGCGACCGTCGTGTGGGGACTTCTCTCGAACACGTGGTTCGGCGCGGGCTTTCCGTTCGCTAAGGACTGGCCCACGGTGAAGTGGCTTGCCGATCCCAGCTACTCCAACATGATGCTGCTCTGCTTCACGATAGGCGTGTCGCATCTGATGCTCGCGCGCATCTGGAGCGGAATCCAGATCATAAACGACCGCACGTGCATAGCGCAGTTCGGATGGGCGGGCGTGCTCCTTTTCATGTACATCGTCACGAACTCGATCGTGGGCATATTCGGCGGTGTGCCGCAGTGGGCGTTCTGGATGTTCGGCGTGTCGCTTGTGATGGTGTTTGGCTTCACGCTGAAGGGAAGCGAGCTGAAGTCGAGGGGAATCGAGCTTGGGATGCTGCCGCTCAACATCATGAGCGCGCTTGGCGACATCATCAGCTACGTGCGCCTTTTCGCGGTGGGCCTTGCGAGCGTGAAGGTGGCGGAGAACTTCAACAGCATGGCCACGGGGCTCGTGGCGGGTGCGGATTCCATGGCCCTCAAGGCGGTGATGTGCGTGGCGATGGTGGCGATACTCCTTGTGGGGCACGGGCTCAACCTGGCGATGGCCGGGCTTTCGATTCTTGTGCATGCGGTGCGCCTGAACACGCTCGAGTTCTCGAACCACAAGGGCGTGTCGTGGGCGGGATATGCATTCAGTCCATTTAGGAAAAACTGACAGAAAGGAAAAAGACAATGGATCCAATGATAGTAGCTGGCGCGATTGCGTGCCTTGGTCTCAGCGCGGCGGGGTCCGCATTCGGAACTGGCTTCGCGGCGTCGTCCGCCGTGGGCGCGTGGAAGAAATGCTATGCGGCGAACAAGCCGGCGCCGTTCATTCTGCTCGGCCTCGTGGGCGCGCCGATCACGCAGACGCTGTACGGAATGATCCTGATGTTCATCATGCTCGGCAAGGACAAGGCCGCCGGCGCGGGCCTCGCGTGCGTGTTGCTCGGCATCTTCGCCGGTCTTGGAATCGGCCTTTCGGCGCTCTTCCAGGGGCGCGCGGCGGCGGCGGCGTGCGATGCGCAGGCCGAGACCGGGCAGGGCCTCACCAACTACTTCGGCGCGCTCGGCATCGTCGAGACGGTGGCCATCTTCACAATGGTGTTCACGATCATCGCCCTCGGCAAGGTCGGGTGAGGGGAGCTCACATGCAAGGCAAGTCAATCTCCGGCTCGAAGTCCGCGTTCACGCTTCTTGAGCTTCTCGTGGTGATTGCCATAATCGGCATTCTCGCCACGGTGATGCTGGGCTTCTTCAGCGGCACCACCGAGGCGACGCGCGCGACGGAGTGCATGAACAACATGCGCGCTCTCGCCCAGGCGGCCAACAGCTACGCGATGCAGGACCTTGAACAGCCGCACACGGGCGCCTATCCCGCGGCAGGCTCCTACCTGTACTACACGTACGGCATGGGCGGGAAGGGAATCGCCAAGCGTCACGGCTGGATCGCCCGTCCGCTCGGCGCGAAGCAGGTTGGCGCGCAGATCGTGTTCTCGGACGAGGACAACTTCAAGAACAAGAACGCGACCGACGGTCTGCGCTATGCGCTCACGCAGGGCAGGCTCTGGAGCCACGTCAACGGCAGCCGCAAGCTCTACCAGTGCCCGGTGCACGCGGCGGCCTGCTACAAGAAGAACAAGAGGAATCCGGGCTGGAGCTACGTCATGAACGCAAAGTTCGGATGGGCAGGCAATGGCAAGGACCCCATCGGATCGTGGAGCGGAAAGTGCCACGGCTCCTTTGGCTCGCCCGACCGCGTGCTGCTCTTCGCGGAAATCCAGGGCGTGGACGATCCCGAGTTCAACCTGCAGGCCAACCTCAACGAGAAGGGCGACAAGGGGGACTCCGTGCTGCAGTACGACGACAAGGAGGTCATCGGCTTCAACCACAAGCAGAAGGTCGGCCACTGGGCAGGCCACGTTGCCTTCGTCGACGGCCATGTGCAGAGATTCCTCGTGCCCGAAAAAGGCTCCATCAACCTCGAGAAGCTAACGCAGAAGCTCTGCGACGGCCACGAGCTCTCCTACCGCAGCGGCGTGTATACCGACCTTCAGGAGCGCTGAGTGGCCAGGTTGAGAACCTGACGCTCAAACTTTCAAACTCCCAAACTTTTTCATTCACACATCGGTCAGATTATGGTAAAATCTTGACCGAACGATAGGTGTAGTGTGCCCTCTTCCGGCGGGCACAGTGCGCCGATTGGCCGATTTCAGGGGAACAGACATGAAAAACAGACTGAAAAACATCTTCTTCCCGGCAGGGACGCGCCGGCGCGGTGTTGGCTTCCGCGCCATGCTCGTCGTGCTCGCGGCGCTCGGCCTCGCGGCCGCGCCGCGCCGCGCCCTGGCAGCTTCTTATCAAAACATGGGGAACGACCGCATTCTCCTCATGAACAACGATTCACGGTCGGTCAATAATGGGCGAATAGAGTACCAGGGCTACTATGACACAAATAGGACGGTGCTAGTCAATGGTGTGGCGCGAAATGTTACATACTGGACGCATGAACCGGCTTTGGACAATCGAAGGACGACCACGGGGCTTCTTCTTCATGGTACCCAACACGTCCTTTACAGTCCTGAAGATGAACCGCTGTGGCGACTGGAGGATTGTAGAGCGGGATATGTTAAAGTAGGAGCGCGAAATCGTAATACATTGCCCTATTCCCGTTATGCCCAGCCGAGTGTCTCTTCGGTAGATCATGTGTATGACGAGGACGGCGAATGGGTTGACTGCTATGACAATGCAGCCAATGCAACCATTGTCATGCGCAACACAATGCAGGCTAGGGTTTACTCTCCCTTTTACACCGATGGAATTGGGACAATTTATTTTGACACGGTAAATTCGCATGTCAATGCTTCAGAAGGGGCAATTGCATTGCAGATATGCACTAATTTGACGGAGGAGGCCATTGCAGTAGGAAATGTTTCCTTTGAGAATGTCCATAAGGAAGTTCCCTTCGAGAAGTGGAATGACTATTATGAATGGAAAACGGTTCCTATGACGATTCTGTATGTCAAGGGGACTTCGATAACCAATACTGTCGAGACTACAAATCTGGTGATGGCAGTCAAGTCAAGCAGCTCTGAGGGTTATTACAGATGTCGCACGCGGTTTAACTACTATGGCCCCATGCGATTTAGGATTTGCCGCACGGCAATAGATTCTGGCTCCAACGTTGACAACACCGGTCTTATATTGATTGACAACGTCATTGCATCGTATCCTCCTACGACAGTCAAACTGGAGCGATACGGCGATTCTTACGATCCGGAACTTGGAGGGACGAGCGTTATTGGCTGTACAGGGGATTTTGACAGACCATTTCTTTCGTATGCCGACCAGAAGGTTAACACGCAACTCCATTTTTCATGGGTGACCAATTTTCAGGGGATAGCACAGGATTTGAGATTGTCCGAGCCCGAATTCTGGTATCGGTGGCGATATCTTGACCAGAAAGTCAATGACTGGCAGAGCATTCCCCTTACTACGGATAAAAACAACAGTGCTACCGATTCTGCGTACATTGAGTTTGAAGAAGACTCCACCATAACGCAATTGGTTTCTGTGGCCGGCATAAAGCTTGCGGATGGAGTTGGAGATTTGGAGTATTACTATACGGCCAGGACAAGTTGTCCATACTACAGGATTCGCGATTATGCAAATGACAGTGCGACAGTATTTGGAAAGAATCCCGGTGCCAATACTGCATGGTCTGAAGAGATTAAGTATGTTACCAATCGTTTGGAAGTCGCAGAGGATTTCCGGACGCCGGCCCTTGGAAACCATCATTTCACGCGAATACGCGAAGGCATAAGCGACTACAAGTGGGTGAAGCTGTGCACTACAGTGACCACCAACGGCGCGGAAGGCGTTAAGAGCGAAGACATACGCATGGAGCTGGTGGGCGACCACACCTGGCGCACGCACTACTACGTGCCCACGAACATGGTGGGCGAGACGTTCTCTTTCCACTTCCAGGGCGAGCAGTTGTACACTAACAGGGTCGACGTCGGCTATCACAGCCGCACGAACACCTGGTACTGCGACCTCAAGGAGCTGCCGTACATTCCATACACCTCCGCCGCCGGCCTTGGCTACCACAACGACATCTCGTGCCGGCTGGACGATGCGGCCACGCACCTGCTGATCGAGTTCAACGACGAGCTCCTTTCGTTCAGCATCTGCCATGCGGCGTACCAGAGCTTCAACGCCTGGACGGACGCCACCGTCGGCTACGTGGGCCACACCAACTGGAACGGCATGGGCGCGATCGGCGTATCGGACAAGAAACAGAAGTTCGTGATGGACGACGAGCTGAGGGGTCTGGACGGCGAGGGCGGCTGGGCCACATCGTCCTTCGTGCGCGACGAGTGGCGCGTGGCGTTCGACACGACCGACTACAAGACCTATCCATTCAACCAGATATTCGACGAGCACCGCACCCCCAACGGCTGGACCGCCGGCCATGGGCAGTTCGTGCGCGCGGTGCGCGGCCTGGAAGGCAACATGTCCCTCCAGATGGAGGGACGCGGACAGGGTTGGATCGGAATGGAGGGCTTCACGGAGGACGTCATGCCCAAGGGCGTGGACACCGTCAAGTTCAAGGCGCGCGTCGCGCAGGAGCCGCGCTTCGAGGACTTCGCATGGTATATGGACGGCACCTCCTTTACGAACTACGCGATCAGCGCTCGTCTCGCGATGGGACACGAAGGCGGCACACTTGGAAACGCAAAGGACATATCGCCCGGAACGCCGTCCGTTTCGCTTGTCGGCTACTATCGCCCGACCGTTGGGTGCTACGAGTTCCGGATAACCCGCTGCGGGCCGGAGCAGCTGTGCGCTGCGATATACAAATGGCTTCCCAAGTCGAGTGGCATGACTGCCACGCTTCTTGCATCGAACGTCGTTGCCGTGAGCGACAACACCGCATACGCGCGTCCGGGGCCAAATCAGACAGCCATAACCAGCTTCGGAAACTATCTTGTTCCGAGCGGCAGCAATAAATCGGCGAGAGCCAACGGCTCCAATGCGTATCTGCTCATACACAGGACTGGCTCGACCGTGCGTCTGCGCGGCGTGTTGAGTTCGGGGTACGGAAGCGACATTGTCAGCGCGGACAAGAATCTGAAGACGCTTGTCGAGATTACCGACACGCAGAATGCTTTCTCAAAGGGAACGTATGGCGTCGGCTCCACGGACTGCATGGCTTCGTTCATGGCTATGCAGAAGCATCCTCTGATAGTCAGTGGAACGACCGTGGAAATCAACACTGCCGGCTCGTATGTGGGCGGTCTGGAGAGCGGGGACTGGGCGTTCTACCGCGACAGATGGACGTTCGATCCGAGCTTTTCCATAACTCCGGGCGGCAAGTCGAATCTCGAGGCTACGCTGCCCACGAACCAGACGGTGAGACTTGAGTTCAAGAGCGCAACCGGCGGAAACGGCTGGCAGCCCAGCGGCCAGGAAATGACGATAAACAGCTTCGGCACCAACGTGTTCCAGTTCGTCTCGCGCGTGTCGCCGAACTACCAGGTGCGTCTGCGCACCGGCGGCAACTCGTACGACGACGTGCGCACGGACGTCGTGGTGGACGAGTTAGAGGTCAGCAGCTGGCGCGCGCCGGACTATCCCGGCCTTGCCTACTACAACGGCCAGTCCGGCAGGTGGGTGTACATGTGCGGCGTGGTCACGAACGTCGCCGGTACGAAGCTTGTGCATCTGCAGCCGAGCCGCGGCGTGGAGGAGTACGCCATGGGCATACGCTCGCCGTACCTTGAGAACGGCATCTCGATGTTCAGCGCCAATTACCGCAACGCCGATTCGCACGCCAAGCTGCTTCTGCAGGTGTGCACGAACCTGACGAGCGTGGGCGGCGTGAGCGAGTCCCTCACCACGTACCCGTCGTCGAATTACAACTGGACCACCGTGACTAACTTCGACTTCTCGGCGATGAGCGCCACCGCGCGCCAGAGGGGCACTCTCACGCACTACATGAGCTTCCGCGCGCCGGTGCACGGCCTTGTGCGTCTTGTGGTGGACGAGTCGGTGATCAGGCACTGCCGCGAGACGGAAACCCTTCCCACCCGCGACATCAACTATGGCCAGATCATGATCGAGAGCGCCTACTGCTACGACGAGCCCGCCCTCGACATGCGCTCGTGGTACGCCTGGAACTTCCACACCGCCGGCTGGAACACCGCCGACAAGCGCTTTGCATATCTCTTCGACTCGCCGGACGGCATTTCCGGATCGCTCAACTTCTCGGCGCTCAATTCGGACAACAACACCGAGGCCGCGCAGGGCATCGGCCTCACCGACCAGGCGAATCTCGCCGCATACGCCGCAAACAACTCCTTCGTGCAGTGCCCGCCGCTCACGAACGGCATCGGCAGCGTGAGCTTCCGCGCCCGCACGTTCGACACTGCGGCCAACCGCAAGAGCTCGTGGGTGACGCTCTACGGTTCGTTCGAGCCCGACGACGACCAGGTGGTGGCGCCGGAAAGCTGGCAGCGCATCACGGACTTCGAGATCACCAACACCACATACCAGACGTTCTCGTGGGCCACGACCGACGACACGTCGCAGTTCAAGGCCATACGCCTGGAGGTGGCCGGCTCGCGCCACGGGCGCAGCCCCAGCATTTCGTCCTCGGCCGACTGGGAGAAGCCAAAGGCCACGCCGCTCCAGCGCGTGTTTATCGACGAGATATCCGTTGGCGAGCCCATTCAGCCGCGCATCGTGTTCCGCAACGTGCGTCCGTTCCGCTCCGGCCTAGTGGACATCCCCGCCAAGGTGGTGCCGAACGTCACCGACCTCAGCGAGCAGCCGCTTCTCGGCGAGAGCTGGGGCCTCCAGTGCACAATCGAGCCGCAGCAGATGAGCGACCAGCTGGATGACTCGAGCCTTGTCGTGTACGCGGCGTTCAAGCGCGGCATTTCGCCTTGGGGCTATGCGAACTGGAGCAACCATGTGGCTGCGGTGCGCCTCGACCGCATTCCCGGCACGCTCACGTTCCGCTCCACCTACAATACCCCCGACAGCATCATTTCCCCGGCCGACACGCCCAGCTCCTTCTACCCGGAGAACGTGTGGCAGTACTATCTGTGGTGCGAATTCAAGGACAAGGACGGCAACAAGCATCGCCACAGCCTCGACAGCCTGGACTGGACCGTGCCCGACTGGTACTGGGGCATCAGGGACCTCAACGAGACGTATAGAAGCCAGGGCTTCGCCGGCTACACCATTCTGGACACCATCTCGCCCAAGCGCGCGTGGATCAACGAGGTGAACATCTGCGACGACGCCGGGAACAGCATGTCCAACGACGACGCCAAGCAGCAGTTCATCGAGGTCGCCGTGCCGCGCGGCGCCGACCTCTCCAACTGGTACATAAACGTCGTCGCGAACACGATCGTGACGGGAAGCGACGGCGTCAAGCGCCTGAACAGGGGATCGATTGCGCGGTTCGGCTACTACGACGCGAAGATCAACCCCAATCCCAAGCTCGGCACCTGCATGGGCAAGGACTGGACGAACGACTACACGGTGGTGGCTCTGCGCAGCCCCGCTGCGGGCACGCGCGACAGCCAGGGCGTCATAAGCGGCGTTGCGGCAGCCGATGGCACGTGGGATACGCTCTCCGTTGACACCTGCAACATGCTCAGTCTCGCCAGGGGCGGCAACTTCTACAGTTCCAGCACCTACGGCATCGAGCTTGTGCGCCCGAGCGGCGTGATCGAGCACCAGATCATAGTGCAGGGCACGAACCCCTACGCTGGCACGAGCTGGGAGTGGTGGGGCTCCGGCACGAACATGCTGAACGACGTGCTCTCCGTCGAGCCAGGCGCGCAGTGGTTCTTCGTCGGCTGCGACGACACGCCGAAGACGCTGGGCGTGTTCAAGAGCCACGGCGAGGATGCGTCGTGCTGGACGAACGTGCTCGTCTCCACTGCGTCCGAGCTCAACAAGTTCGAGGACGACACCCGCCAGATAATCGACGCCAACTGGTTCCTCAAGCCCAACGGAACGAACGTGTGGATCTACGCCACCGTGCTGGGCGGCCACCTCCACCAGGCCATCGGCAACAAGACTAAGGACAGCGAGGTCTTCATCATCCGCAAGGGCACCTCGACCAACATCGTGTACACGACCGACAAGTGGTGGCGCATGGGCGAGGTGACGACCAACGGCGTTGTTGTGGCCGAGGCGAAGGGCCGCGGCGACCGCGGAGCCGACAACCACACCTGGACGCTTCATCTCCCCGACGTGAACGAGACGGTGACGGTGTACGCAAAGGCGGAGGCCGGAAGCGACGTGGCCGATCTCGGCATGGACGCCAGCGACCCGTACTTCCCCGCAGTGATGGCCTGGCTGGGGGACAAGGACGACTCTGGCGGACTCTACATGGCCGAGGACTGGAGCCTCTCCAACCAGAAGCTGGGCATGCTTGAACTCAAGGACATGTACTGGCTCGACATCGACCCCACCCAGGACGGCTGGGTGTTCAAGTCCGGCATGGGCGGCGGCTCTGCCCCGGTGCAGCCCGTCTTGCAGCCGATTTACGATCTGGGCAATGACATTGTCTACACCAATGACCGCGTTACCGTGACGATGATGATCACGAACAGGATAACAAACGTGGCCCGCAAGCCAGATCATCTGCTCGGCCTGGAGCCGGGAAGCTCCAGCATCGACTACAACCTCTACTCGCCTGCGTGGACAAGCGTCACCTTCAAGATCGTGGGCGCGCTGCGCAACGGCGACGCTGAGGTGCAGTCGCTCTACCTGCCTCTGCGCTGGTTCGTGTTCGGTCCCGACTCCTTCGACGACGACTTCACCGCCACGATTGACATCTGGGATCCCCACTCCCGCAACTCGCCCGGCTGGTTCTATGGCTGGGGCGACTTCCCGGGCGTGCCGGTGTGGTACAAGTACCGTCTCGACGGCGAACCCGCCTACTATGATACGGCCGAAATGCTGAACAAGAACTCCATCTATTCCGAGTAGATTCAAGAAGAGGAAAAATGAGCGAATACGATCATGGCGCCATTGAGGCAAAGTGGCGCAGGTATTGGATTGAGAACAAGACGTTCAAGACGCTGGACGATGCGTCCACGGCGGCAAAGCCCAAGTTCTACTGCCTTGACATGTTTCCGTACCCCTCCGGCGCAGGTCTTCACGTGGGCCATCCCGAAGGCTACACCGCTACCGACATCCTCTGCCGCTACAAGCGAATGAAGGGCTTCAACGTGCTGCACCCGATGGGCTGGGACGCCTTCGGCCTCCCCGCCGAGCAGTACGCCGTGGAGACCGGTACCCACCCCGCAGTCACCACGAAGAAGAACGTGGACCGCTTCCGCGACCAGATCCAGGCGCTCGGCTTCTCGTACGATTGGGACCGCGAGGTGAACACCACCGACCCCAAGTACTACAAGTGGACGCAGTGGATATTCGAGCAGCTCTACAAGAAGGGCCTCGCATACGTCGCCGAGGTGCCCGTCAACTGGTGCCCCGCCCTTGGCACGGTGCTCGCGAACGAAGAGGTTATCGACGGGCGCTCCGAGCGTGGAAATCACCCTGTGATTCGCCGCCCGATGCGTCAGTGGATGCTCAAGATCACAGAGTACGCCGAACGGCTTCTGAGCGGCCTCGACACTCTCGACTGGCCCGAGGGCATCAAGGAGATGCAGCGCAACTGGATCGGCAAGTCCACCGGCGCAATGGTCGATTTCAAGATAAAATATACCATGGGCGGGGGCACGGGGGCACCAGAGCCCCCGGTGGTTGTTACCGTGTACACCACTCGCTGCGACACGCTCTTCGGCGCCACGTACATGGTGCTTTCGCCTGAGCACAAGCTCGTGGAGAAATGGCTTGCCGAAGGCAGAATCGCCAATGCCGACGAGGTGAGGGCATACCAGAAGAAGGCCGCGTCGAAGAGCGACCTTGAGCGCACCGAGCTCAACAAGGAGAAGACGGGCGTGAGGCTTGACGGCGTGGCGGGCGTGAATCCCGTGAACGACGAGGCGCTGCCGATCTTCATATCCGACTATGTGCTTGCCACTTACGGCACAGGCGCCATCATGGCCGTGCCGGCTCACGACGAGCGAGACTTCGACTTCGCGAAGGTGTTCGGCCTGCCGATTTACCAGGTGGTGGCGCCGCGCGGGCAGGCGGGAAGCGACAAGAGTGTCGCTTCCCCGACTGGGGCACTCGGGGAAGCGGCGCTCTCGCCGCTTCAAGAGCCCCGCGTACCCTTCACGGGAGATGCCGCCTTCACCGACATCGCGACGGGCGTAATGGTCAATTCCGGCTTCCTGAACGGGCTTTCAGTTGAGGAGGCGCGCCCTGCAATGATCGAGTGGCTTGAGGAGAAGGGCGTTGGCCACGCGAAGACCCAGTACAAGCTGCGCGACTGGCTCTTCAGCCGCCAGCGCTACTGGGGCGAGCCGTTCCCCGTCATCCACTGGGAGGACGGCACGAACACGCTCGTCCCCGAAGAGGATCTGCCGCTCACTCTTCCCGAGCTTGCCGACTACAAGCCCACTGGCACCGGCGAACCCCCGCTTGCAAAGGCAACGGAATGGGTGAATGTTGTCGATCCTGCCACGGGCAAGAAGGGCGTTCGCGAGACGAACACAATGCCGCAGTGGGCTGGATCCTGCTGGTACTACCTTAGGTATATCGACCCTCACAACGACAACGCCTTCGCCGATCCCGAGCTGCTGAAGAAGTGGCTGCCCGTCGACCTATACGTGGGCGGCGCGGAGCATGCGGTGCTGCACCTTCTCTACGCACGCTTCTGGCACAAGGTGCTATTCGACCTTGGCCTCGTGCCTACGGACGAGCCGTTCCAGAGGCTCGTCAACCAGGGCATGATCCTCGGCATGGCGTACAAGACGAGCCGCGGCGTGCTTGTGCCGATGGACAAGATCGCCTGGCGAGACGGCAAGCCTTACGGCGCGGAGGAGGGCGGCGAGGAGGAGCTGCTCACCGAGTTCCCTGCGAAGATGTCCAAGTCTCTCAAGAACGTGGTCAACCCAGACGACGTGATCCGCGACTACGGAGCCGATTCGCTGCGCCTCTACGAGATGTTCATGGGTCCGCTGCAGGCGGTGAAGCCCTGGAGCACCAAGGGCGTGGAGGGCGTTTACCGCTTCCTCAAGCGCGTCAACAAGATGGTCACCGAGCAGCCGATTGTGGACCGCGCCCTCACGAAGGCCGAGGCCAAGACGCTCAACGCCATGGTGAAGAAGGTGGACGAAGACATCGCCACCATGAACTTCAACACCGGCATCTCCGCGATGATGGTGTTCGTGAACGAGTTCGCCGGCGAAGGCAAGGACCTGCCGCGCGAGGCGGCGGAGAAGTTCGTTCTCTGCCTTGCGCCATACGCGCCGCACCTCGGCGAGGAGCTGTGGCAGTTCCTCGGCCACGCGAACACGCTCGCGTACGAGCCGTTCCCGTCTTTCGACCCGAAGGCGCTCGTAGAGGACGAGGTGGAGATCCCGGTGCAGGTGCTTGGCAAGCTGCGCGGCCGCGTGACGGTGCCCGTGGCGGCCACGCCCGCCGAGATGGAGGCTGCCGCCAAGGCAAATCCAGACGTCGCCAAGTTCCTGGAAGGCAAGACGATCGTGAAGGTTATCGCCGTGCCGAAGCGGATGGTGAATTTCGTAGTCAAGTGAAACAACAAGGAGAAGCATATCATGAAGAAGTCAACAATCGCTTTTTGCATGGCCCTTGCGGCCTGTGCGTGCCTTGCGCAAAACGCGCCCAGCCCGGCGGCGCGCCCCGTCGTCCCCCGCCGTCCAGGTGCGCCCATGCAGCGCGCGCGTTCCGGTTTCGTGCCGCGCAACGGCTTCGTGCGTTCGTTCGGCAAGCTGGCCGACGGCACCGAGGTGAAGATCTACCGCCTGCGCGGGATGGGCGGGCTCATCCTCGACGTCTCCGACTACGGCGGGCGCGTCGTGCGCTGCTACGCGCCTGACAAGTTCGGCAACCTCGCCGACGTGACGCTCGGCTGGAACACGCCCGGCGAGTACGAAAAGCTCGGCTTCTCGATGGGCACGCTCATCGGCCGCTACGGCAACCGCATCGCCGACGGCAAGTTCACGCTCGACGGCAAAGTGTGTCAGCTGCCGATCAACGAGGACAAGAAGACCGCGGCCACGCAACGCCACTGCAACCTCCACAGCGGTCCCGAAGGCTGGGACAAGAAGGTGTGGAAGGCTCGCCCGATCCGCCAGGGCTTCGTGCAGGGCCTCGAGCTCACATACGTCTCCAAAGACGGAGAGATGGGCTTCCCCGGCACCGTCACCTGCAAGGTCACGTACAAGGTGCTGCCGAACAACACCTGGACCGTTGACTACGAGGCCACCACCGACAAGACCACCGTCATCAATCCCACACACCACTCCTACTGGAACCTCGCCGGCGAAGCGAGCGGCAACGTGCTCAAGCAGGAACTCCAGATCTTCGCCGACGAGTACACGCAGACCACGCCCGGCCTGATTCCCACCAAGAACGCCCCCGTCAAGGGCACCGGCTTCGACTTCACGGAGCTTCGTCCGATCGGCGCCAAGGCCGATCTCATGAAGGCCGACAAGTCGCTTGCGCCCATGGACAACTGGTACGACCACAACTTCGTGCTGCGCGGCAAGCCCGGCGAGCTCAAGCAGGCCGTGAAGATGCGCGATCCCGCGTCCGGCCGCACGATGGAGATATGGACCACCGAGCCCTGCATGCAGATGTACGGCGCGCAGAACATGGACGACACCGTTCCTGCCAAGACGCCCGGCAAGCACCTCTGCCAGTTCGCCGGCGTTGCGCTCGAGACGCAGCATTATCCCGACTCTCCCAACCGCCCCGACTTCCCCTCCACCGTGCTGAAGCCCGGCGAGACGTTCAAGTCGCACACCGAGTACCGCTTCGGCGTGGACAAGTAAAGAATAGCGTGCTGTTGTCATGCATATCGTCGTCTGCATAAAGCAGGTTCCGGACACCACGAACGTCCGGATAAACCCCAAGACGAACACCCTCATGCGCGAGGGCGTCGAGTCGATCGTCAACCCGTTCGACGAATACGCCCTCGAGGAGGGACTGCGCCTGAAGGACCTTGTCGGCGCGAAGGTGACGGTGGTCTCGATGGGACCTCCTCAGGCGACGGCGGTGCTGCGCGAAGCGCTGGCGCGTGGCGCGGACGACGCGTATCTGGTGTCGTCCCGCGCCTTCGGCGGTGCGGATACCCTTGCCACCTCATACACGATCGCCCAGGCGATCAAGAAGGCGTGCGGCGGAAAGGCGCCCGACCTTGTCCTCTTCGGCAAGCAGGCAATCGACGGCGACACCGCGCAGGTCGGACCCGGCGTAAGCGAGTTCCTCGGCGTGCCGCTCGTCACGTACGTGAAGGAGCTTTCCATCGGCGATGACGCGAAGACGTTTTCAGTGACGACGGTCATGGACGACGGCGAACACGTGATCGAGGGCTCGTTCCCGTGTGTGATGACGGTTCTCAAGGAGGCCTCCACGCCGCGCTTCGCGCCGCTCGCGGGCTGGATGAAGGCCGCCAAGGCCGATGTGAAGGTGCTTGACGAGAAGGCGCTTGACGCCGATCCGATCCGAATCGGGCTCAAGGGCTCGCCCACGAAGGTGGTCACGATATTCCCGCCGCCCGCGAAGAGCGGCGGAGAGAAGGTGGATGCGCGCGGCGATGCAGCTGCGGGGGCGAAGGCGATAGTAGATTTCCTCGCGAAGAAAGGTCTGGTGAAGGGCAATGGCTGACGCGCCGGTTTTCATCGATCCAAAGCTCTGCAAGGGCTGCGGAAAGTGCGTGAAGGGGTGCGGCTTCGGCGCGATCTCGATGGTCGAGGCGAAGGGCGCGAACAAGGCGGGGAAGCTCGCCGTGGTGGACGCCTCCGCGTGCAAGGCGTGCGGCGCTTGCGTGAAGGCGTGTCCGTTCAAGGCCATCAGCGAAGTGCGCCAGAAAGTGTACGGCACCGAAAACGTGGAGTCTTACCGCGACATCTGGGTGTTTGCGGAGCAGAGCGGCGGAACGGTGGCGGAAGTCGCATACGAGCTGCTCGCGAAGGGACTTGAGCTGAAGGCGCAGCGCGGCGGCGGCGCGAGGCTGTGTGCAGTACTGCTGGGAAGCTCCCTGCCCGAGACGGCCGAAAAGTCGCTCGTGGCGGCAGGCGCCGACGTGGTGTACAAGGTGGACGCTCCAGAGCTCGCGGAGTACGAGGCCAACGTCTATGTGGACGCCGTGAGCCAGCTCATCGTGAAGCACAAGCCCGAGGTGGTGCTCGCCGGGGCTACGGCCGTGGGGCGCGCGTTCTTCGCGCGCGTCGCGGTGAAGGTGCGCACCGGTCTCACGGCGGACTGCACGATGCTCAAGGTGGCAGAGACGGAGAACAAGGACACGGGCGTGATGCAGATGCTGCTCCACCAGACGCGTCCGGCCTTTGGCGGCAACATCATGGCCACCATCATGACGCCGAACCACCGCCCGCAGATGGCCACCGTGCGCCCTAAGGTGTTCAAGAAGGCGCCGTCAGATCCAAAGCGGAAAGGACAGGTGCTTGTCGAGGCGCTCAAGCTAATCGCGCCGCAGACGAAGCTCGTTCGCAAGGTGAAGGATCCTGCGGCGATCGACATAGCGGCGCACGATATTCTCGTTTCCGGCGGACGCGGCCTCAAGAAGGAGGAGAACTTCAAGCTCCTCTTCCGCCTCGCGGAGCTGCTGGGCGGCGAGGTGTCGTGCTCGCGTGCGTGCGTGGACGCCGGGTGGTGCCCCGTATCGCGCCAGGTCGGCCAGACCGGCAAGACCGTTGCGCCGCGCCTCTACCTGTGCTTTGGAATCTCGGGCGCGATACAGCACCTCGAAGGCATACGCGGGGCCGACACGATCATAGCCGTCAACTCCGATCCCAACGCGCCGATTTTCGGCGTGGCCGATCTCGGCATCGTCGGAGACCTCTTCGAGATTCTTCCTGCTCTTGTCAAGGCTTTGGAAAAATAGGGTTCAACACATGAATGCAAAGAATTTGATTCTGTTCGCCCTGGCGGCAGCCAGTCAGGCGCTGTTCGGCTCTTACGTGGTTGCCGTTGAGAAGGAAACGTACGCGGATCCCGAGTGGAAGAAGGTTGCGGACGCCCTTGTGGCGAAGCATTCCGCGACGCGCCTCGAGTACGACGGCAACGAGAAGCTCGATTCGATTCTGCCGGAGTTGAAGAAGGCGCGTCCCAAGTACGTGTGCTTCGTCTCGCGTCCCGAGACCGCAGGCCGCGACCTCGTGGTGGGCGCCGCGCAGCTGCTGCGCAGGATAGACGACGATCCGTACGGCGACGCATTCTGGGGAATTCTCACGGGATACGAGGCGGCGGACGCGATGCGCATCGTCAAGGCGCCGCGCGAGAGGGTGATTCGCCGTGCCGCGACGAGCATGGGTTCGGAAGGCGCGGTCAAGGGGTGGAGCGCGGGCTTTGCCTCGAACGAAGGCAACAAGAACGACTTCTGGCGGAAGCTTCCGGGCGGCGAGGTGGAGAAGGTCCCCACCGACGGCAACCCCGCAAAGGCTCTTGCAGATGCGTTCAACACGATTGACGTTGACTACTTCGTGACTAGCGGACACGCCACGCAGCATGACTGGCAGATCATCTACAACAGAAACGAAGGTTCCCTCCGCCATGACAGCGAGGCGCGCCTCGCCTTCATGAACCCTGAGGGCGGCATATACCCCGTCACCAAGGCCTCGCCCAAGATCTACCTCGCGGCCGGAAACTGCCTGATCGGCAACGTGGACCGCAAGGCCTGCATGGCCACGGCGTGGATGCACACCGGCGGCGCGGAGCAGATGTGCGGCTACACGGCCGTGACGTTCTTCGGCTTCATGGGCTGGGGCGTGAAGAGCCACCTCGAGGAAGGGCGCTGCTCGTTCGCCGAGGCGTACTACCTGCAGAACCAGATGCTTCTCTGGGCTCTTGCGCAGGTGGATGCGGAGCTGCCGGCGAGAAAGATCGCGGTCGAGGACTTCGGCAACGGGCGTTCCAGCACACGGAAGTTCATCGAAGTACATTCAGAGGTGCTCGACTCCGGTGTGACCGGCGGCGTGGTCACAGGCATCGACCAAACGGCGTTGGGACTCCTCTGGGACCGCGACATCGTGGCCTTCTACGGCGATCCGGCCGAGAGCGTCAATTTCCCCGCCGAGCGGCGCACGCTCAAGACGGAGATAAATGGGGATGAAGTCAAGATCACGTTCTTGAAGGAGCTTAACTTCGGCAAGCTCGCCGATGTTAAGAGCGCCCGCCCCGTGATGGTGCTTGCCGATACGCCGCCCAAGGGGACGCGCCTCATTGACGCCGACGGCAAGGACGTGCCCCGCGCCGTGGTGAACGACCGTTTCGTGCTTGTGCCGGTCTCAGGCCGTCACGCCGCAGGCGAGACCCTGCGCTACCGCATTGCGCGCTGACGCGCTTCCAGAAAAGGACACCTTGCAAAGATGAGTTTCCCGCTGCAGCTTGACCGCCCGCTTGTGGTCTTCGACATTGAATCGACAGGCGTCAACCCGCGCCAGGACCGCATAATCGAACTCGCCGCGATACGCGTCGAGCCGGACGGCACGGAGACCTCCAAGTGCTGGCTTCTTAATCCTGGAGTCAAGATTCCGCCCGAGACCACGGCCATACACGGCATCACGGACGAGATCGTCAAGGACTGCCCCACGTTCGCCGACAAGGTCGACGAGATTGAGGCGTTCTTCGCCGGCTGCGACCTCTCCGGATTCAACTCCGACCGTTTCGACGTTCCCTGCCTCGAAGAGGAGTTTGCCCGCGCCGGACGCAACTTCGGAGAGAGCCGCCGCCGCCATGTTGACGTGATGCGCATCTACCACAAGATGGAGCCGCGCGACCTCACGGCCGCAGTGCGCTTCTACTGCGGCCGCGCCCATGAGGGCGCGCATGGCGCGGAAGCCGACGCGCGCGCGACGCTCGACGTGCTCAAGGCCCAGATGGAGAAGTACCCCGACTTGCCAAGGACTACGGCCGCGATGGACGAGTATCTCGTCCCCCACGATCCGCTCAACGCCGACCGCAGGGGGCTCTTCAGGTGGATCAACGGCGAGCTTTGCGTCAACTTCGGGCAGAAGAGAGGCATGAGGCTCAAGGACATGTTCACAAACGAGCAGAAGTGGCTGAAATGGTTCGTGAAGGGCGACTTCGAGGCGGACGCAAGGATGATAGTGAAGGACCTGCTGGATAAGGGAATACTGCCCGATCCGCCGAAGGCGTAGAGATTGCAATCGAAAGCGAAGAAAAATGGAACAGAATACAAACGAGTACCGCGACAACCGCATCGCGTCCATGAAGGCGCTCGCAGAACTTGGCTTCACCCCGTACGGGCACGCCTATCCGCATGAAGACCTCGCGAAGGTGCGCGAGACGTTCGAGGAGGGAAAGAAGGTTCGCGTGGCTGGCCGGCTGCTTATGATCCGCCGCATGGGCAAGATGAACTTCTGCACGCTCAACGACGGCACCGACCACTTCCAGCTCATATTCAAGCGCGACGTCCTTTCCGAGAAGATGTTCGCCGGCTTCAAGCTGCTCAACCTCGGCGACATCGTCGGCGTTGAGGGCGAGCTCTTCACCACCCAGAAGGGGGAGAAGAGCGTGGTGGTGCAGGAATGGGCCATGCTCGCGAAGGCGCTCGAGCAGCCGCCCGAGAAATTCCACGGCCTCGCCGACCAGGAGGAGTGCTACAGGCGTCGCTACGTGGACCTCATGACGAACGACGAGAGCCGCCAGCGCTTCTTCATGCGCAGCCGCCTCATCATGGAGATCCGCAAATATCTCTGGGGCCTCGGCTTCCACGAGGTGGAAACGCCCATCCTCCAGGACCAGGCCGGCGGCGCCGCCGCCAAGCCGTTCTTCTCGCACTACAACGCCCTCGACAAGGACTGCGTGATGCGCATCGCCCCAGAGCTCTACCTCAAGCGCCTGATAGTGGGCGGCATGAACAAGGTGTTCGAGCTCGGCAAGGACTTCCGCAACGAAGGCATCGACCGTTCGCACAATCCGGAGTTCACCGTGTGCGAGATCTACGAGGCGTACGGAGACCGCACTTCGATGGAGGCCATCATGGAGGGCCTGCTGCCGCACCTCTGTGACACGGTGGTGGGAACGCGCAAGATCGAGTACGGCGACGACAAGGAGATCATCGACTTCACGCCTCCCTACCGCCGCGTGGCATACCGCGATCTCGTGAAGGAGCTGATGGGCGACGACTGGTTCGACCTTCCGTTCGAGACACAGCTCGAGAAGGCGAAGGCCAAGGGACGCGAAACCGACACGAACCTCGAGCTCGACGGTGTGACGACCGAGCTGATGCTCACGCACGAGGTCTATGACAAGCTCATCGAACGCAACCTCCGCCAGCCCACGTTCGTCACGCGCATCCCGCACGAGTTCGTGCCGCTCGCCAAGACGTGCGCCGACGATCCGTCCCTCGTGGACGTCTTCGAGTTCGTGATCGCGGGCCGCGAGCTGTGCCCTGGCTACACCGAGCAGAACGACCCCCTTGAACAGCGCAGGGCCCTTGAGCATCAGGCAGGCGATGACACCGAGAAGATTGACGAAGACTTCATCTCCGCTCTTGAGTGCGGCATGCCGCCCACGGGCGGACTCGGCTTCGGCGTTGACCGTCTCGTGATGCTGCTCACCGGCTGCGACTCGATTCGCGACGTCGTCCTGTTCCCGCAGATGAAGAAGGCGTAAAGGAGAATTGACATGAAAAGATCTTACTCGTTGTTTGCGGCCGCCGCGCTTGCCGGCGTCTGCGCGGGCGAGATGTCGCCCGGACGCTTCTCGCACGACATGCCGGAATCCACCAACGAGAAGCCCACCAATCCCGCATACGCCGAGATGGCGGCCGACTTCCGCGACCCGTTCGGCAAGGTGCGCACCGGCGCATACTGGTACTGGATGGCCGGCAACGTCACCAGCGAGGGCGTGAAGAAAGACCTTCAGGCGATGAAGCGCGCCGGCATCGACCGCGCCTACATCGGCGACATCGGCGGCGGCGGAAACAAGCAGGGTCCGGTGAAGACCTTCTCCCCAGAATGGGAGAAGGCTCTCGCGACGGCGTTCGAGACGGCGAGCGCGCTCGACATCGAGATAGGGCTGTTCAACTCGCCCGGGTGGAGCCAGAGCGGCGGACCCTGGGTGAAGCCCGAACAGGCGATGCGCCGCCTAGTGGCGAGCAGCGTGGTGGTGGAGGGTCCGAGGTCGGGCGTGAAGCTGCCCGCGCCGAAGTTTGAGTGTGCGCCTGCCGAGGACTGCCGCGACGTCCTTGCCGTGGCATATCCCATGCCGGCTGGCTTCGCCGACAGAATTGAGACGAAGGACGTCAACGACTCTCTTTTGCAGCTAGCCGGGAAACCGCTCGTGGTGGAGTTGGCATCCCAAGCGCCGTTCACCGCGCAGTCGGCCGAACTCGCTTTCATCGATGGTAAGATAGCTGGCCGCGTGAAGGTGGAGGCTGCGGACAAGAACGGCGCATGGAAGACGCTGTGTGACATGCCGTTCAGCCGTGTGAACCATTCAGGCAATGTTGGCTTTGCCCCTCACGCGCCCATTCTCGCCTCTTTCGCGCCTGTGACGGCGAACAAGTTCCGTGTCACAGTGGCGCCTCAGGGCCGCCACCAGTCCCGATTCGCATCCGTTGCAGTCTGCGGCGCGCCGCTCGTGGCGCGCGCATACGAGAAGACGCTCGCGAAGATGTTCGAAAGCCCGCTGCCGATGTGGAACGAATACCAGTGGCCTGCCGAGCCCGAAAACGCTCCCGGCACCGCGCTCGATCCCGCAAAGGCCGTTGTGCTGCGTGGCAAGGTGGCGGCTGACGGCGCGCTCGACTGGCAGGTGCCCGCCGGCAAGTGGGTCATCTACCGCTTCGCCGCCGCTCCCACCGGCACGAAGAACGGTCCCGCAAATCCCGAAGCCACGGGATACGAGGTGGACAAGATGAGCCGTGCCCATGTGGCCGCTCACTTCGACGCCTACCTCGGCAAGATCCTCGCCCGCACGCCGCCCGCCCACCGCAAGGCCATACGCCACACGGTGCTCGACAGCTACGAAATGGGCGGACAGAACTTCACGGACGACTTTGCCGCTCGCTTCAAGGCCTCCTTCGGCTACGACCCCACTCCGTATCTTCCCGCATTCTTTGGAATGCCCGCTGCTAGCCGCGCCGATTCCAACCGTTTCCTCTGGGACCTCCGCCGCTTCATCGCCGATGAAGTCGCGTACTCCTACGTGGGCGGCCTGCGCGCAGCGAGCAACCACCATGGCCTGCGCACATGGCTTGAATGCTACGGACACTGGGGTTTTCCCGGCGAGTTCCTGCAGTACGGCGGCCAGTCGGACGGTATTGGCGGCGAGTTCTGGAGCGAGGGCTCGCTCGGCGACATCGAGAACCGCGCCGCCTCAAGCTGCGGCCACATCTACGGCAAGCGCCAGATATGGGCCGAATCCAACACCTGCGGCGGCCGTCCATACGCACGTACGCCGATGGACCTCAAGTCGCGCACCGACCGTTTCTTCGCGGACGGCATCAACGCCACCATCCTGCATCTCTACATCCACCAGCCCGATGACCGCGCACCTGGCTTCATCGCCTGGTTCGGCAACGAGTTCAACCGCCACAACACATGGTTTGAGCATTTCGATCTCTTCACCGGCTACCTCAAGCGAACCGGCTACATGCTCCAGCAGGGACTCAACGTTGCCGACGCCGCATACTTCATCGGCGAGGACGTGCCGAAGATGACTGGCGTTATGGATCCCCCCGTGCCGCGCGGCCGCCAGCTCGACTACATCAACGCCGAGGTGCTGCGCGAGACGGCGGGCGTGGACGCGAAAGGGCGCATCGTGCTGCCGCATGGCACCACATACGAGGTGCTGGTGCTTCCGAAGCTCGAGACGATGCGCCCCGAACTGCTTGCCCGCATCGAGAAGCTTGTGCACGCAGGAGCGTTCGTGATGGGTCCGAAGCCGCTGCGCTCTCCTTCGCTCGCGGGCCAGCCGCAGGCCGATGCGCGCGTGAAGGAAATCGCCGACCGTCTCTGGGGCGAGGTGGACGGAAAGACCGTGAAGAGCGCCCGCCGCGGCAAGGGCACCATCGCCTGGGGCCTTTCGATGGACGAGGCGTTCGCCATGCGCGGCGTCGAGACGGACCTTCTGCACGACGGGCGCAGCCACCTCATCCACGCGCACCGCACGATGCCCAATGCAGAAATCTACTTTGTGGCCTGCTTCGGCGGGAAGCCAGCTCCGTCAGTGGATGTGTCGTTCCGCGTGAGCGGGCGCGTGCCCGAGCTGTGGGACGCAGCAACCGGCGAGATGCGCGAGGCCGACACCTGGCGCTTCGAAAACGGGCGCACGCTTGTCAACCTCTCGCTCGCACGTCATGGAAGCGTGTTCGTGGTGTTCGCGAAGGACGCCGCGGGACGCACCGGAAACGCAGCAGTGCCAGCCAAGGCGCCCATCGAGATCGCCGGACCCTGGACGCTCGAGTTCCAGAGCGACGCCCTCCACCGCGGTCCGTCGCGTCCTCTGAAGACGTCCAGGCTCTTCGATCTCTCCACTTCGGATGATTCCGCCGTGAAGCACTACTCTGGCCGCATCACGTACCGCACGAAGTTCCGCTGCGGCAAGCCGGGCGCGCGCGTTGTGCTCGATCTTGGCGACGTGGCGGTGACCGCAAAGGTGAAGGTGAACGGCAAGTACGCGGGCGGCGTCTGCTTCGAGCCCTATCGCCTTGATGTCACGAAGTTCGTGCGCGAGGGAATGAACGAGCTCGAGGTGGAGGTGTGCGACCTGTGGATCAACCGTCTTGTGGGCGACAACGACGTGGCGAAGCGTCCCACATGGACGAGCATTCCCTGCTGCGGCAAAGGCACCAAGCTCGTGAAGTCCGGTCTCGTCGGCCCCGTGCGTCTCATCATGGAATAGCCTTTGTGGCGGAGAAGGGAACAACTATGCGCATACAGATACTTCCCTCTCTTCTGGCGGCCGACCAGGGCGCCCTTGCAAAGGACGTCTCGCGCGCCGCCTCTTCTGGCGCAGACGCACTTCACCTTGATGTGATGGATGCCCACTTCGTTCCGAATCTCTCGTTCGGTCCAGCAGTGGTGGAGATGTGCAGGCGAGTGGAGCCTGGCTTCTACCGTCATGTGCATCTGATGATGACGCGGCCAGATCTTTATCTCGAGAAGTTCGTCTCCGCCGGCGCGCAGACAGTGCAGGTGCATATCGAGGCCGACTGCGATCTGCATGCCGTGCTTGCGCGCATCCGCGCGCTCGGCGCGCGTGCGGCCCTTGTCGTCAATCCCGAGACGCCCATAGTGCGCGTTATGCCGTATCTGGACGAGTGTGACGAGCTGCTTGTGATGACCGTCCATCCCGGTTACGGCGGGCAGGCGTTCATCAAGGAGTGTCTGCCGAAGATAGCCGAGGCGCGCGCGTTGCGTCCCCAGCTCGACATCATGGTGGACGGCGGCGTGAACGCCGAAACAGGAGTGCTGGCCGCAGCGGCTGGCGCGAACCAGTTTGTGGCCGGCAGCCACCTCTTCAAAATGGCCGACATGGCGCTCGGCGTGGCTGCTCTGCGCGATGCCTGCGAGAAGGCATTCGCGGGGAGTCATGTTTGAGCTGCACGTCGAGATTGCCGATGATGGCCGCGCCGCGTTTCGTGCCGAGGCGGGCGAAGGCGGCGACTTGAAGCCACTGCGCGGCGAGGCGCTTGCGACCGCTGTGCGCGAGGTTGTGTGGTATGCGGATGGTTTTGAAGAAGCTGAAGACGATTCGCTTTTGCGTCCAACGCCGCCGAACCTGCTGATGTTCCTCTCTGACGTTCGCGTGCGTCGCTTCAAGCGCGGCGTGTTTCTCGGTGGAGACACGCTGCGCGCGGCGGAGCTTTTCCGTTCCGCAGCCCGAATTATCGCCGCCGGGTGCTACCTGCCTTCGATCAAAGAGGAGGACGGCGCCTTTGCGGCGCGATGGCGTGCTGTGGCGGAGGTTCCTGACTGCACTCCGCGCGAAAGGGTTTTTGTTGAGTGGTGCGTCGACGAGCTGGCGCGCCGAGCCCATCGTACTGTCTTGGAGGCGGACGATTCGGCGCACGATACCGTGCATGATGCCTGGGTGGCGGCTCTTCGCAGCGACTCAGGACGCCTTAGGTGGAGCGATCGCGAGAGCGCTCTTGCTCTCGCGCGCGATCTAGAGGCTTGGCGCGCGCCGCTTGTGGTGTCGGCTGCCGACCGCGCCGCGTTGCGTTTCGCCCTCGTGCCTCCGCACAATGCTGATTCGCCGTGGCTTCTCACGCTCGCCGCCCCTCCCGTCACGCGGCTCGGCCTCGTTTCGCTAGGCCAGGCCGCCGCTCTCTTCCCGCCGCTCGGCGGGATGCGCGGCGGCGCGGCGCCGCTCACGCTTTCGGAGGCCGAGGCGTTCCTGCGCACGGGAGCGCAGGTCCTCTCGGCAGCAGGCTTCGCAGTTGACATGCCGGACGGCGTTACTGGTGAGCACCTCACGGCCGAGGCCGACCTTTCGCCGGCAGCATCGCCGAAGGGAGGCGGCGGGGCAGAAGGCGCTTCGCCCGCCGCATCGCAGAAGGTGGCGGCGAAGCTGACGATTCGCGTTGACGGTGAGAAGGTGACGGAGAGGGAGCTGCAGTTCCTTCTCGACCAGGGCAGTTCGCTCGTCTTCTTCCGCGACAGGTGGATCGAGGTGGACCGCAATGTGCTGCGCGAGGCGATGCGCGCGATCAAGGCCACGAAGTCGAAGAAGCTCACCATGCGCGAGGCGGCGTCGTTCGCATTCGGCGTGGGGCGTGCAGGGCGACTGCGCGTGGCGAAGGTGAGTGCGCACGGGTGGCTGCGTGGCCTTCTCAACGAACTGCGCGGCGAGCAGCAGTTCAAGATACTGCCACCGCCGGATGGACTCAAGGGCGCGCTGCGCGACTATCAGCAGAGAGGGTATTCGTGGCTAGCGTTCCTGGCGAGGTGGGGGTTTGGTCCGTGCCTTGCGGACGACATGGGCCTCGGCAAGACGATTCAGGCCATTGCCTTTATTCTGAGTCTCAAGACGCGTCCCGTGCTGGTGGTGGCGCCTGTTTCCGTTACAACGAACTGGACGCGCGAGTTCAGGCGTTTCGCGCCTGGGCTGAAGGTGCTGCTGCATCAGGGCGGCGAGAGGTCTATCGGCGGCACGCTGCGCCGCGCGTGCAAGGCGGCCGACGTGGTGGTTACGGGATATTCGCTTTTCGTGCGCGACTTCGCCGATCTCGCGTCCGTAGGATTCTCGGCACTCGTTCTGGACGAGGCGCAGACCGTCAAGAATCCCGATACGCGCGCCGCGAAGGCCGCGCGCGCCCTGGACGTTCCGGTAAAGGTGGCGCTCACGGGAACGCCGTTCGAGAACAGCGCGAACGACCTGTGGTCGCTGGAGGAGATATTGAATCCTGGGCTTCTTGGCGAACGGAAGAGTTTCGAGGAGGATTTCACGAAGTCGATCCGCACTGACTCTCAGGGAGGGGCGGCGGCGCGGCTGAGGCATGTGCTTGAGCCGTTCATGCTTCGAAGGCTCAAGACGGATCCTGGCGTGGCGGCGGAGCTGGGCGAGAAGAGGGAGGTGCGCGAGTATTGTCCGCTCTCGTTTGAGCAGCGTCGTCAGTACGAGACGGCGCTTGCGTCGTATCGCACTGACGTAGCGGGTGGCGAGTCGTCGCGCGGGCGCATGCTTGCGCTTCTCACGGAGCTCAAGCTCGTCTGCGACGGCGAAGGGAAGCTCGCGCGCCTCGACGAGCTGCTCGCGGAGATGTTCGATGGCGGCGAGTCGTGCCTCGTTTTCACGCAGTACGCGAAGGTGGGGCGGATGATCCGCGCTCATCTGCAGGAGACGTTCGGGCGTCTCTTCCCGTTTCTGCACGGCTCGCTTTCGCCTGCGCAGCGCGAGGCGGAGATTGCGGCGTTCAACGCGTCAGCCGAGCCTAATGTGTTCATCCTTTCGCTCAAGGCAGGCGGCTTCGGCCTCAACCTCACGCGCGCAACGCATGTGGTGCACTTCGACAGGTGGTGGAATCCGGCGGTGGAGAACCAGGCGACCGACCGTGCGCACCGCATTGGGCAGACGAAGACGGTGTTCGTGCACACGTTCATCTGCGCTGGCACGCTCGAAGATCATGTGGACGAACTTCTAGAGACGAAGCGTTTCATCGCGGGCGAAGTGATCTCAGGCGGCGAAAGCTTCCTCATGAAGATGTCGCAGCGCGAATTCGACCGCATCGTCTCGATTGAATGAACTTGCATGGACCGTCCCCATGAGATGTGAATGTTGCCAATTCGGAAGTGCTGCCAGTTCCAATGCCAATGTTTCCAATTGGGAATCGGAACTGGATACTGGCATTCCGCGTTGTTACAGCCAAGCCGATTGCGCACCGCGACAGAATCTGATAGAATAAAGCCAACCCACAAGGAGGAAAAGACAAATGAAGAAGATCATGCTATCTCTCGTGTGCGCCGCGCTTGCGTTCGGCGCCTCCGCCGAAGGCGCCACCCGCGCCGACAAGATCCGCGCCAAGCTCGACGGCAACGACCGCAACTACGTGTTCGTCACCATGCACCGCGGCGACTGGCGCCACTACCCAGAGAACTCGCGCGACGCCATCATTGGCGCCATCAACCACGGCGCCGACATCGTGGAGCTCGACGTGTGCCGCACCAAGGACGGACGTTTCGTGCTTCTTCACGACCGCAAGCTCGACCGCGTCACCGAAGGCAAGGGCAAGGTGGCCGACCACACCCTCGCCGAGATCAAGAAGTTCCATCTCAGGGAGAACCAGGGCGGCAAGAACGCCAAGGTCACGAAGTACGAAGTGCTATCCCTCGAAGAGGCCTTTGAGATCGCTCGCGGCAAGATCCTCATAAACATCGACAAGTTCCGCTTCTGGCCCACCGAGATACTCGAATGCGTGAAGCGCAACAACATGGAGAAGTACGTGATTCTCAAGGGCGAGATGTCGCCCGCGCAGGTGAAGGCGACGTTTGGCAAGAGCTGGGACGACGTGATGAACGGCTCGCTCTGCTTCATGCCCATCATCTGGATCAACCGCGAGGGCGCGATGGAGAAGTTCAACGACTGGCAGACCCAGGCCCGCAAGCCGATCGCCTACGAGCTCTGCTTCAAGGCAGAGAAGCCCATCGACGTTCTTGATGCGCTTGCCAAGGACAAGGCCGGCCCGCGCATCTGGATAAACACGCTCTGGGACTCTCTCTGCGCCGGTCACACCGACGAGCGCGGGCATGGTGGCGACGCCAAGGGCTCCTGGGGATGGTGTCTTGACAAGGGCGCCACGATGATCCAGACCGACCGCCCCGCCGACTGCATCAAGTATCTTGAGTCCATTGGTCGCCATACGCTTGAATAGAAAAGGGCGACTTGCGATGAAGCTTGTCGTTGTTGACGTGGGCAACACCTCCACGGCCGTCGGCAAATGGTCCGACGGCCGCGTGACCTGCGTTGCGCACTGCGACGACGGTTTCGCGGGCGCGTCTGCGAAGGTGCGCGCGATGGCGTCCGCCGGCGCGTGCGCAATGGCCTACCTCTCTGTGGTGCCGAAGGCCGATGCCGCGTGGCGGCGCCTCGCGAAGACGCTCGCACTCCCCTTCGTGCCGATAACGCACGAGCTTTTCTCTCAGGTGGCGCCGCCTCTGCTGGGGCTGCGGCTAGACTATCCGCGTCCCGAGACGATTGGCGCGGACCGCCTTGCCGACGCCGCGGCGGCGGTTGACCGCTACGGCGCGCCGGTGGTGGTGTGCGACTTCGGAACTGCGTTCACCGCGGCAGCCGTCACGGCAGACCGCATGTGGCGCGGAGGCGTGATCGCGCCCGGGTTCCCGCTCATGCGCGACTATCTCTACGAGCGCACGGCGAAGCTGCCGCGCATGAAGCTGGGCGGGAGATGCCCGCGCATCGGAAGGTCCACTGAGGAGGCGATGCGCTTCGGCGCGTACGTGGGATACAGGGGGATGGTGCGGGAGATAGTGGGCACGCTCGCGGCGAACTTCTCCACGGACTTCCGGCTTGTGGCCACGGGCGGGTTCGCGAAGTGGGTGCTGAAGGGCAGCGGAATGCCGTTCACGGTGGACGCCACCCTCACCCTGCATGGCGCGGGGCTTCTGGCGTCCCGCTCGCCCGAGGTTCTCCGCTCTGCAAGCCGTTCTCGCAATTCGCGGCGGAATATGGTAAAATAAATCGTCACTCGGAGATAGGCAGATGATTGAAACAGACATACTTGTCATAGGTGCGGGGCCCGCCGGGCTTGCCACCGCGATCGCGCTCAGGCGCAGGGCAAGCGGCGAGAAGCCGCGCGTCGTGGTGCTTGACAAAGGTCGTTCGCCCGGTTCGCATGTCCTTTCCGGCGCCATCATAGACCCAAGCGGGTTCAAGGGTCTGCTCACCGACGAGGAGGTGGCGAAGCTGCCGTGCGAGGCGAAGGTGGTGAAGGAGTCGTTCCGCTGCAACATGACGCGCGGCTTCTCCGTGAAGATTCCCTGGGTGCCGCAGCTGATGAGCTCGAAGGACTTCCCTGTTGTGTCGCTCACGAAGGTGACGGCCTATCTCGCGCAGATAGCGCAGAAGGAGGGCGCGGAGTTCTACACGGGCTACGCGGTCACGGAGCTCGTTGAGAAGGACGGGCGCATAGTCGGCGCGCGCACGGGCGAGAAGGGGCTCGACAAGAACGGCGCCAAGAAGAGCAACTATCTCGCGTCGGAGGAGATACGCGCGAAGGTCACGGTTCTCGCGGAAGGCGGCTGCGGCATCCTCACCGACAAGCTGATCGCGGAAAAGAAGCTTCAGGGCGTGCGCCCGCCAACATACGCCATCGCCATCAAGGAGCTGATCGAGGTGCCGTCCGGCACGCAGACCGCTGGCGAGGTGATGCACACGTTCGGCTGGCCGGCCGACTTCAACACGTACGGCGGCGGGTTCGTGTACCACGTCTCCGAGACGCAGGTGATGGTGGGCTATGCGTACGCGCTCGACTACGCGCGCGCCGAGATCGATCCGTTCAGGCTTTTCCGCCGCTTCAAGTCGTCTAGCGCGGTTGCGCCGCACATCAAGGGCGGGAAGTCCGTGGCATACGGCGCGAAGGTGATTCCCGAGGGAGGTTTCTACTCTGTGCCCACGCCCTACGTGCCGGGCTGTCTGATCGTGGGCGACGGCGCGGGGCTGGTGGACTCCCTTCGCATCAAGGGCGTGCACATCGCGTTCCAGAGCGCGCAGGTAGCGGCGGCGGCGATGCTCGGCGAGCTTGCGGGCTCGGGCGAGGCGGGGCCAAAGTACTTCGAGCTTCTGAAGTCCACGACTGGGTGGAAGGAGATGGAGCGCGTGAGGAACGTGCGCGCGTCGTTCTCCTGGGGCATGCCGTACGGCGTGATGGCGGCGGGCCTCGCGTGGATGACGTGCGGCAAGTTCCCGAACTTCCGCGTGCCGGGCTGCGACGAAGGCGACGCGAAGGCGATGAAGCCGCTTGAGAAGGGCGCGCTCGAGCGCGAGGCGGCGGACGACGTGGAGGCGGCGCCAACGCAGCCGGACCGTCTTACCGACGTCTTCATGAGCGGCACCGTGCATGAAGAGGACCAGCCATGCCACCTCAGGCTGCGCGATCCGTCGAAGTGCGCCGAGTGCGAGGCGACGTACGGCTCGCCCTGCACGCGCTTCTGCCCGGCCGAGGTGTACCGCCGCGAGGGCGAGCGCCTGCAGATCGACTTTTCGAACTGCCTGCACTGCAAGACGTGCAAGATCAAGTGTCCGTTCGAGAACATCGACTGGACCTTCCCCCAGGGCGGCGACGGGCCGCGCTACACGCGAATGTAAACGAAAACCGAAAGAGGAAAAGACCATGGAATCAAGCAGACGTGGATTCATGAAGGGCGCCGCAGCCGCGGCCACATTCCTGCCCAGCTTTAGCATTCTCAGCGCCAAGGACATCACCATCGGCCCGAAGGACGACGACATCAACGTGGCGCTCATCGGCTTTGGAGCCGAGGCGAAGGTGCTTTCTGAGTCGCTTGTGCGCATACCTGGCGTGCGGGTGCGCGCAGTATGCGACATCTGGAAGTTCGAACAGCAGCGCGCAAGGGGCTTCTTCAAGAGCTACGGCCACGAGGTGAAGACGTACGAAGACTACCGCGAGATGCTCGAGAAGGAGGACAAGAACATCGACGCCGTGGTGGTGGCAACGCCAGACTGGATGCACTGCGAGCATGCTTGCGCGTGCATGCGCGCCGGCAAGCACGTCTACTGCGAGAAGGAGATGTCCAACCGCCTCGAGCTCGCCGCCGAGATGTGCCGCGTGCAGAAGGAGACGGGCAGGCTGCTGCAGATCGGCCACCAGCGCCGCTCCAATCCCCGCTACCGCCACTGCTTCGAGAAGGTAATCCCCCAGATGCTGGGGCGCGTGACGAACGCATACGCGCAGTGGAATCGCTCCCTTCTGCCGTTCAACACCGTCAAGAAGCCGCCGAAGCAGTCGGTGCTGGACAAGTACGGCTACAAGAACCCCGAGCAGTTCCTCAACTGGCGCTGGTTCTACAAGCACGGCGGCGGCTCGATGGTCGACCTCGGCTCGCATCAGATCGACATGTTCATCTGGGCGATGGGCGTGCCGCCCTCCAGCGTCACCGCGATCGGCGGCAAGGACGCCTTCTCTCCGCGCCGCGAGGCGTATGACCGCGTGATGTGCATCTATGAGTTCACGTTGCCGGACGGCACCAAGAACGAGGCGTACTACCAGGTGCTCTCGTCCAACGCGCGCGGAGGATTCTACGAGCAGTTCATGGGCGAGAAGGCCGCCCTCACGATCGCCGAGATCACGGCCCGCGGCAATGCCGTGCAGCGCGACCTCGGCAACTCCGTAAACGGATGGACCAACGAGGAGTGGCGCGGCTTCATCGACAGGGGCCTCATCCTTCCCGGCGCGGACGACAAGATCAAGAAAGACACGCCCAAGGACGTCTCGGTTGACACGCGCATCACCGCGCTCTCGGAAGGCAATCCCATCAGCGTGGAGCTGAACAAGCCCGCGCACATGCCGCATCTCGAGAACTTCTTTGCGGCGTGCCGCCACGGCGAGAAGCTCAACTGCCCTGCAGAGCTCGCATACGAGAGCGCAGTCGCAGTGCTTGCCGCCAACGTCTCGGCCGACACGCACAAGACCCACTACTTCAAGCCCGAGGACTTCAAGGTGCCGCCGCGTCCTGCCGCGACGCCTGCTCCTGCAGCCCCCGCAGCACCGGCGCCCGCCGCGCCGGCAAAGGCGTGAAGCGCCTCTTCATGTTGACGGCGCTCGTGCTGGCCGTTGCGCCGTCCGTGCCGGCGCAGCAGCCCGCGCGCATGAGCGCCGTTCCCGTGCGCGCCAAGCCTGCGCCTCCGCCGCGCAGACCCGCGGTCACGGCCGACTTCGGCGCCACAATCTCGAACATCTTCGGCAGCATCCGCTGGGAATGGGGCGACGGCCCGGGGCTGTTCTCCGGCGAGGCCTTCCGCAGCAAGCGCCATGACGCATTCGACGCAGCGAAGAACATGCTGGCCGTGGTCGTTTCCGGTCCCAACGCCGCCACTGGTTTCGTGCTGCGCGAGGGCAACCGCACTTGGCTGTACACGAATGCGCACGTTGTGCGGGACCGTCCTGTCGTGCGCGCCACGATGCTCGACGGTACAACGCTTGCCCTCGGTGCGCGCGAGTATGCCGTGGGGCGCGACCTCGCACGCTTCGCGATCGCCGCGCGCCCCGCTCTGGAGCTGCGTCCTGGCCTTCCTGGCGTGGGCGAGCGGGTGACTGTGCTGGGCAACAGCGACGGACGAGGCGTGATCACCGAGATCAACGGACGCATCCTCGGCGTTGGCCCCGCGGAGATAGAGATTGACGCCGCATTCACGGCGGGCAACAGCGGCAGCCCCGTCATCGACACCCGCGGGCGCGTCGTCGCCGTTGCAAGCTATCTGCGCAACTGCCGCAACGACCGCGACTGGTCAAAGCGCAACACCCGCTTCAACGGCGTGCGCCGCTTCGCGTTGCGTCTCGGCGGCCTGCGCTGGGAACCAGCCAAGTAATTGTTTAGTGTGGCTCTGACCCCCGGGCCGCGAACCGCTCACTTCGCGTCAAACGGCTCGCCTTCGTCGGTGTAGGTGAGCTCATAGGGCTGGAAGTTGTCGCCTGTCTTGCGCATGAGGTAGCGTACGCGCACAAGTTTCTTGGGTGTGCCGTCTTCGTTCTTCTCAACGATTCGTTCGCCTGTGCGCGTGAACGAGGCCGTGGCCTTCTTGGCGATGTAGCGCGTGAAGCCGAGCGGTTTGCCTTCGGGCGAGTAGTCGTACACGTCCTTCCAGTTGCGGGGCATGGCGATTCGCGGGTCGCAGTAGTTGTAAGCCCTGTTCTCGTAGTCGATGTAGTCGATCTGTCCGTCTGCGCGGTAGGCGCGCTTTTCGAGCGAGACGGGATTGAACGATATGATGGCCGGGGCGCCGAACGTGGTGCCGCGCGACTTCGCGAAGCAGGCAACGTCCACACGGCTTGTGACGGAGAGGCGGTCGATCTCGATCTGCGCGAATCCGCGTTCAGGAGTGTTGAGGGTCTCGCCGGTGGGGGCGGTGATCTTCACGCAGGAGGAGTGTCCGCTGATGACGCGCCATGCGAACACGGTCTCTGGATCCTTCTCGGGGAATGACTGCGCGCGGAATAGGAAAGTGCGGCGGCGCTCGGGGGCGCGCATCACGAAGGCGATGGCGGAGGGGGTGGACATCAGAAGCTCCGGCATCACGTCTGGATAGTCGCGTCCGGGACGGTAGAATTTTACGGGGAATAGGCGCGAGTTGATGATGGAGAGCGACACTGTAGGCGGCACCTTGTCGGGGGTGAGGTCGTGTGCGGTCTTCACAAGGCGCACTGTGTCGAGGCGGCTGAGGGCGAATGCGGTGGGATGGGCGATGGATGTGAGATACGCCTCTTCTGTGTAGACGCCTTTCTGCGTGCTGCGCAGAAGCCATTGGATGGTGGGGCCCATGAGGTGGCGGCGGATGATGGATTCCTTGGTGACGGGCTGGAAGGACGCTGACGCGGCAAGGGCGGCGCAGACGAAGGGCTTGTCGGTCCAGGACGCGCCCACGGTTACGAACTGGAACGGAGCGTTTGCCGGGAAGATGTCGCCGATTTGCGGCTTGCCGAAGTCGTTCACGCAGGGAATCACCCAGAACTGGTTGTTGCGGTAGAGAAGGTCCATGCGCGCGGCGAGACCTGGTTCGGTGAAGGTGTGCCTGGCCATGGAGCGCCAGTAGGGACCCTGGGTGTAGCCGCGCGAGATGTTGCCGAAGACGGGGTTGGAGAAGAGGGCGTTGGGGTGGTTGATGTCCGCATCGGTGGCGCGTGCGGAATTCGGATAGCGCACCGTCGTCAGCTGCGGGTAGTCGCCTACGGGGATCACGGAGTGGCCGCGATCGCGGTTGATGTATATGTCGCCGGCGTTTCCTGCGCCGGTCTCGTCGCCGAGGTACTTCACAACGAAGGGCACTTCTGGTGCGGCGGGCCTTGACTTGGAGAAGGAAGGCGCAAGCTGGGCGACTGGAGTGGTGGGATGGTTGAGCTTTAGCAGGGCGTCGAACACGCCGGCGTCGAAATTCCAGACGAGGTTTGTCTCGGAGAGGGTGACGCTGGCGCCGGCGGTGGCGTAGCGAGGGGTGGGCGTGGGGCGATTCACGAATGGCTTGCCGGCGAGGGAGCGCGCCTTTTCCACGAGTGTCTGGAAGCGGGGATTGTCCTTGATGCGGGCGAAGTCCTTGTCGACGGCGATGGCGTCCGCCTTGCGGAAACCGAAGTCGATGGCCTTCTCCAGCTCGTCGAGCGCCTCGGTGGGATCTTCGCGGTATGCGAGGGCGCAGGCGAGGTTGTAGTGCCAGGTCGCGTCGTCCGGCATGATCAGGATGGCGGCGCGGCATGTGGCCTCCATAGCGGGAATGTCGCCGCGGTAGATGGCGGCCATCAGCTCGGCGCGCAGCTGGCGATGGCGCGGCCAGATGTTGGGCATGGCCCATATTGAAGTCGGCTTCGCCGTCTGCGCCACGGCCGCGGCGGCCGTCAGAAGCGCGGCCGCTATGATGCGAAAGTTATTCATGGCACTATTTTAGCACATTCCGCGGCGCAATGGCAATGTTGACATGAGGACCGGGGATTTTGTAGAATATGCGCCGAATGGAGAAGCACATGAAGCGTGATTCTAAGAGGAAGCGTCCATATCTGCTTGACGACCCCTATCTCGCCCCCTACGCGGAGGCAGTGCGCGGACGAGCCGCGCATGCCCGCTCACGCGCGGCCGAGCTTGTGGCGGGCGGCACGTCGCTTGCCGACTGGGCAAGCGCCCATGAGTACTTCGGGCTCCATCGCACGAAACGCGGCTGGACGTTCCGCTAATGGGCGCCAAACGCCACCGAGATGTGGCTTGTGGGCGATTTCTCCGGCTGGCAGCTCCAGCCGCGCTTCAAGCTCAGGCGCGCACGCAGCGGCGTGTGGACCGGCACCTTCCCCGCGCGCGCCATTCTCCACGGTCAGTTCTACCGCCTTGAGACGCGCTGGCCAGGCGGCGGCGGAGAGCGCATCCCCGCCTACGCGCGGCGCGTTGTGCAGGACGCCTCCACCAATCTCTTCAGCGCGCAGGTGTGGGCGCCGAAGCAGCCATACGTCTGGAAGAATTCTCCACCCAGGGTTCCTGGCCCCCCGATCATCTACGAGGCGCACGTCGGCATGGCGTCCGAAGAAGGGCGCGTGGCCACATACGCCGAGTTCCGCGACAACATGCTTCCCCGCATCAAGGCGGCCGGATACAACACCGTGCAGCTCATGGCCGTGATGGAGCATCCGTACTACGGCAGCTTTGGATACCACGTGTCGAGCTTCTTCGCGGCGAGCTCGCGCTTCGGAACGCCGGAGGACCTCAAATCGCTCGTGGACGAGGCGCACGGAATGGGCCTTAGGGTGATAATGGACATCGTCCACTCCCACGCCGTGAAGAACGAGCGCGACGGACTCTCCCTCTTCGACGGCACGCCGTACCAGTATTTCCACGACGGGCCCAAGGGCTGGCATTCGGCGTGGGACTCTCGCTGCTTCGACTATGGCAAGACCGAGGTGCTGCACTTTCTCCTCTCCAATTGCCGCTTTTGGCTAGACGAATACCGCTTCGACGGCTTCCGCTTCGACGGTGTCACGTCGATGCTCTACTGGGACCACGGCCTCGGCCGCGCCTTCACCGACTACGCCCACTACTTCGACGGCTCGATGGACGACGACGCATGGTGCTATCTCGCTCTTGCCAATCGCGTCATACACGAGGTCAATCCCGCCGCCCTCACGATCGCCGAGGACGTTAGCGGCCTTCCCGGCTGCGCCGCACCTCTCTCCGACTGCGGTCTCGGCTTCGACTACCGCATGGCCATGGGCGTGCCCGACTACTGGTTCCGTATCGCCGAGAAGGTGCGCGACGAGGACTGGAGCATGGGCGGCATCTACTGGGAGCTCACCAACAAGCGCGCCGAGGAGAAGGTGGTGTCGTACGTCGAGAGCCACGACCAGGCGCTCGTGGGCGGCAAGACGTTCTTCTTCCAGCTTGTGGACGCCGCCGTGTACGACGGCATGGGCATTGACCAGCATAGCCTTGTGATCGCTCGCGGCATGGCCCTCCACAAGATGGCGCGCCTCGCCACGCGCGGTCTTGCGCGCGACGCGTACCTCAACTTCATGGGCAACGAGTTCGGCCACCCCGAGTGGATCGACTTCCCGCGCGCCGAGAACGGCTGGAGCTACCATCATGCTCGCCGGCAATGGTCGCTGCGCGACGACCCGCGCCTTCGCTTCAAGGCCCTCGGCGACTTTGACGCGGCGATGCTGAAAACAGTTGGCTGCGCCCTTGGCGAGCCCGAGCGCGTATGCGCCCATGAAGGCGACAAGGTGCTTGCGTTCAGGCGGGGGAAGCTGCTTTTCGTCTTCAACTTCAATCCGTCGCAGTCGTTCACCGGCTACGGCATACGCGTGCCGGAGGGCGGCAGATGGCGCCTAGCGCTCGACACCGACGAGCCGCGCTTCGGCGGAGAAGGGCGCATCGTGCCAGGCCAGACGTTCACGCCGGAAGTGATCGAAGAAGACGGCGCGCGCGCTGCCTATGTGCGCCTGTACCTGCCCGCTCGCACCGCGCTCGTCCTGCGCCGCATGCGCTGAGGGCGGAAATGTGGAGATCATTGCGCCATCTGAAAATGTCACCAGCATTTTTCGGGAGTGAGGAAGAATTCAGGCACGGCGCCCTGAAGCAGAATCGAGAAGTCTTCGAAGGCGTGTCCCGTGGGGTGGGCGAACGTGACTTGCCATAGGCCGGCAGCGGGACGCTTGCCCGAGGAGTACGCCGTCCAGTCGAAGATCTGGTCTGCCTCCCACACCATGTTCCCCGAAGGATCCGCCGCCTTCGCGCGCACTCGCTCTTTGGCGTTGTCGCCCGAGACGGCTATGACGAACGGCGTATCCTCCGCGGCGCGGAAGAAAAGCGTCCCCGTGGTTGCGTAGATGGAGCGGACGGGTCCGGACGGCACAACCGCTATCGGCACGGAAGCGGCTGAAAGGCCGAAGGCGTGCGATCCGGCTTTTGCGGTCATCGTGTAGAAGCCTGCTTTCTCCGCCTTGAAAGAGAACGGCGTTTCATCGGTGCCGTTGATGGAGGCGGTGGCGCAGGTTTTGCCTTCCGCGTCCTTGAACACCACGGGCTCGGCCTTGAAGTCCGGCTTGCCGACCTTTGTGAAACGTCCGGAGAACTTCGCCTCGCCGGGTGCGGTCATGTAGAAACGGTATGTGACGCCGTTGCGGAAGCGGAAGGGGCTAAGGCGCACGAGTTCACCGGGGCGGGCATCGAAAGGATGTGCGGCGGCTGGGTTGAACTCGCGGCGGGCCGGGGCCTTTTCGAGGAGCGAATGCAGAGCCTGGAAGTCAACGAGGCGACAGTTCTTGAACGAGACGGCGACTGAGTCGCCAGACGTTGGAGGGATGTATGTTGCGGGCGCGTTCTTCGTTGCGAAAAAGCTGTTCTCGCACGTCACGCTGCCCCGCACGAAGGCGTGTTCGCGTCCATTCCCCAGCCAGAAGCCGCGCGAGTTGCCGGTTGAGATGCAGTTGAGAATCTTGACGGAGACGGGTTTTGACGAGGCGTTGAGCTGGCCGAGGTAGAACTGTATGCCGGCGCCGTGGTTGCTGGTGACGATGCAGTCGCGCATTACGATGTCGGAAAGCTCCTCGCCGGGGCGGTTCGGTTCAAAGTCGATGCCCGCGGCGGGAGCTGTGCCGGCAGTGCCGCGAAGGGTGCAACGTTCGATTAGCAGGTTGCGCGCGGAGATCACGCTGATGCCCTGGCGGTAGTGGCGGTCGCACACGATGTCGCGCAGAACGATGTCGCGGCAGGGTCCGTTCTCTCTCGCCACGCCCAGGTATACGCCGTCTCCGCCCGACTCCACGAGCGCGAGGCCCTCGATCGTGACGTTGCGACAGCTGAGGAGGTTGAGGCTCATGCGCCATTCTGCCTTGACGTATGGAGCCGCCGCGTAGTCCGCACGGCGCATGCGCAGAACGGCGCCGTAGCCGCTGATCTTGACGTTCTCGCAGCATTTGAGCGTAAAGAGCGAATCGTTCTTGCCGAGGAATTCGCCTTTCTTCGCCACTACCTCCGCGCCGCGCTCGAACACGATCTCGCAGTTCGAGCGCACGAAGAGCGGGCGCGTGATCCACGGCGAAGACTGGGCGTCGATGACAATTTTCTTCGCGCCCGAGTCGAGCGCCTTTTGAAGTGCGTCCGTCGAGTCAACGGAGTCGAATCCAAACGAAGACGCCTTTACGACGTCTTCTGCGGCCGCCACTGCGGCCATCATTGCAAACGAGACAATAACTGCGTGCTTCATGCCGATAGAATACCAAATGCCGTCTGAAGGCGCAAGCCCCCGTGAACCGCGGATCACGAACCACGAACAACTTGAACGTGCTTCAGGCGGGATTCTTTGATATAATTGTAAGCGCAGGGCGTTCTAGTGCGCGCTATGGTGAGGCGCAAGGATGCATTGCGGATGGGAAGGCAAGGTGAGATGTCTATGCCGTGCCAGAAAGAAGTAGAAAGGAATTTTACTGCATGACGAATGAGCGCGAGAAGCTTACGTGGAGTGATTTCATGTGGGCAGTCATGCTAGGCGTCTTGATGTCGGTGCTAGCATGGTGGTGGGGCGACGCGGGAACGCCGTCCGACATGTGGGAGGAAATCTCCGTGGCGGCGGGGCTGCGTCCACCCACTGCTCCGTTTCCATGCGTATGGCACGCGATGGTGCAGGGGATATTCGGATCTATCGGCGTGAACGCCGGTCTCGCGTTTCTTCGCGTTGCGGGTCCGATCGCCCTCGGCATTGCCACGGGCGTGGGGTTCATCCTCCTATACGAGCTTGTGCCGGCCGTCCTGCGAGGTCGGATGCAGCTGGCAGGCTGGAGCCGCTTCATCGTGCGCATCGTGCTCGCCCAGGGGGCGGTGTGCTTCGCATGCTCCGAGCCAGTGTGGAACACATGCCGGTTCTTCTCGCCGGCCACGTTGCAGTTCATCATCACCGTGGCGGCGGCGGCCTTGTGCGTGCGCGCGTTCCGCCTGAAGGTCATGCGCCATCTCTACGCCGCCGCCGCTATGCTGGGCGTGCTGGCGGCCGAGACGCCTGTGGGAATCGTGTTGCCAATCGGCCTCATCGTCTATGGATGCTGGAAGGGCGGGCGCACCTCAGTGCCGGGCGATCCCGACCCCCTGATCAATCCATTCGTTCGCACGATGGTGGTGCGCCGCATAACGTATTCGTTCTTCTGCGGGTTCCTGCCGGCCGTGGCGCTTAATGTGGTGTTCTTCTGCGCGCATGACGGGCTCGAGGCGCAGGCGTGGAACGGATTCGAGTACGTCCTCCATGTGGTGGCGCGCTACGTGCAGCTCTTCGCCACGGCGGCGTCCGTGATGGGATGGGTGTTTCTCGTTGTGTTTGCCCTGCTGCCGCTCGTCCTGGCTGCTTCGCTGCTGCGCAAGGCGACGGACGACGACCAGTTCATGCCGCTCACGTCCGGCATATTCTACGTCTTCGTGGGCGCCGTCGCGTTTCTGCAGCTCGCGGGTTGGCGCGTGTTCTGGTTCTGGGCCTGGACGACGCCGCAGAACGTGAGCTCGCCGTACCTTCTCTGCATCTCGTCCGTGCTTAGCGCCATAACGCTCTCGCTATCGCTCTGCGTGCTGGGCGTTGAGGTGTACTTCCGCAACTTCAGGAAGATCGCGGTCACGCGGTTTCAGGACGCCGTGGAGGAAGACGCCGCGGCGGATCCGGTGGTGGAATCGTTCCAGAAGGTCAACCGTCTGCGCCGTCTGCTTGTGCGCTGCGAGCCGATTCTCGTCTTCGCGCTCGTGCTGCCCATGCGGATGAAGCCCACGGAGCACCAGATGAAGGAGATGCTCGACGAGTACCTGCGGTTCACGGCGCAGGAGTGCTCGAATGTGAAGACGCTGTTCACTGACGGCGCGCTCGACGCGGGAATGGAGCTTGCGGCGTTCATGCAGGGACGCACGCTCCGAACGCTCTCGATGATGTCCGGCAGCGCTCCGCGCGACGTCTTTCTGCGCACGCGCGGCGCCATGGACGAGGAGGACGGCCTTGCTCTCGCGAGCGGAGCCGCCGACGCCATGCGCACGTGGGTACGCCACAAGCCGCAGCGGATGAAGGACTGCGCCATCCAGCTCGGCTTCGAGCTGTGGCGCCACGACAAGCTGCCCATGCCCGTCTGCGGCGGCTTCGTGGCCTACCCCTCTGCCGACATCGCGAAGGACGTCATCGCGCGCGGCGTGACGGCGGCCACCAACCTCGCGCACCGGATAGTGGAGCTCTACGATGATGGCGAGCCGATGTCCACCGACGACGTCGGCCTTAGGCAGCGCTTCCTCTTCATGCAGTGGCGCCTTGCGCGGATGTGCAGAATGCGCGCCGACGCGGCTGACATTGCGGGGCGCAAGGCCGAGGCGATGGCCGAGACCACTCTCGCAAACAGCCTCGACGCCCGCAACGATGCCTACAACCGTCTCAAGCGGCAGATGGACTGGGTGGGAATGCAGCGCGGCGCGCGCCTCACGCTTCGCGAGGGTCTGAAGATCGGCCTCGACCGCGCCGACTTCCGCCTCGCGCGAACATACGCGCAGCAGGTGCTGGCAAGCGATCCGCAGAATTCGGCTGCAAACTTCGCCATCGGAATGGGCTATTTCGTGGAAGAGCAGTACGCACGGGCCGAGGAGTATCTCAAGAGAAGCCTCGAGAAGAATCCCGAAGAGGCCGCCGCGCTGAACAACCTCGCAATCGCCCTCATGCGCCAGGGCAAGTACAACGAGGCCGAGACGAACGCGATGCTCGCCGCGCGCGCGCTGCCCAAGTCGCAGGCCGTGCGCAAGACCATCATGGCCATTCATGAGAAGATGCAGGAAGCAAAGGAAGCGGCGAGCAAGCCGCAGGATGAACAGCAGAAAGAGCCTGAAATGCTGCCCCAGTAGGATGGTTGAAGGTTCGAAGGTTCGAAGGTTTGAAAGTTTGAAAGTTTGAAGGTGTGAGGGTTTGAAGGTGTGAGGGTTTGAAGGTTTGAGGGTTTGAAGGTGTGAAGGTGGGGGAGTTTCGGGGGCAGAAGACAAGAGACAGAGGGCTGGTCTGGAAGGCGCTTTGCGTTCAACATCCACCATCCTTTGTCATTAAACTTTAAACTCTGAACTCTGAACTCTAAATTGACAGCTAGGGAAAGGTAAATGCCATGAAAACGAAAGTCCTTGTGTGCGCATGCGCCGCTTGCATCGCCGCCAACGCCCAGCGTCCATATCCCGCGCCGTGGGGCGCCGACGCCTCCACGCCCGAGAAGCGCGCAGCCCTCACCGAGAAGCTATGGCGCCACGATGTGTCGCGCGACGTCAAGATATGGCCCGAAGGCAAGATACCGTTCAAGGTCTCCGACAGGCCGATGAAGTTCCTCGAGCACGAGCTCAACCAGAGCAACGTGGTGGTTACCGACGTCAACGTGCCGCAGTACCCATTATATGCTTCCAGCACAATAGAAGCCAGAAACCCGAAACTAGAAACCAGAAACCCGAAACCTAGTCATGAAACTTTTACACTTTCACATTTGTCAGCAGGAAGGGTATTTTGATATAATCATAGTTCAAACCTAGCGGTATATTCTGATTTTATGACAAAAGACATCTACGTTCAGGCCCGTGCCGACCATGTGGCTTCTCTCTCGAGCGCCTCGCCGCTTTCCGCAGTTGAGGAGCTTGTGTGGAATGCTCTTGACGCCGACGCGCGCGAGGTCAAGGTGGACGTTGTGCAGAACCCTCTTGGCGGCGTGGAGGCTGTGCGCGTGTCCGACGATGGTACCGGCATCGACATTCTGCGCCTTGAGGAGACGTTCGGTTCGCTAGGCGGCAGCTGGAAGATGGCGGGTGGAGGCACCACGCCAACCGCGCACCGCCGTCTCCACGGCCGCCACGGACGCGGCCGGTTCAAGGCGTTCGCGCTTGGTTCGCACGTCGAGTGGCGCACCACGATGAACGCCGGCGGCGAGCTGCTTTCCTACACGATATCTGGCGACGCCGACAATCCAGGAGTGTTCCATCTGGAGAACGCGTCCGCCGGCCCAGCCACCGGCACTGAGGTGTACGTCACCGGGGTGCGCGCGGCGGTGGACGTTCTCACGAACGCCGAGCACGTGGTGCAGACGCTCGCCTCGAAGTTCGCCCTCTATCTCAAGGCGTATCCCGGTGTGCGGGTGTGGTTCTGCGGAATCCCCGTTTCGCCCGTCGTGGTGCAGCGCGTCTCGACTCCGTACATGGTGCGCATCGACTCGGGCGTAGAGGCGAAGCTAGAGGTGATCGAGTGGCGGCGCAAGTTCTCGGGGAAGGGGCGCATCGTCTTCTGCGGGCGCGACGGCTTCACGCTGCACGAAAGGCCGTCCGGAGTGCGCAGCGGGCTGCCCTTCAGCTACACGGCCTACCTCGTTGGTGCTCGCTTCGACGAGCTTGCCGCCGAGAACGCGCTCGTGATGGACGAGCTGCACCCGGAGGTGCGATCGTGGCTGGACGCGGTGCGGCGCATTCTCAAGGAGCACTTCCGCCAGCGCGCGGAGTCCGCCGCCGCCGAGCGCCTCGCCAAGTGGATCGCCGAGAAGAGCTATCCCTTCGCGGCGGACGACGCGTCGCCCGCGCGCGCGCGCTTCGACGAGGGCGTGGCCGAGATGCGTTCGCATCTTGACGGTTTCGACGCGCTTCCGCCGGCCGAGCGCACCTATCTTTTCGGACTCCTCCTCAAATCCATAGCTCCGCCGCCCAAGGCGGGGAAAGGCGAAGCGTAGGCTGCCATGCTCTTCTTCGCTCTATCCAGCAGTACGTGGGACGGCCTTTCTGACGGCGTCGCGATTCTCATCATCGCGGTGCTGCTGCTCCTTGGCCTGCTGCTGGGCTACGCTCTGCGCGGTCTCGTGGGCCGCTGGCAGGCGGAGTCGATAGAGAAGAAGATGCGCCTTCGCGACGAAGAGGCCGAGGCCGAGATCAAGGCCCGCCTGAAGGAGGCCGACATCGCGGCGCGCGCGACGGTGGTGAAGGTGCGCGAGGAGTTCGAGGCCTCCACAAAGAAGCGCCGCGCCGAGCTGCAGGCGATCGAAGACCGCCAGACGCAGCGCGAGGCGAATCTCGACCGCAAGGCCGCTACGCTCGACGAGCGCGAGACCGCGGCCGCCGCAAAGAGCGCCGAGGCCGCGAAGGGCCTCCGCGAGGCGGAGGAGAAGAACATCGCCGCGGATCGCCGCCTGCAGGAGCTCTCGCGCATGACGCACGCCGAGGCGAGGCGCGAGATTCTCTCACGCGCCAATGCGGAGCTGCGCGCCGACGCGGCGATTCTCAGCCGCCGCATCCAGGAGGCCGCGCGCGAGCAGGGCGAGGCGATAGCCGCGAAGATCGTGGCGGAGGCGGTGCAGCGCTGCGCGGTGGCCCACGTGAACGAGCTTTCGACAACCGCGGTGCTGATGCCGAGCGCCGAGATGAAGGGGCGCATCGTGGGCAGGGACGGGCGCAACGTGCGTGCGTTCGAATCGGCGACGGGCGTGACGCTGCTTCTGGACGACGCGCCCGACGCGGTGGTGCTTTCCGCGTTCGACCCCCACAGGCGCGAAGTGGCGCGCCGCGCGCTCGAGGCGCTCGTGGCCGACGGGCGCATACATCCCGCCTCCATCGAGCACGCAGTTGAGACCGCACGTGAGAACGTGGAGAAGGAAAACGAGGAATGCGGCGCGGAGGCCGCGGCGGAGGCGGGCGTGTCGGGCCTTCCTGCGGAGGTGCTGCGCCTCATGGGCGAACTGCGCTTCCGCACGTCGTTCTCGCAGAACGTGCTGCGCCATTCGGTGGAGGTGGCGATTCTCTCTGGCACCATCGCGGCGGAGATGAAGCTCGATGGCTCGCTTGCGCGGCGCGTTGGGTTCCTGCACGACATCGGCAAGGCCATCACCGCGGAGAAGAAGGGCGCACACGCCGCTCTTGGCGCAGAGTTCCTCGCGGCGCACGGCGAAGACGCACGAGTCTGCGCGGCCGTGGCGGCGCACCATTCCGAAGCGGGCGTGGACGGCGGAGTGTACGGCGTGATCTGCGCGGCGGCGGATGCGATTTCGAGCGCGCGGCCTGGCGCACGCCAGGAAAAGGCCGCCGACTACATCCAGCGCCTAGAGAATCTCGAGAAGATCGCGAAGTCGCATCCTGGCGTGGCCAACGCATTCGCCGTCCAGGCCGGACGCGATCTGCGGGTGATGGTGGATCCCGACGCGGTTGGCGACAAGGCCGCCGCGGAGCTCGCCGGCGAGATATGCCGCGACATCTCCGCGCAGCTGAAGTTCCCCGGCATGATCCGTGTGACGGTTGTGCGCGAGCTGAGGTGCGTGGAGTACGCAAAGTAGGAGCAGCCTTCTGAAGTTCTTTAACAGACGCTTAACGCAGGTTTGATATTCTTTACAGCATCCTCCCTGACGGGAGGCCACTACGGAAAGCAAAGAGTTTTACCCCAAAAACAACAAACAAAAAGGAATTCAAGATGAAGAGACTGATGATGATAGCCTGGATGGCCGTGGCCACCGGGCTGGTGGCCGCAGAGGCCGCCCCAAAACAGCATCTCGTTGCGGCGGCGTATATCGCTCCCTTCAGCGAGATCACGCAGACCGCGACAGCAGTCGGCACGATGTTCAACCAGCCTATGATGCCTGTCATGGCAATGGCGGCCGCCCAGCAGGCGCTTGCCAAGGACTATGGTCCGATAGACGGCGCTCAGCCCGTCTACGCGCTTGTGTACCTTGACACGGCGAAGGTGGCCGCGCTCGACTTCGCGGCCGGGAGGAAGAACGACCTGGACGACATCGCCGACGGCGCTCTGCTCTATCCCGTCGCAGGCGGCGAAAGCGCATTCATGGCCGTCAACACCGGCGCGGTGAAGAGCGCATCCGGCGTTATCATGCTCTCCGGCAAGAAGAAGACCTACAAGTACGCCAGGTTCACCGATGACGGCAGGTACTGCGCGTTCGCGAAGAGCACCGCCATCGCGCTGCGCGCCGCCGGCGACGTGGCCAGGGCCAAGGACTGGCTCAAGTCGCCCAAGCCCGCGCTCACGCGCGTTTTCGTGAACGGGCGCGGCGTCAACGCGATCGCCACGATTGTCGACAAGGCCCAGGCCGCTCAGGAGAAGCAGCTGCAGTCCGCCGAGATGGACGCCGGCCTTGCCAAGACCCTCGCCTCAATTCAGGCCATTCGCAAGAATCAGTTCGATGTTCTGCGTTCCATCGGTAGCCTGAAGGTGGCGCTGGGCTTCGACGACAAGGGCCTCGCCCTCTGGGGTGGCGCGAGCCTCCGCAAGGGCGCGGCGCTGTTCGTTCCCGCCGGCGCGGCCATTACCGGCAAGGCGTTCGACGAGATTCCCGCCGGCGCGGGTCTCACGATTGTGCAGAACTCGCTCGCTCAGCTGCAGGGCAAGGAGATTGGCGACTACACTAAGATGGTCACCGACCTCTTCGGCACGCTGCGCACGCTCCTGAAGGACAACAAGGATGAACGTCTCGCCAAGTACAAGCAGACGCTCGACGATCTGCTGGTTGCCCTGATCGACTTGTACAAGTCCTTGGACGGTGTCAAGGTGGGTCCACAGGACTGGGGTTCGACTGCCTTCGCGTTCGACGCGCAGAAGCGTCCCGCCGTGCTTGTGAAGGGCGAATGCTCGCAGATTCCGCCGGCCGTCATTGCCGCTCCTGGCAAGTTCCTTGATCGCATAATCGCGATCCTCGAGCGCCAGTGGCCGGCGAACGGCATCCTCAGAAAGCTCGCCGACGGCAAGTACGCGTTCGACTGGGCGCGTCTCGTCGATCTCGCGGCAAAGGAGAGCGACGCCTGCTCCGAAGGCAAGAGCAAGACGGATCCCAAGGAGATCGCAGAGGTCAAGGACGCCATCGCGAAGGTGCTCGGCGGCACGGTGACCGAATTCTCGTTCCAGAACGGTCCGAAGAGCGGGTGTGCGAAGCTCGCCGCGCCTGGCGTTTCCATCGCCCCCGCTCCCGCCGGTCAGGGCGCGCAGCGCCTGTTCGCCGCAGTGCCCGAAGCCGACAAGGCCGCTGTGCTGGGCTACTTCTACACCACGCCCTACGCCCTCGTGCGTGACGTCGGCATGCCCATCTACCTGAAGTTCACGTCGCCCGAGGAGAGGCAGCAGTACAACGCCATCCTGGCCGCGCTTCCTCCGGCTGCTCCTGGCGGAGCGTTCGCGGGCGCCACGTGGGTGCGCAAGGACGGCGCGCTGAAGTTCGCCATGCGCCTCACGGCCGACGAGATCAAGACGTTCGGCGCGGTGGTTACTGCTCTTGGCAGCGCCGGCGATGACGACGACGATGACGAGTGAGGCCGCTCTGCGGTGACGGCGCGCGGCGAGAAGATTCTTATCGCAGGGGCCACGGGCGGCATCGGCCGCGCCGTGGCCGCCGAGGCCGCGCGTCGTGGATATGAATGCGTGCTTGTTGCACGCGACTGGGCTGCGGTGGAGGCGGTGAGAGCCGCCCTGCCGCAGCCTGAACTTCACAAGACTGCTGTGGTCGATTTTGCGAACGCGGATTCGCTGGAGCTTGACCTGATGCGCATCTTCACGGCGGAGGGTCCGTTAAACGCGGTGGTGTACGCCGTGGGGACTTGTCCGGTGAAGCCGCTCGCGCTGCTAGGGGGCTCGTTCTTCGAGGAGACGATTCGCGTTGGCTGCACTGGCTTCGTGATGATGATGAAGGCGTTCGCCGCGCAGGGCGCGCACACGCGGCGCGCGGCGGCGGTGGCGGTGTCGTCCGTCTCAGCAGGCGAAGGCTGGCCGGGCGGCACGGCGTACTGCGCTGCGAAAGGCGCGCTTTCGGCGGCGGCTCGCGCGCTTGATGCCGAGCTCTCGCCGAAGGGAATAAGAGTGGTGGCCCTCGAGCCGCGATATGTGCTTACGCGGATGTTCCGTGACTGCGCGGGCAGAATGGGCGTGCCTGAGGCCGCAGCCCTTTCGCCCGAATCGTTCGCGTGCGGGCTTATGGACCGCCTGAGCGAGCTGTTGAGAGTTTGAGAATCTAAAAAACTATTCACTATTCACTTTTACCTATTACCTGTTGTCGTGAGGATCCAATGAAAAAGTTAAAGATGGCAATGATCGGTGGTGGCGTTGGTGCCTTCATCGGCAAGATTCACCGCGAGGCCGTGAGAATGGACGGCGGCGTTGAGGTGGTGGCGGGAATGTTCAACCGCGACCCTTCGCAGAACGCCGAGATCGCCGAGCGCATTGGCGTCACGCCAGACCGCACCTACCCCACATGGCAGGCTCTCGTGGCGGGCGAGGCGGCGCTCGCCGACCGTGCCGACTTCATCGCCGTCTGCACTCCCAATCACCTCCACTACCCCATCGCCAAGGCATCTCTTGAGGCCGGGTTCCACGTGATGTGCGAGAAGCCCATGACGCTGACTGTTGAGGAGGCGAACGAGATAGCCGATCTCGTGAAGCGCACAAAGCGCGTGTTCGGACTGATGCACACATACACCGGATATCCGATGGTGAAGCTTGCGCGCGACCTGGTGAAGAGAGGGGACCTTGGAAAGATCTGCAAGGTGACTGTCGAGTACTGTCAGGGGTCGTTCCGCAAGATGGACTTCTCGGTGCCGCTCGACAAGCGCAACAAGTGGAAGATGGATCCGAAGTGCTCCGGCAAGAGCTGCTGCATGGGCGACATCGGAATACATGCCGCGAATCTCGTGGAGTTCGTGACGGGGCTTGAGATAAGGCAGGTGCTGGCCGACCTGTCGTCCTTCGTAGCGCCGAAGGGTCTGGACGACGACGGCAACGTGCTGCTGCGCCTCTCCGGCGGCGCGAAGGGCGTATTGACGGCGTCGAAGATCGCGACGGGCGAGGAGAACGGCCTGCGGCTTAGGGTGTATGGCGACAAGAAGGGGCTCGTGTGGATGCAGGAGGATCCCAATGTGCTGCGACTGCGGGCGCAGCGCGAGCCGGAGCAGACGTGGAAGCGGGCGAATCCGTACGTGGCGGAGGTGAGCGAGGCGTCGATGCGCGCATCGCGTCCGCCGGCCGGCCATCCCGAAGGCTACATCGAGGGCTTCGCCAACCACTACCTCAACTTCTGCGACGCGATACGCGCGGTGGACGCAGGTAAGCGTCCCACCCCATCGATGCTCGACTTCCCGAACGCGCGCGACGGCGTGCGCGGGCTAAGGTTCATAGACGCGGTGGTCGCCTCGTCCAAGGCGGGCGGCGTGTGGACTCGTCTGTGAGGGCAGTCATGGAAGTGAAGATAGAGCCTTCGTGGCGCGAGGCGCTGCAGGGCGAGTTCGACAGCCCTTACTTCGCCGAGCTCGTGCGCTTCGTGCGCGCGGCGTATGCGCGCGGAACTGTCTATCCGCCCGGCCGCCTCATCTTCGAGGCGTTCAACCGCACGCCGATCGACAAGGTGCGCGTGGTGGTGCTTGGCCAGGATCCGTATCACGAGCCCGGCCAGGCGCAGGGGCTCGCCTTCTACGTGCCGCCGGGCGTGCGCACGCCTCCTTCGCTCTACAACATCGCGAAGGAGCTCGCCGCGGAGTATCCAGAGGAGGCTGCGCTTGGTGCGCCGCTTCGCATTCCCGATCTTCTTTCCTGGGCCGACCAGGGCGTGCTGCTGCTGAACGCCACTCTCACCGTCGAGGCGGGACGCGCCGGAAGCCATCAGCGGCGCGGGTGGGAGAGGTTCACCGACGCGGCGGTGGCGGCACTTGCCGCCAGGCGCTCGAATCTAGTGTTCCTTCTCTGGGGCTCCTACGCGCAGCAGAAGGGCGCCGTGATCGACCGTACGCGCCATTGCGTTCTCGAGTCGCCGCACCCATCGCCGCTTTCGGCGGCGCGCGGCTTCTTCGGATGCAACCACTTTCGCATGGCCAATGAATATCTCGTAGCCCACGGCATCTCGCCCGTGAAGTGGTAGCGTGGTCTGCAGCCAGTGGGCCGTGGTTCGTGGCTAGTATTCTGCGGTGACTTTAATGTTGAAATCTTGCAGTTGCCACAAATATATGGACGCCGAGGCATGGGACGATCGCGTCACATATATTTCGCCGGACCGCCTTCAGAAGAAGAACGCGCTGCGCGCTTCGCGGTCTGCGGCAACATGCTCCACCGGTTCGTTCTCGTCTGCGCCGTTCTCGTTGGAGCTGTCGCATGGATCGAGCGAATGCATCTCGTCGTCGTGTGTCCTAAAGGGAGTGAAGAGCGAAACTCGCCGGGAACAGTCCACGCGCGTTGGTCTTCAAGCGGTTGATAGTCGTATTCTGCGTTCGCTTCATGGCTTACTCCTAGGCAAGAAAGGATATTGCCCTTCTTTTAGAATTCCTCTAATTTCTGTAACTATTTGTGTACAAGTAACAGAATCCGGAATAACTAGAACATGATCTGCCCGAACATGTAGCTTTGAAGGATCCGTAGGAGAGACATCAAGCTCACCATCCCCTGTCACACCAATCATCCTATTGCGATATTTAAGATAGTATGGACACATCACATATGCAAATCGCTTCTGTTTAAAATTCGTAACGGAATGTTCAACCAATTTGCACAGGTTCTCCGTTCCCTTGGCAACATAGCGGATGTCGCGATATTGAAGCGGACTGGAACTCGTTTCGACGAGCAGATCACAGCCGTGCGCATGATCCAACTCAACTCTTTCCTGCGGTCTACATCCTAACGCTACAGACAACAGGATACAACTTAAGCCGTTCAATAAGAATCTTCTTATGACCGAACTCCTCAGGGACAGTTCCCACGCGTTTCGGGGAAGCGACACTCCTGTCGCTTCACAATGACGCGCCAATGCAGAAGCGGCAAGAGTGCCGCTTCCCCGATTCGGGACATCCGACTTCCGACTTCCAACGACATGCCCACCGCGTGGTAGCCGTATGCAGCGCACGCCCAGTCCAGCCGACGTGCGGTTGCCGATCGAATCGTAGAAGTACGAGTAGCTGCCGTCGTTCGAAGTGCATCCCGTCATCTCGGAGCGTTCGTTGTACGTCCAGATACGCGCGACGGACTCCGAATCAGCCGTGGAGACAGGCCGTCCAAGCGCGTCATGCGACACTCTTGTCGCTTCACAATGACGCGCCAATGCATAAGCGGCAAGAGTGCCGCTTCCCCGATTCGTGACTTCCAACTCCTGGCCTCGCGAGGCGACAACGCGCGCGCCGCGCGACCGCCGCATGCAGCGCCCGCCCGATCCTGCCCACGTCCGACGTCTGAAGTCGGAATTCCTCTCTTCTGTTACTTTTCTACTCAAATCTCTTTTCCTTCGCCACACGTGGTTCGTGTTCATTTTCTGCAAACGAACAGCAACTGCCACAATTGACTATAAAATCCTTGCCGTTGCCTTGCACAGAAAAGTAGAAACTCAAATTCCCTTTCTTTAAAACGGTCGACCTTCATCCTGTAATAATCAAAAGGATCAAGACCTACCTGAAGAATACAACCAGTCTGATCGACATAATGTACTTCATCACCATGCAAGACGAAATAATCATGACAAGCCGAATACCACCCGTAAACATACGCACGCCTCATAGCATCCGGACCAAGATATGGCCCACCACAACCAACCACCGTGGAAATCGGCGACTTCTTAAGTCTATTGACCACACGCCACCCATTTTTATATCCAGATGTATATGAAGCTGCCAATTCAGAATAATAATTAGTTGCCACACCACCATCCGTAGTAGCGCAAGCCTCAGGATCATCCTCCTCTGAGGCAACTCCACATCCCCAGAACTTCTCCTGGAGCCGCCTTCGGCTTTGATCTCTGCGTCTTAAGACATTCACGTCATTTACGGTGCCATCGTCGATTCCGTCCTTGAACGCCTGCTGGACAATATTCGTTTCGCTATATGCTGGCAATGAAGCAACAGACCGACTGAAAGCGGCTTCACGGGTTATGGTTCTGCCTATATTATAGGCCTCAAGTGCATCCTGAATGCCAAAGTAGTCCGATATTTTTCCTTGCCATACATCTGGAACCTCATTAGTCGCAACGCTCCCCATGGACAAAGCCCTGTGTTCGATTTTTTTTACAAAGTAATAGTGCTCTCGCAAAGAGGACGTTGGCGCCTCGTCTGTCATGCTCTGACATCCGCCCGACGTGATAGTCACCACTGCCGTCCACAAGAAAACATACGACACCAATTTTTTCATAGCCTACCTCCTACCTTTCTCGACATTCGCTGCTTTTTCTTTCTCGATCATTTCGTAAAGCCATTTTGCAGATTTAATTTTTTCCTTAGCCCACTTTTCGCACTCTTCTCTCATGAGGAATTCTTCTTTCACTTTTAACGCAGCGATTATGTCATCGTAACTCTCACGAGCATGTTTTCTATGCCGTTCCTCATGCTCCAAAACAAGATTGATACGCCTTCTTACCGTGAAAAACCAAAATGAGTTCCACTTGTTCTTAACCCGAGGATCGTCGATTTTTGTGCCATACGCATTGTTAGTCCAGACTGGATCATTTGAATCCTGAATCAAACTATAAACCAATAACTTAAAAGTATAGTCTGGAACGTATTTACCTGATTCACAAAGACATCTAGATTCTGCTATCAAAAAATATGGCGTAACTCCGATGTGATCGGTAATCGGTGTACCTAACATATCCACTATGTTACCAGATAAAATATTGGCGTAGCTCCACCCAAGGTCAACAAATTTAAATGAATGCATTCCGGATAAATCAAAAAGGCCAGATGGCATATTATCTACAAACCCATACAGATTCACCCCTCCCTTTTCCTCAATCGGATCCCGGTTGAGCCAGCGGCCGAGGCGGGGGCTGTAGCTGCGCAGCTGGTAGGCGATCAAGCCCACCTCGCGGTCGTGGTACTTCGTCGAGAAGCCGAAGGAGAACTCTCTTCCGTGAAGGCCTACCGGAATCGGGACCGGCGAGCCGTCCAGCGACGGCATAGGCGCAGACAGGACGTTCTCGATGGAAATTAACCCAGCAGGGACTTTCCCCGTGCGCTTCTTCAAACATACCTCCGCATCCTCCGCGCCTCTGCGGCTCTGCGTTAAAAACAGCCTCCTCGGGGACAGTACCCGCGCGTTTTCACGACTTCCGACTTCGGACTTCAGACTTCGAGCGACACGCCACCCACGCGGTCGCCGCATGCAGCGCCCGCCCGATCCTCGTCTTAAGTCAGCGGCTCTTTTTTCTATGGCACATCTACTACTCATACGTTCTAGGTACACTCTCATTCAATTGAATTCAACCGCATGGTTGAAGGAAAAATTTCTGCTGATTCATCGGAAAATGCACTGTTGGAATCAATATCAATCCAAGCTTGCCACTTCCAGCGGTCATACCCTTCCGCACTCACGGATATTGCGAGCGGATACAGAGGTGCGTCAAGCGTTGGAAATAACGAGAAACTTACAGGGACACCAATAAAATAGGCCCCATGCCAAGTTGTCTCGTCACAGATTCTATAATGGCCCTTGGCATCTGTTCGCGCCTCAATATTTGTCGCGCCCCCATACATGACACAAACTGTAGCCTCCCTAATTGGGTTACCAGTTCTAGCATCAAGGACTACTCCTTCACATCCCACACGCGACACTCTTTTATGTGGAATAGGTATTACACACCCTGATGTAAATATCAGCAGAAATGTGACTAGGGAGAAGAACTTCCGATTATTCATAATAACTCCTTTAGAAATCTATACCAATGATATTCATCCCTTCATAACCAAAAAATTTTACAGCGGTTTTCGTCCACTCGGCAGTATAGTCAAACGGCATCTCTTTATATTGTTCAACTGGTATAGATCCAAAAGGAATCGCACTATAACATTGCATCATATTTGCTCTGGCAATCCTATAACCTTTACTACGAATTGATGTCGTCAATCTCGTTTGATGAATCATTCTCTCGTCTGAGGACACAATATACCCATTTGTACTACCATGTGCGTAAACTGTTAACCCATAAAGATTCTTTCCGCTTTCTCCAACTATTCGGAACAACTCTTTTGGCGTTTTAGGTTTAACAGTGTGATATCCCCAACGCCCTAAGGTCTGTCCAAAAAACGATCCTATAGTGCCACCAGGGTTGACTATCACACGATTGTAAACATTACCTCCGCGCAAAAGATCTGCTTCTATCCAAATATTTGGCACTGATACATAACAGTATTTAGACGATGGCGTTGTAGGGGTAATTGGGGAAGAAGAAGTCTCTGACGCAACAGGAGAAGTCTCTATACGTCCCCATGCAGATATTGATTCAATGTCCAAACCCACCCTATTCGCAAGCGATTTCAACGATTTCACGTCTCGTGATTTCTTGTAAACGCGACGCTTGAACCCATAACTTTCCTTCGTGCCCTTCCACAAACCATATGCATCAATTCTGTACACCACTTCATTATCTACAAACCCATACAAATTCACCCCGCCCTCTTCCTCAATCGGATCACGGTTGAGCCAGCGGCCGAGGCGGGGGCTGTAGCTGCGCAGCTGGTAGGCGATCAGGCCCACCTCGCGGTCGTGGTACTTGGTCGAGAAGCCGAAGGAGAATTCGCTTCCGTGTAGGCCAGTGCGGTCAACGTATGGCGGCTCCTCGCCTGACATCGGAGGAGGAGGTTCCTCGATGTCGCCCTCTATGGACACAACACCTCCAAACGGATCGTACACGAACTTTGCAACGAATGCACCGCTATCATCGACATAGCCCATGATGTTTCCATTGCCGCCGTAGATCGGCACGTAGAACTTGCCGTCGCACGTGACCGCGAGAATTCCGCCCACTCCTCCCGCTCCCTGCTCCGAGCCGGAGAGGTCGTCACCCCAATAGTATTCTATGACGCGCGACGACGTTGTAAAGTCCGCATAGTCAATTCTCTCAAGCACCATGTTCCAGCCGTCCCACGCGAAGGAGTGAGTTTCCTCTTCGATCCAGTCCACTCCGTCCTGCACGGAGCCGACGCGCTCTCCCAGCTCGTCGTAGATGTGTTCGACCGTGCGCACTACTGGACTGGCCGCGTACTTCATCATTAATCATTTCCTTTATTGAACCCGACTCGCCCATCTCCAACCATCACATCATCCCCCTGTCCATTCTCGTTGATACCATTTGGGCCCGAAGACCACATTATAATAGAACAGCCTGAAATATTTCCAAAACTAACGTTGGAAAACTCATCAGATACAATGGCATTATAATTATGCCCCCACGGATCCTCAAAATGCCGAAACTGATCAGCGGCTTCCTGAACCGTGTCAAACAAATTTGTGGCTGATAGTAGCACCCTCATTAGACGCCTACATTTTTCTCGCCTTGCTCGTTCGCCAAGTACAGTAAACGGACTCTTAAATGCAACAAAAAACATTAGGAAAACATATCCTAATAGAATTGCTGCCACTGTACTGACGACTAAGTTACGACATTTGGTGCCCCGATTCATTTCTCTTTCCCTCCGTGCATATTCCTTGTGGTTAAGATGTCGCCTGAATTAGTTCCTGCTCGGATTATCATATTCCCGGAGGCCGAGAATATATTGACTGCACCCAGATAACCAACAAATCTTCCCGCGACTGCAACATTGGCACTCCATCCTGCCAGATTGACAGTGCCGTTTATTATGACATCGTTTGCCGTATCGCATCCCTGCATCGTGAGTCTGTGAATCCCATATAAAGTGATGCGCGATGGGCTAAAAAAAGAATCAAAATCTTCAGTTACAATATCTCCACCGCCAGAGCCATGCCCTGTAAATACATATTCATAAAGCCCGTCGGCACCCAATGCTGACCGAACGTCCACATCTGTGATGTTGTCCTTCAATACAACATTAAACCCGTCATTTTTATCTTGCGACATTTGCTGCGCATTCTGCCGATCCCAATTGCCTATGACGCTGTTAGACCAATTTTCGTAAAACCGACGCACTCCCTTATGATATACCTTCGTGTTTGGAATCAAATACCACTTGCATTTGATTGGCAGTTCGTCCGTTGTGTGAGCCCATTTTTGGCAATCTGATTCATCAAGCTGTACGACCTCGGCAAGGCCACTGAACGTATCATCTGGCGCTGTTGGCACTGCATATGCGAACGTGTCTCCACTACGTAATATAAGCCAACTGAGTCCCAAATAGTCAAATTTTCCGAACACGTCATTTCCACATGGCACATACAGATTTATCCCCCCTTCCTCCCCCATTGGATCTCTGTTGAGCCAGCGCATGAGGCCTGGATGGTAGAAGCGGTAGCCGTAGTAGTAGAGGCCGGTCTCGGTGTCAAAGTACTTGGTGGAGAAGCGATGGCGGAAGAAGCTGGCGCGCCTGCCGGACTTGGCGATGAGCTTGCCGAAGGCATCGTATGAGTACCGTGCCAAGGCACCACCGTTGACGCTGAGATAGCGCGTGACGTTGCCGTTGCTGTCGTAGCATGGAATGTAGATCGTGCCGTCAACCGTAAGCCACAGAAGCCCGCCTACGCCGCCCGCGCCCTGCAACGTGCCGGAGAGGTCATCACCCCAGTAGTAGCGGATCGTCGATGTCGTATTGTCCGCGTAGGCGATTCGCTCCTCCACGAGGTTCCAGTCGTCGTAGAAGAACGTGGTCGTGGCATTCGGCGTCACCTTCTTCACGCGGCGCGACTTCGCGTCGTAGAAGTTCGTGACGAGCGTAACGCCGTTCGACGAAACCGTCTTCAGCCGACTGGCGGCGTCGTATGTGAACGACAGGACGCCGTCGGAAAGCATGTTGCCGTCTGTATCGTATGTCGGCTCACACAGAGTCACAGAGTCACAGAGAATGGAAGTGTACTGGTTGAGGCCGTTGGCCGTGTAGGCGTTCGTCGCGGCGTTGAACGAGGACAATTGCAGGTTGCCTATGTCGTCGTAGCCGTATGACGCGGTCGACGGGGAGGGCGACCATCCCATGATCGACGCCGACGTCACCTCGCCGCGCTCGTTGTAGCCGAAGGCGTCGTTGTTTCTGTTTGTCGGCCTTCCGAGCGCATCGTATGAATATGCAATGCTCTCCACCGGGTTGTTGTTCATTGAACTGGTGATCCCCGTCACCAGAGAGCGGCGCATGGCATCCCGCGCCACGCTTCGGGCGAACACGCTGCCGTTATGAAGCGTCAGCGAATATCCCGCGTCAAGCCCATCTGCGGCGTATTGATACTCCACCGCCGCGATCGAGTTGGAGACCACCGCAAGCCGTCCCTCGGAATCGTATTCATAGAACAAATCACCGCTTCTTGCAAGGCGTCCGGCATTGTCAAACTCCCGCATCAGCGAATGAGTCGTGCCCGCAACAGTCGTCGTGACGTTAGTCGCCCTGCCCCTGTCGTCCCGCGTGAATTCGATCGAAGCGGAATCGTTTGTCACGACAATCTCGCACGAATACGCGTCGTATGCAAACGCCGTCTCTTCCCCGTCCGACCGCTCCGTCGAGACGACCTCCCGCCTCGCGTTGTATCCGTTCTCCTGCCAGCGTCCGCCTGGCCACGTGGTGCGGGCGGGGAGGCCATCTGGCGTGTAGGTGTAGGAGATGGTGGAGCCGTCGGCGTAGGTCTTGGAGAGGCAGAGGCCCGTGGCGGGGTCCAAGGCCCAGCGCGTCTCGTCCCAGCTTTCGCCGTCGCGCGTGGTCTTGAGGGACGTGCGCCGTCCCTTGAGGTCGTACTCCATGCGGAGCGGATACGTGGCGCCGTCAACCGCGGTCACGTTGCCGCGCGGATCGTATGACGTCGTGACCACGCTGCCGAGCGCGTTGGTGGATGCAATCTCGCGGCCCTCGTGGTCGTACGCGAAGCGCTCCGTCACGTAGTCCGTCGCGTTCGTGTACGTGCGCCGCTCGACTATGTCGCCCATGGCATTGTACACGAATTCGGCGACCGTCCTGAAGTCCGCCTCGCCGTGCGCGCGCCTGTCGGTGCGCTCCTCGCGTCCGTGCGGATCGTAGATGTGCGCGATCGTCTCGTCCGCCGTCTCCTCCTCCAGCACAAGCCCGCACACGCCGCGCGAGACGCGCGTTCCAAACGCCGGAGAGGACGTGGTGGACGTCTCGACCATCGTCTCGG
>JAFXIL010000122.1 GCA_017563185.1 Kiritimatiellia bacterium | reverse complement strand
TCGCGCCACGGGACGTCCGTCCTGACGCCGAGATGGTCGCGCGCGATGTCCTTCATGAGCGACCACATGAGCGACTGCCACGGCGCGACGGCGCCTTCGTCGATCGTGAGCGAATCGTCGGGGATGATCGTCGCCATATCCACTTCGCGCACGACGCCCGTTCCGTCGCAGCGCTTGCACGCGCCCTGCGAATTGAAGGCGAGCTCCTCCGCGCCGGGCGCGAAAAAACGCGCGCCGCATTCGGGGCAGACAAGTTCGTGGTCCGCCGCCACGTCCAACGTCGGCGCAAGGTAGTGTCCGTTCGGGCACCGGTGCGACGCGAGGCGCGAATACATGAGGCGGAGCGAGTTGAGCAGTTCCGTCGAGGTGCCGAACGTGGAGCGGATGCCTGGGACGCCCGGACGCTGCCGGAGCGCGAGCGCAGCCGGCACGTAGCGCACATCGTCTACTTCCGCGCGCTCCGCCTGCGTCATGCGCCGGCGCGTGTATGTGGAGAGCGATTCGAGGTAGCGGCGCGATCCCTCGGCATAGACGATGCCGAGCGCGAGAGACGACTTGCCGCTTCCCGAAACGCCCGCGACGCCGACGATCTTCCCGAGCGGAATGTCGACGTCGATGTTCTTGAGGTTGTTCTTCTTCGCCCCGCGCACCTCTATCGCGGTTGGTCTTGTACCGATCATGCCTCTATCGCTTCTCACCTAACAAAGTTTGTAATCGCACCGCTCTCGTTATTGGGCGGTAGAATGCCCGCGTCGCGTCCGGCCTTCTGGCACTTCATCACGTATGTCATGTTGCGGGCAAGATTGCGGAGCGTCTGCAATCCCTCCGGATCATCCGGCACGTCATTCTTCGTAAGCGCGTGGAACTCGTTCCAGTAGGAGCTGCCAACGACGATCATCTGCGAGATGGTGGCGTACTTGTTCAGCACGTCGAAGCTCGCGCTCGTGCCCGCGCGGCGCGCGACGACGATGCCGGCGCACGGCTTGTGGTGGAGCGCGGCGTAACCGTCAGCGCGCATCGTCGAGAAGAAGAGCCGGTCGAGGAAGCTCTGTATGCGTCCCGACGGGTGCGCGTAATAGACCGGCGACCCGAACACGAAACCGTCCGCCGTCTTCGCTTTTTCCGCGAAGTCGTTCACCGCGTCGTTGGCGAAGACGCAACGCTTCAGCTCGGCGCACTTGTTGCACGCCATGCAGTCGGCTATCGGCTGTGCGCCGATGTCGACGATCTCCGTCTCCACGCCTTCGGCGGCGAACGTCTTCGCCATTTCCTCAAGGCCGGCCTTCGTCGAGCCGTCGTTGTTCCATGAACCATTCAGCATCAGTACTTTCATTTTATTTTCTCCTTTCAAAGTTTTTTGGTTAGTGGTTTCAATCAAATGTCACGTCGGCAGTTTCGGCAGCCGAGCGGCCGATGTCATAGATGCGTTGCATTACGTCCGGGTCATGGCAGACGCGGGAGATTTCGAGCGGTTCCTTCGGCGCGATGAGGATGGCCTTGCCGGCGGCGACGCGCGAGTCGATGTACTCCAGCGTCTCGTTGTACCAGACGTGACGGTTCTTCAGCGCCTGGTAGATGGCTGGATGGCGGTTCAGAAGCGGCTTGAGGAGGCACATTCTCTTTTTTGGGAACTTGCGGTAGCCATGGGGGCGCGTGGTGATCACCACGTTTTGCTCATAGCCGATCGACTCGAAATAGCGGAGCGGGATGCCGTCCGAGAGGCCGCCGTCGAGATACAGTCCGCCGTCGATCGCGACGGGACGCGAAACGAGCGGCATCGAGGCGGAGGCGCGGATCCAGTCGAACGCGCGCGCATCGGCCTTGTCGAGCCGTCTGTACACCGCCCTTCCCGTCGCGCAGTCTGTGGCGACGATGTGAAATTCCATCGGGTTCGCCTCGTATGCCGTGGCGTCGAACACGTCAAGTTCCATCGGGAGCGTCCGGTAGCAGAACTCCGCGCCGAACAGGTCGCCCGTCGTCAGGAGCGACTTCCACGAGCAATAGCGCGGATCGCGGGCGAAGCGCTTGTTGTAGCGGATGACGCGCCCGATCTGCCCGCTTTTGTAGTTGCACCCGAAGCACGCCCCGGCGGACACGCCGACGATGCCGTCGAACGTGACGCCGCGTTCCATGAGAACGTCGAGGACGCCGGCCGTGAACAGCCCGCGCATCGCCCCGCCTTCAAGTACAAGCCCGCGTTTCAGATTTCAACTCTCCATCCAAAAGTCATCACTTCGGCAACCACTTCTTGAAGATGCTGTCCGCGTGAGCGGGATCGAGCGGTTGCATGGGTACGAGCTTGAGCGACTTGATCATGTGCGGCGTGCCCTCCTTGTATGTGCGGAAGTGCGGCGTCGCGAGATGTTCCTTGTACGCCTCTTCGCTGCGGTATATCTCCACGATGCGGATGGACGTAGGCGACTCCTTCTTCTGCATCGGGAAGATGCACACCACGCCCGGTTCCTTCGCGACCGATTCGGCCCCGACCGTCCCGGCGGCGGCGAGATACGCCTCGAGCCATTCGGGATGGACTTCGATTTCCGCGATTCGTACCACAAACATGTCTTTCTCTCCGTGCTCTTTGTTTTGCCGACTTGCCACACCACAGGAAACGCATCCCGTGAGCATCACCGCGCCCGTGGCCGAACAGGCACGCTTGATGAATTCTCTTCTCTTCATTGTATTCTCTTTCTTCTCACCCTACGATGAAACGCCCTACGAACGGAATGCGGCGCAACACGACACCTGCCGCCGAGGCAAGCACGTATGTCGCCACGGCGGCGGCTATCATCGTAGCCGCCGGGGGAAGATGCTGCCGGAAACATCCTACGACAGGAACGAGGATCAGCATGTGCAGCAGATATGTTCCATAGCTGGCTTCCGAGAGCGGACGCACGACGCGCCGGTAGAACCCGCCCGAAAAATCCAGCTTGCGGATGAGCAGGAAGTAGGCGACTGTCATGAGCGCAATGCCGAAGCCGCAGAACTCCCAGCTCGTCTCCAGATCCATCGCAAAGGCGTACGGACGTAGAATCGGGTATCCCTGCGCGTCTGGAATGCGGAAGTAGAAGAAGCCCCACACGATCGCCATGCCGACAACCCACAAAGGCAAGGCAAGCGAAAGCGTTCTGCGCCAGCCGAGGCTTGGGACGAACTTCCTGAAATAGAAGCCAAGAAGCATGTAGCCGAAGAATCCGCTTACATAGTAGAACGCCCCAAAGCGATTCCATGGCGCTTCGCCCCAGAGGAATGGCGTCGGGCCGAACTCAGGCGCACCGAATCTTGCAAGCCAAAAGCGGCGAATGAACGGGAAGAGCGTGGTGGCCAGCCAAAGCAGCAGCCAGCCGCGCACCTCGCGTTCCGACGCCTTTTCCGCCCACGGCGAGAGAAGCGGCATGAGGAGATAGAGCCCCATGAGCATATACACGAACCAGAGATGTCCGCCCGCGAACGGAAAGTTGAACGGAAGCCTGGCCCATTCCCCCCACACGGCGGTGTAGACGCACAACCACACGACATAGGGGACGAATATGCGCACAAGGCGTCGCCTGAAGAATTCGCCGGTTGGACGCGTCACCGGAAAGAGCAGGTAGCTTGATGCCATCACGAACAACGGCACGCAGCAGTGCACAAGGGAGTCAAGCCACGACGCCCAGAACGCGGCATCCTTTGACTGGAAGAACGTGTTGCCGTCGGCATCGAAGTAGAACGGCTCGCACGTGTGAACGAGCATCACCATGAAACAGGCGATTATCCTGAGCCAGTCGAGGAAGACCACTCTGCTGCCATTTTCTACGTTTCTCATGTTAATTTCTGTGTTCATGTTTTCTCCTTGTTCGCGTGTAGGACGTGGACGTCTTGCGATCCTGGGCGTTCAGAAACGAATGGCTGCGATGCCGTGCCATGTTCTTTTCTACCTTGCATGAGTAAAGGCGCCTCCTTTGACCTGTGCGCCGCACCACGAACACTGCAACTGCCCAGAGAGTATCGTGCGGCCACACTGACGGCATGTCAAAGGGGCGGTCTGAGTTGAATCTTGCCCGTCCTGACGACCATCGCGCATGTCAATCTCTTGTATCTTGGCATCAAGATCGGCGTCCGTGAGACCTGCTTTCTCTTTCATCAACTCCCACATCGCCTGAACGACCATATATAGCCGTTCCGTGTTCTTTCGCGCCTTGTCGGAAGACATGGCGCTTTCACGCGCGACATCACGGGCGTGTTGGGCATCAACTTGCGCGATGAAGTTTTGCGCATATTCAATATGCTGTCCTATGCCACTCATAGTCCACCCTCCTTTGCCTTTCCATTGCCATTGACACAATCATTTACCGCAGACCGTGGATTACGGCTGAAAATCAAGAGCAGCACCACAGAGCAGACTGCACCGAACGTGTCGCAGAGGATGTCCTTCTGCGCGTCCCATTCGTCGCCCTGCGAACCGAGGAATGTCGCCCCCGACTCGCCGGAGCAATGCCCGACAGTACCGAGGCCACCCCAACCACCACAAGCATGACAATCTGCGGCTTAAAAGATTTAGATGTGTCGAGTGAAGTCACTTTCATCCTTACTATGATCTGACATTTACAATACCCTGTTACTGGAATACGTGGAACACCCTGATATTACCAACGCAAAGACCACAATAAAAATCCCATTCTTCATTTCATCATTCCTTTCTGTTTGCTTGAATTGGCTTGCTTGGACTCTCTCGAATCACACCACCAATTCGTCCAACAGGAAATCCATGACACTTATGTTCAGAATCCCCTGTTCGTCAAACCACCTGAGGCCGACATCGTTGCGCACGATGATCTTCCGGAACGAATCGCCCGTGAGCGAGAAAGGCTTCAACTCGTTCGCCCTTTTCGATTCGTCTGGCAATGCGTAGGCGGACTGCACGTATATCCGCTCTGAACCCTTGTTTACAACAAAATCGATTTCCCTGGCAACTCTTGTGGAATTTCCATTTCGGTTTCTTTCCCTTGCCTGGACGACTCCTACATCTACTGAATATCCGCGCGCTCTCAATTCATTGTACAGCACATTCTCCATGATGTGCGTTATTTCCATCTGCCTAAAATCGGTACGCGCATTCCTGAGCCCTACGTCTTCGCAGTAAAATTTGCTTGGGTAGTCAAAGTACGCCTTGCCTCTGATGTCATACCGTTTCGCCTCTGTAAACAGAAAAGCGTCTTCCAGGTGGTCAAGATATGTGCTTACCGTGGTCTTTGATACGCCACAATCGTAGTTTGTCTTAATGGAATTGGCGATGTTCGTCGGATTCGTCAACGAACCAATGCTAGAGCAGAGAAAGTCCGTCATGAAGCCCAACACGTCCGTCCTCTCTACCCTTTTTCTTTCGATAATGTCCCTGAAATACACTTCTCCGAACAACGACTTCAAATATGCCTCGCGTGCGGCGTCATCAGGACGGCTTACGGCAAAAGGCATACCGCCGAATCTCATATATCTGTTGAACGCATCTCTCCGTTCGCCTCCAGTTGCGGAAAGATATTCGGCAAATGAAAGCGGGTGAAGCCTCACCTCGTCGCCGCGTCCGCGGAACTCGGTAAGTATGTCCGTCGACAGCATCTTCGAGTTTGAGCCGGTCACATAGACGTCAAGGTTGTCAATATGCATGAATCCGTTCAGGCTATCGTAGAACGTTATCGGCTTGCCCTCTGGCACGTATGGATTCGGCACTGTATCGCACATCTGTATTTCGTCAATGAAAAGATACAGCCTTCCGCTCCTGCCTTTGATCCATTTCTTTACGAACGCAGACAATTCAAGGGGGTTTCGTAGGCGAATGTTGTCGTCATCATCCAAATTGATTGTGAGAATCGAGCGCGCATGAACACCTTTCTCCTCCAGCAAATAGCGACGGAAAAGCTTTTTCAGCAGATACGATTTCCCGCAACGTCTGATGCCGGTGATGACCTTCACCTGCCCGTTCCACATGCGCGAAACGAGTTGCCCAAGATATCTGTCACGTTTTATTTCCATTTTTCTTCCGTTGACTACTTTAGCCCATTGGGGCAGAAGTCGCCAGTATTATATCACATGATGACACAAACTGCAAATCACCTTACACCAGAACATTGAGAAGGTCGGCAATGGCGAGAGGCCAACATCAGATGGATTAAGCCCCGCTTATTTGGGAGGGAGACTTAGGGCCGACTTCGCAACGAGAAACGGGCGTCGGTTACGTGGGCGTCATGAAATCGCGCCGATGCCTTGCAGGATACCTGCGATGCCGGTTGCGGCGACGTCTTTGCAGATTTTGCCGCCCAAGTCAAACGAGTAGAAGTTCATGACCGTAGTCGTGAACCTGCGCCCGTTCGGCTGAAGCCCGGCGAACGGCGCTTTACCGTTGAACGTGCCGGAGCATTCCCACTGGACAGCGACAGTCTTATCGTCCGCCACCATGTCCAGAAGCTTCCACTGCACATCAGGGAAACTCTTCCGCATAATGCTGACAACACTTAGGTACCCTTCCGCGCCATAGAGAGGCGTAGGCGAAACGGGTGTATCGAACGCCGCCGTTTCCGCGATCAGCTTGCGCCCCAGCTCAAGGTCGTTCGTGTTGATGCACTTCTCGAAGAGACGCATTGCCTCTTCCCGATCTCCTTTGCGAGATTCTACAATCCATGCGTCAAGCATGGCCCGCGCGATCGAGCCGTGGCGTGGTATCTCCGGCAGATGCTCGCGGTCGAACCATCCCGACTCCACGACCTCCTCACCGTCGGGCGTGAGTTCACCACCCGCATACTCGGCGCGGAAGCCAATCATGATATTAGATGGGAACGGCCATGTTTGCGATCCAAAATAGTGGATGTCCTTCACCTCGATTGAAGCCTCTTCGCGGACTTCGCGGCGGATGGCGTCCTCAAGGCTTTCACCCGGATCGACGAATCCGGCGACAAGCGACCACACGACGCCTTTGTAGTGTGTATTTCGCTGGAGGAGCACCTTGTCGTCTTTTGTGACGAGGACTATCACAGCGGGCGATATTCTCGGGTACGCCGTGTAGCCGCAGACTGGGCAAACGAGCGCACGCTCGTTCGGATCGGCGTGCGCCTTCATCTCCGCGCCGCAACGTCCGCAAAAACGGTTGCTGGCGCGCCATTCGGCAATTTCCGCCTCACGCGACGCCTCGCGCATCTCGTCGGGCGGCATGTCTCGGAACGTCTCGCGCAGGTTTTTCATCTTGCATCCACGAGTTCAAATCGCTTCATCTTCTTTCCGTCGCGCTCGATGGTCTCAAAGAACATCTTCGCCGGACGCACCCAGAGACCGCGTTCGCCGTACAACGCACGGTACACGACCATCTCCTCCAGCGTCTCGGAGTCCTTTGCGAACCCTTCGAGGCGATAAAAGTTGCCTTTAAAATGCCGAAACTCACGCCCGACCAGACCTATCTGCTCTTCAGTCATCTGTTGCTCCTAACGTCGATTTCGTCTGTTTCCTTTTGTGTTTTGCGATTGAGAAGAGTGCCGAGTTCAGCATCTCCAGATACTCGGCGCGGGGAATCTCCTTCGCACCAAAGCGGGCGAGATGTTCCGTGTAAACCTGGCAGTCAATCCAGGGAACGCCGCTGTCGAACATCTGACGGGCGAAGGTGGCGAAGGCGCACTTGCTAGCATCAGGGACCGTCGCAAACATCGACTCGCCGAAGAAGCACGGTCCGATCGACACGCCGTAGAAGCCGCCGACGAGACGTCCATCCTGCCACGACTCGAAGGAATGCGCGAATCCGCGTCGGTTGAGTTCGCAGTATCCCCTCTCAAGCTCATCGGTGATCCACGTACCATCCTGTTCCGGACGCGGCACGGCCGCACAGGCGTGGATCACCTCGGGGAATGCCGTATCGACGCGATACTCAAACAACCCCTTCCGGAGCGTCTTTGCAAGCGACTTGGGGATGTGCAAATCCGCCGCCTTCAGGACGAACCGCGGATCCGGCGAGAACCAGGTTATCGGCTCGCCCGCCGCAACTGGCCACGGGAAGATGCCCCCTGCGTATGCGTTCAACAGCCGCTCAGGGCGGAAGTCTCCGCCGATGGCGAGCAATCCGCTATCCACCTCGGCATCCTCCGCAGGCGGAAACTCAAACGAGTCATTGTCTAGGCAATAGACGGCCATGCGCTGTCCTCATATCCTCCTGCCAAGATCAAAGACTGCCTCGTTGCCCGCAACCTTCACGCCCTTCGCGACATCCTGGCAGAGCGCGTGGGCGTTGGAGTTCGGGTGGGACGACGCCGAAATGATCAGAACGTTCTTTCTCATTTTTGCTGTCTTCTTCATGGACATGACTAAATCATCGTTGGGTTTTAGAATCGGTGCGTAGGTGGACATCGCCCCAATAGTATATCATTTTTCCAGGACGCAGAGCATCTTGAGCGCGGCGATTTTTCAGTCGAACCGTCACCTATTTTAAAAATCACGATTAGGTGACGGTTTTCTGCGGCGGGTCGGTTATGGAAGTGCCTGGTGCTTGCGATTACTTCGCGGCGGCCTTCTGCCTCCTGTGCCGCGCCCAGTCGAAGCAGTTGAGCGTCAGCTGTATAGTGGAAGAGTCGAGTGCGTGTATGGCGCGCTCCTTGAAGCGCGAGAGAAAGCCCCCGTACTTGCACGACGCGAACTCCGGGCACAGCCCCTTGAGGTAGTCGAACATCCGCGAGAGTATCTTGGTCTCCGTGGCCGTTTCGAGTACGATTTGCGGGGGGATCAGCTTGACTATCTGCTTCCAGATTGTGTATACTGTCTTCGTTGCCACTGGTGGCGGGAACATAAGTTTTTTCATGATTCCTGTAGTCTACAGGAAACCGCCGCCGGTGGCAACCCTCTGCCGCAAAATCCCCGGACGTCCTCTGGCAACATTTCGTCATGCCGTCACATCAATGGGATGGTAGTGAACACATTCATTCCTTGCGACTCCTTTCGTTGGCAACGTTGTAACAGCGAAAAAGTGATGGTTTGGGTTGATGACGGTAGGCACACAACGAAGAATAAGGGTCGAACAACGCAAGAATTGGCTAGAACACACAAAGGGATTGATGTTGGAACAGCGCGGGAGGTCCGCCTGGGAAGCGCATCGATGAAGCCCGGCGGTCTGGCACCCGCGCAAACTGTCACATCTGCGCGGCGGCGAGAACCGCGTCCACCGTCTGCGCGCCGTACTGGCCAACCGCCCACGCATACCCCCGCGCAAACGCCGCATCGTCCTCTCGCAGCTCCCGCGCCATCACGAAATCCTCGTAGATGTCGGCCGCCTGCAGCGCGGCGCGCACGGCGGGCCAGCGGTCGCCGCAGGCGCGCTTGATGCTGAGCGGCGTCCACCTGCGCGGCGGCGGCTTCGGGGCCATCTCGTCGCCGCGCTCGAGGAGCGCGTCCACGTAGTCCGTCATGCGGCGGAGCGCCGCCGCATACGCGGCAGCCGCGGCCTCGTCGGGCGTGGCCTGCGGCATCGTGGGCTTGAAGTAGACGCTCAGGCACTTCATCATGCCGTCCATCTGCTCCGGCGACGCGTCGACGAACCCGTGGCGGCTGTGCCGCCAGCCCACGCCCACCGTTCCGCCCGCGGGCACAAGGTGGCGGCGCATCCCCGAGAGCTGCGCCAGCAGCGATACGGACTGCGCCTCCGGCCTGTCCTGCACGACCAGCCGCGCCTGCGCCTTGCGGTCGTCGAGCAGCGCCGAGACGGCCTCAAGCCCCGCCGCCGACATCGCGTACAGCACCCCCATGGACATGCCCGGCGCGCCCTCGTTGCCGACCTGGCAGTAGACCGCGGGGTCGAAGCCGCCGAGGAACGCCAGCGAGTTGAGTGCCGCGTCGCAGTCCGTCTTGACCGCCCACTCGGCGCCGGTCGCGCCGACCGCGTCCCGGAGCGAGTCCACGATTCCGCGCACGGTCTCCTCGCAGTACGCGCGCGCCCCGGTGCGCAGGCCCGTGCGGTCCCACCGCGTCTCCACGCGCGCCACGCCCTCGGGCACGCCGTTGCCGCCGGGGTACATGGGGTCGTTCGCGTCGTCGTAGAGGCGCACGGCGCAGGCCTCGCCCTTCGCGACGAGGCGCGCGGCGGCGCGCGCCGCCTGCTCGAATAGCGCGCGGTCGCGCGAATACCCGAAGACCACGATCACTGGTGCATTCTTCATCTTGGCACATTCTCCTTGTTATTCCGTCCTCGCCTCTTCAGCAGCAGCCTCCGCCCACCGGGGGCGCGTAGCAGAGCGACACGCTCGCGTCGCAGTCGTAGTAGTCGCCGCCGCAGCCGGCGCTGTCGCGCACGAACACGTGCACGACGGCCTCGTGCGGATCCTCGCAGGATCCGGCCCACTCGTCCTGGAGCTCCCACGCCAGATACTGCGGGTTGTGCGGGTCGGGCATCGACGGCACGGGGTTGGACCTGCCGTACGTGCCGACGTCCGGCGCGAAGCACACCCACCACGCGCCCTCGGCGTCCTGGACGAGCGCGGACGCGGGGTAGAGGTAGTCCGTAGCGCGGAACGAGTAGAAGTCGCCCGCCCCGAGCGGCGTCACGCCGCCGCAGAAGGTCGAGGAGTCGAGGTCCATGACGAACTCCACGTCGAAGCTGCGGCACTGGTGCGAGCTGGCGAACCCCGCGCCGATCTCGTATCCGAAGCCGTAGAGCTCCGGCTTGAGCTGGCCGCCGTAGGAAAAGTCGCCGGACATGCTGTCGTTCGGATCGAGCAGGAAATCCGCGGGCGCCATGAGGCACGTCATGCAGGAGTCCGGGCTGGGCGAGGGGTACTGGTCGCTCGTGCATCCCACCACGTGCGGATACGCCGTCACGCTCATGCCGTCGCAGTGCACGGTGCCCAGCGTGACCGAGTCGAGCTCTGTGCCCTGCTCGAGGGCGGCCACGCGGCCGGCCAGGTCGTCTACGGCCTCCCAGAGGTATCTGCCGGCGTACTCCGCCGCGTAGCCGTTGTAGTAGATGTCGGTCGCGCTGTGCCCGTGGTAGGCCTGGGCGAAGCTCGTGGGAACGTAGTACGAGCGCTGCAGGCCTCCGTCCGACTTGAGCACGGGCAGATATCCCGTGATGCCTGAGCCCGTCACCTTGTCGACCTTGCCGCGCTTGAGGGCGGCAAGGCCGGCGGCGAGGGCTGCGAGGGCTGCGGCGACGGTGCCGTAGGTGCCGTACTCGGCGATGTCCGCATCGGCCGCGATCACAACGGGGCAGTTGGTGACGGCCGCGGCGAAGGCGGGGTTTGCGGATGAGAGCGCCGAGGGTTGCAATGCGGACATCGCACGGTTTGACACGTTGGCGTAGTCGCCTGGCGTCGGCGCGAGGGCGACGATCCGGGCGTCGGTCTCGGCCTGGGTGTAGTAGGGCGCGTTGAGCACTTCAAGCGCCGAGAAGTCGAGACGGGCGACGGGCGGTGGCCGAACGTTCGGCGCGAAGCCCGGCGAGTGAGTGAGACGGAGGATGGCCGAGGCGAACACGTTCAACGGCGCGCCGAAGAAGAGCGCGACGCGGTCCGCGCCGGTGTCCTGCTCCGCGCCGAACGTGGCAGTGATGACGTCGCCCTCGAGCGTCGCGGGCGCGCTCCACCACGCCGAGCCCATGCCGTTGGTCTGGAACCAGAGGCGCACGTCCGCGCCGGGGGCGGCGGGGGGCGAGGAGTATCCGCGCAGGGTGACGCGGAAATCGACGGGGACGCCGTGCGGGACGGGCTTTATGGGGTACGGCGGCATGCCGGGCGAGTTGGTCCACGCCACCGGCACGGCGGCATGGGTGGCCGCGGCCAGCAGGCCGAAGAGCAGGATGTTTGCGCGCAGGGGCGTCAGAAGTGTCTTGAAATGTACCACAATCATGGAGTCCTTTCTTGGTGTTTGCAGGGAATGATTGCTCTATCCATCCACTATGCTTGCAGCCTTCACTCTCTGGCGGATGAAACGGTCGAGCCATTCTGTGTTCACGCGCAGACGGCCCGCCCCGTCCAGCTCCATCGACTCGCCGTCGATGCCTCCTGGGTCAGTGCGAGACACGAAGCGCCTCGCAAGCCTGTCCGCAAGGACGGCTTCGTTCACGTCGATAGAAGCAGCCACGCCCTCTGACGCATGTGTGACGCTTATCGTGCCCTCGTTTGAGCCTAGAGACCGAATCCAGCTCGTGACACTGTTGGCCCACGCTCTGGGAAAGAAGATTCTGCGCTTCGTGCCGTTGAACATCCTAAGCATGGCGGCTCCCTACAGATTAGCAATTGACCAGCCTGGATATGAGGTTCCCGTGTTGTGGCTGTACTCAGTGTTGGTCACAGTGGCCGTCCATCCATGATCGTCATCAACATATCGCGCGTCGATCACCGACTCCGTGCCGGAGCGTACCGCCATGGTGTAGGATGCAGCCGCTCCCGAAGATGACTTGTACTGCGCCTTCTTCCAATCAGCTGAGGCCGCCGTCCCTGCGATGTTTCTTGCCTGATCGTACGTGAGGTTTCGGTATTCGGTCACAGTGGAGACGGTTGTCTCTATCAACGGATATCCGTTGTATGCGAACAAGAACTGACTACGGGTGCCGACCGAAAGAACGTTGCCCACGGCTCCCGTTCCGGTGCTATTTTTAACAGGCGGTGTTGCTGGCCAGAACACGCTGCCCGTCGTGTAGGTAGGCGCAGCGTACAGTGTAGCGGTGACGGTAGCGGTCCAGCCGTCGGCCTCGTTGGCGCGCGCGGCCATGGCTTCGACCAGGCGGCCATCAGTAGGAAGATGCACAGACCGCGATATACCATTGCCCTTGCCGCCGGGCTTGTACGACCAACTGGACGTGGTTGACGACGTAGGTCCAGCCGTGAACTCGAACACGTCGAAGTCCAAGTCGGAATAGGTATTATTCGCCCATGTAGCGGAGTACACCGCGCTCCATTTGTGGGCTACCGTGTTGTCTGAATGCAAGCCGTTGGCTATACGTTCTGCAAGATCTCGCTCTAGGCTTTTGTACATGGTGACTGTCTTGGTGACAGACTGCACAAGCAAGAAGCCGTGGCTGTTGTATATTTTCAGCACCGACGGCTCGTGCGATGTCTTGACCGCGTCCAAGTAACACGTGTCAAGCGTCTCCACGATCTGGGCCGCCGTAAGCGAGAAGTCCTCAGATGGCCGTGGGTCTGCTATTTCAGCGGCCCACTTGGCCTTCACCTCGTCATAGGTTATCCAGCCCATGGCTACTCGCCTCCTTCCTGGAACGCGGCCTCGATGACCTCGAGCGAGTCGGCGGCGCGCCGGGCGTCCGCCGCGGTCTCCACCGCGGCGCGGGCCGCTGCATCCTCCTCGCGGCGGGCAAGCGCGACGCGCCGCACGGCCTCCTGGTCGAGCGAGAGGTTCTTCGCGCTCTCCCAGTCGGGCCGCTGCCGCTTCAGCCGGTCGAAGTCCTTCTCGTACTGCCTGTGTGCTTCCGCGTCCGCCTTCTCCTCCTCGAGCTGAGCGGCGAGCGAGTCCCTGTTGCGGTACCATCCCCACGCGCGGTCGACCGCCTGGCGGGCGGCGGCGAGACGCCGCTGCGCGTCGGTCTCCGCCTGAGTGGCCTCCTGGAGGTCGTGCATCCGGGCGTCCCTGACCTCCCTCTGCGCGGCAAGCTGCGCCTCCTTCACCTCCTCGGCGGCGGCGACCGCAGCCTCCTTGACCTCGTCGATCTCCCTCTTCTCGGCCTCGTCGGCCTCCGCCCACGCCTCGTTCATCTCGGTCTGGATCTCGGCGGCGTCGCCGTACTGCGCGGCCTCCTCGTCGACGTCGAGCAGTCCGCGCCTGCGCACGGCCTCGTCCAGCCTGCGCTCGAGCTCGAGCCGCCGCTTTATGGCGTCCTGCTCCGCCGCCGCGGCCGATTCGCGCGTCCTGCCCCATTCCGCCGCGCGGGCCATTTCCTCGTCTGCGGCGTCTGTGCCGTTCCACCACGTCCTCCATCCGGTCTGCCGTCTGTACAGGCTCTGCTCCTTGCGCCCGGCGTCTCTCGCCTGGCGCCTGTACTCGCGCTGGTCGTCCCTGGCGGCCTGCACCTCCTCCTTGAGGCGGGCTATCTCGCCGTCAAGCGCCTCGCGCTCCGCCGCGCGCCGGGCTGCAGACACCTCGCGGTCGTTGTGCGCGTCGGCAGAGCGGTACCGTCTCTCTATCGCCGAGCGCTCCTCGTCGGTCTTCGCGAACGCCAGCTCCTGGGCCCTCGCGAACTCGTTCTGCGCCTTCGCGAGCCTCTGCATGGCGTCGAGCTCGCCGTTCAGCGCGGCAGTGAGCGCCTCGGCGTTCTTCCGCGCCTCGTCGATGTTGCGCGCGAACGCGGCGGACGCGGCCTTCGCCGAGTCGAGGGCCGCGGCGGCGTTGTCCAGCCTGATCCGCTCCGCCTGGCGCGACGCCTCTCCGACCCACTGCGTCAGCTCCGAGAACGCCTGGGCCGCGAGCGTCACGACCGCCGCGTAGCCGGCGAACTGCATCATCGACATGTGGACGCCCTTGAGCCGCGTGACGAGGCCGAGAAGCTGCTGGCCGAGGGCGGAGATGTTCCCCGTGAGCGCGGCCGCGACCGCGGTCATCGGCGAGAATTCGGACTTGAACTTCTCCGCCGCCTCCTTCGCGCCCTTCGCCGCCTTTCCCGTGCTCTTCGCGGCCTCGTCCCCGACCTCCCTGAGGGCGGCCTTTGCCGCCTCCGCCCCGGGCGCCGTCGAGTCCTTGACCGATATCTCGAACTCGATCCCCTGGTCAGCCATGGCGCGCCTCCTTCACCCGCTTCTCGATGGCGGCGGTCGCTGCCCGGAGCGCGTTCATCGCGTCGTCCAGCTCGTCCACGAGCCGGTCCTGCGAGCGACGACCGCCGGAGTAGGCGCGGGCGAACTCGTGGAGGTCGTTGTACGCGAGGATGGCGTAGGCTCCGGAGCGCTTCCACGTCCATTCGGCGGCCGGAATCCCGGTCTGCGACTCCAGGCGCGCGCAGAGCGCCGCCCAGTCTGCCGCCGCCTCCGAGGGCTCGTCCGCCCTGCGCGGGCGGGCGTCCGCCCGGATGCCGAGCGCCGCGTCGAGCGCGCGGTTGACCTCCTCGGGCGTGGCGTGGATCGTGCGCATGGTGGCGCGGACGGCGCGCATCACCTTCCGCTCGGTGTCCAGCCCCGCGAACGCCTCCGGCTCCCGCGAGTGCACGAGCGCGTGGATCATCGCGAGGCGGTAGCGCGGCGACGCGCCGCCGCCGAGCATCGCGCCCACCTCGTCGAGCCACACGCTCGCCCCGATCGTCAGCCTCCAGAAGTAGACGCCTTCGCACACGCGCACCGGGAAGCCCGCCGCGTCCGCGTTCACCTCGCGGAACGGGTCGGCGCACCGGCGCGCGGCCTCCGCGAGCGCGTACAGCTCGTCGGGCGTGCAGTCGCCCGGCTCCACGCCCTGCCTGCGCAGCTGCTGCAGAGCCTTCGCGAAGTGCATCTGGGCGGTTATCTTCATCAGGACTGGGCCGCGGCGATGTCCGCGTCGTTGACGATGTGGTGGATGAGGTTGAGCGACGTCGTGGTGGCCGCCGTGTTCGACGGCGTGGTCGTCTTCTGGTCGTTCGTCCAGCCCGCGGCGAGCTCGTAGTCTTCCGCCGTGGCGTCGCCGGTGAACTCCACGCTCAGCGTCTCCACCCCGTCGTGGTTCTCGCCCGCGAGCTGCGAGCCGTCTCGAGCCGGCTCGTCGATGTGCGTCACGCCGAGCGTGTACGTGGCAGATCGGAAGTCCACGACGGCGCCCTGGGCGAGCGCAACGCCGCCGAGGTCCGCCGGCACGCCGAACGCGACAGCGTCGATCGCCACCGTGGCCGTGTAGGTGCGGCACGAGCCCTCCGCGTGCGGGTTGCCGTCGTCGTGCATGTGCGCGTTGACGGTCATCTTTGGCTTGATCTGGTCGCGTCCCCACTGTATCTGGATGGAGTCGATATGCCAGCCCGCCGAGACCAGCCCGCCTTTCGGCACTGAGATCGTGCCCGTGTCGAGGTTGCTGACGAACGTCCATGACCAGGAGGTTCGCCTGCCGTGCGTGGCGTGCCGCAGCTCGTCGCCGTGCTGGCCGAGCTCGTTCACGTAGTTCGAGGAGGCCTGCTTCGGCCCGCTCGTCTGGAAGTCCCAGTCCGCGCCGACTGTGATCGGGCACGTTGGGTTGAAGAACTCTACTGTTCCGTGTGCCATTTCGTTTTTCCTTTCACTTCGTCTTCATCGTGCGCCCGGCGAGGCGTACGGCCGCCGTGTCCTCGGCGTCGCACGACATCTCCGCCGTGTCCACGAAATACGTCCTGCCGCCGTACTGGAACGGCGCGCCGATCTCAGGGAGGTCGTCTTCGCTCTGCGTCGTTACGGTGCATTCGAGGTTGACCATCCAGTGCCTGTCGCGCGTGCCGAGGTAGCGGGCGTCTCCCTCGCGGCCCGGCTCGTACACGTTCGTGCCGCCGCGCGCGACGGTCTTCCTCGTCACCTCGCCCAGGACCGTCGCCTCGCCGATGCCCCAGCTCACCGCGCGGGACGGATCAAGCGCGAGCGGCGCCACGAAGCCCACGAGCATGCGGAAGTCGTCGTCGGCTAGGTCGGCGCGCTGCATGTCCACGTAGACGATGCGCCGCCCCTCCACCTCCCGCCAGTGGAGCGCCTCCATCGCGCCCTCGGCTACGGACGTCACCGTGGGGCCGGGCGTTCCGCTCTTGCGGTTCCGCCTGGGATTCTCGATCACGGTCAGGTCGATCGAGAGGTCGCCGGCCGTGGACGCGCCCGTGCCGGGCTTCCGCCGGTGTCCGCTCGCCGCCACCAGCACCAGCACGCCCCACCCTCCAAGCGCCTTCTCCGCCTCGGCCGTCGGGTCGCAGCTGTCCTCCACCTCGACGGTCACGCCGGGAAGCCCGCCGTAGGCCTCCCGCAGGACGGCAGCGACCGCCCTGCATATGTCCGACTGGCGGCTCACGACAGCACCCCCAGCGAGTTGTAGATCTTCGCGGGCTTCGAGATGATCACGCCGTCCGTGGTGGCGTCGATCGCCTCCGTGCCGCTCGCGAGCGCCCGCAGGCGCGCCTCCTGCTCCGCCGCCAGCTTCGCCCACGGGTTCTTCCCGTCGTCGTCGCCGTGGCGGCGGTAGAGGAGGTCGAGCAGGAACACCCTCACGGCGTAGTCCCCCGCCGTGGAGTACTGCGCCGGCACGGCCCCGCCGAAGATGGCCTCGGCGCGGGCGTTCGCGGATGCGAGCGCCGCGGCGAAGGCCTTCTCGTCGGCGAAGCCGTCCCGGTCGTCGTCGAGGGCCGCGATGATCATCTGCTCCGGCATGTCGCCGGTCAGGTCGTCTATCGTCAGCCTCGTCATGGAGCCTTACTTCTCCTCCCAGGCCGCAACGGCCGCCGCGCCGCCCTTGTAGGCGAGGAACGGAAGCGTCATGAAGCCCTCGCCGCGCGCGTGCACGCCGTAGAGGAAGTCGTTCGTCATGAAGACGTTCGTGTCCTCGTCGCGGTCCTTGCGCGTCAGCACCGGCAGCTTGCGCTTCTGGATGCCAACGGCCTTCACGCCGTTCTTGTCGCCGAGCACGTACCACTCGTTCGCGTGGTCTCCCACGAGCGACTGCGACACGCGCACCTTCAGCGCCTTCGCCGGGCTCACGTTGCTCACCGTCGTGCCGCTGTCCGCCACGAGGTCCGCCTCGCAGATCAGCTTGGCCGACGCCTCGAGCGACGGGCCCACGAGGAGCACGTCCGGACGGATCTCGCCCGGCTCGCCGCCGTAGAGCTTCCAGCCGCGCATCGCCGCGATCGCCGCCTCCACCGCCGCCTTGCTGAAGGCGGTCGTGACCGCGTTCGTGAAGGTGCTCTTCCCGAGCACGCGGCCCGAGCAGAAGAACGGGTTGCCGTCCGCCCACTCGCCGTTCCCCATGAGTGCCTCGATGGCGAGCTTCTTCCACAGGTTCTCGGCGTCCGCGCCCATCATGCCCACCAGCGGCGCGTAGACGCCGTACTGGTCGTCTTCGATCTCGTTGCGCGAGACCTTGATCGTGTTCTCGAAGTCGCGGTTCACGACCGTGAGCTTGCCGAGCTTCGCATTGTTCAGGACGCGCTCGCCCACCCACTCGTGGATGCCGTGCAGCTGCTCGAGCCAGCTGTGCTGCGTGGCGGAGCCCGCGCCGGTGAAGGAGAGGGCGATGTCCTCGGGGAGGAGGTCGTTCGGCGTCACGCGCGACTGCGCGGCCTTCTGCGCCTCGGTGAATTTCGTCTGGAACGTCTTGAAGAGCGCGTCCAGGGTTGCTGCAGTGATGTTCATGTCTTTGCCTTTCTTAGATTTGATGGCCGAACTGTGTTCGGCCTTTACCTTCCAACCACCACCACGACCTTGCGGTCGTCGCGCACGTCGGCCACCTTGCCGACGGTCTTCGTGCCGCTCGTCTTGGTGACGGTCCAGGGATTCGCCGCCACGGAGTAGGCCGTCGCGCCGATGTCCTTCTTCGCGATCGCGCCGGCGCCGGTCGCGTTCTCGAGGATGAAGCCCCCGCGCTGCACCGTCACGTTCTCGCCCTTCGCCGCGCTGTGCAGGAACACCCCGCACACGGTGAGCGTGCCGCTTGCGGGCGTGGCAGAGTTCACCGCATACGCCAGTCCGTTCGTCCACACGCCGGCTATGTTGCCGGCGTAGACCGCCTCGCCAGCCGTGAGCTTGGCATAGTCACCGCTGGTCTGCGGGGTGTTGTGCTCTGCGGCGATCACCGCGAGCGCCACGGCCGCGATCGCGGCCATTGCAATCAGTTTCTTCATGTTTTTCCTTTCTGTCAGTGTTTTGCGCGGGTCGCTCCGTCGCCCCGCCTACTTCTTGAAGATATCCGGGCTCACCCCGCAGTTGAGCGCGATCTGCCGGAACTCCTCGGGCACGTCGCCGTCAATCGGCTTGTCCTTCATGGTCGCCGGCGTCTTCGCGCTGAGCGGCACCGTCACCGGCGTCTTCGCGATCGTCGCCTTCAGCTCATCGACGGAGAGCTTGCCCAGCGCTTCCGCGCCGAGCGCGACCACCTTGCCCTCGCGGGCGGCCTCTGCGATGAGGTCGGCCTTCTCGTGGGCGACCGCCGCCGCGCTCAGCGCGGCCACCTTCTCCCCGAACGGCTTCACGGCCTCCGCGACCGCTGCCTTCACGGCGGCGGAAAGCGCCGCGTCCTGTTCTTCCTGCGTGGGCTTCTTCGGAAGCGCCTCGACCGCGGCCTTGATGGCCTCGTCCGTGGCGTCCTCGCCAAGCCCCAGCAGCTTCAATAGCAATGCCTTGTAGTCCATTGCCGGTTGTCCTTTCTTTTTCCCGGGAGGGCCGGGCTCCGTCCCGGCCTCCTGGTTGTTGATGATTCCGCTCAGCGCGGACGAGACGCCGCCACTCAGCGGCGCCTCCACGAAATCCATCCCGTCCACTGCCCCCGCGCGGCACAGCGCCACGCTCGCCACCGCGATCAGGTTGCCCTCCTTGTCCGTCACCGCGCCGGCGGATACGTCGGCGTAGTTCGCCGCCATCTTCTCGCCCTCCGGCGTCCAGGCGGTCATGCAGATGTACACCCCGTCGCCCTCCACGGCCTCGATCGTGCCGAACCCGGCCACCGGGCGCGGCTCCTTCGACTCCTTGTACGCCGCCGTGCCGGGGAAGGTGTTGTGCTCGAAGTCGAGCGCCACCTTGCGGTAGGGGTATTCGGCGGCGGCGAGGCACTTCGCGAAGAGCGGCCCCACGTTCACGCGCCTCCCGTGGCAGTTCGGGTTCTCGCCCCAGTTCAGCACCTTGATGCGGCGCGGCAGCTTCGCCGCGTCAGCCGAAAGGCTCACGGCGACGCCGGTGGTGCGAAGAAGTATCACTTTGTCTGGCTTGCCCATAACGCCGCACAGTATAGAAAAAAAGAGCCGCGCGGGCTTGCGCCCGTGCGGACTGTGCGGCAGCGGAAAAGACGGTGTTTATATCGGAGCGGCCGGCTTTAGCCTCTGCCCAGCTTCCCCATCTCCTCCTTGAAGATCCGCGCGACGTTCTTGTCGATCTTGCTCTTCATTCCGGCCGTGAGCCGCCCCTGCTCGTCGAACGGGAAGAACGGGCGCGCCGGCATCCTCTTCGTGCCGAACTGGTGGTAGCGCGCGTATTTCGCCGGGCTTCCCACGACAACGGCGTCGTCGCCGTTCCACCTCCACGTGATCGACTGCCGCAGGTTGCCGCTCCGGATCAGGAGAGGGTGCTTGGCCTTCTTGTTTTTGCGCGGCGCCCATGGAGAAGGACGGAACGCCGAGGTGCGGAACGCCTGCTGCGCCCGCGATGAAACGGCCTGGCCGATGTACCAGAGCGCGCGAGACTGCGCCTGCGCGATCCGCACGGGGAAGTCTGCCATCGTCCTGTCGAACTTCGACGTGTCAACCTTGACCTCTATCTCGATCATGGCTCCACGCCCTCCGGCTTTGGCGGTTCCTTCCAGTTCGGATCGGGTTCCTTCCAATCCTTGATGAGTATGTAATCCATGAGGTCGTTGATGCGATTCCAGATGGCAACGTGCCAGTCGTCGAACGCAAGATCGTTCGGCGCGAGATCCATCAGCCTGTCGACTTCTGCACCTGCTTCTTCTCTTGTCATACCACCCTCACCATCTTGATTATGCCTTTTGCTTCAAGTTTGTCGACGAAAGCCCGCCACGCCTGTTTGTTTAGTCGGCCCTTGGCGTTGTCCGCATCAAAGTCCATGATGGCCTGCTTGTCGTCTTCGCCTATTGTCTTTTCGCCTCTGTCTATGCGGCGAAGCTGGCCGGGGACTGCGATGTAGTCGAAGGCGCTTCTGGCTACAAGCGAGCTTCGGATGTCGGTTGGAGAAGGAAAGGCCCCGAGCCGCGTGTGCGTGTGCAGCGTTGCGGTCTTCGGGCCGTTGTCCATTGTCTGGCCAGTCTGTACGCCATTGGCGTCTCCAGTAAACTCTTTGAGATTCGCGCCGGTTGTGGCGTCTATTAGTACGGCACGTTCCCGCCTGTCTTTACGCGATTGCTTGGCAAGCGTCTGCGCGATCGGAGCGTATTTCGTGTCCATGCAGAGTTCCCACATGGTGCATTCGGTCCCGTTTGGTCTTACTGTCTTCACGTTCTTTGCCGGATTGATGAAAAACGTCTGCCAGTCGGCCGGATTGTTCTGGAATCTTTGGCTGTCGTGGTACTTGTCAATGTCGATCGCCACGTTCGTCGGATCGAACGTGAAGCTGCCGCTCCGCCCAGGCGTGGGCATGTCTTCGGACTCCGTGATGCCGAGTTCCTCCGCGTCGTCCTCGTCGATCGCGACCACGATGCACCGGCAGCCCCAGTCCCATGGCGGGTAGTGGGTCTTCCACCACGGGTCGTCCGCGCGCAGCACCTTGCCGTCGAGCGCGGCGTGGCCGGGCCGCACGCGGCTGTCGCCCACGGTCTCGTACTTCCAGTAGGGGAAGTCCCGCGCCACCGACATCTGCTGCTGGTGCCGCGCAACCGCATACGCCTGGAAGCCGTGCGTCCTCAGTAGAAACTCCGCCCTCGCCTTGCTTGCTGTCGTACGCTTGCTGTCGTCGTCGCCGCCCACGAACGGCGAGATCTCGGCGGCGATCTCCTTTTTCGCCTCGTCCCAGCTCGCGCCCTCCGGAAGCTTCGCCACCGCGTCGCGGATGTGCTGCAGCGCGTCCAGCTGCTCGATGCCCGCCACCGTGAAGGCGCGCTGCTTCAGCTGCGGCGGAAGGTTGCCGAAGTGCGTTGGATCCGCGACGGCCTTGCCGTGGATGTAGTCCGCGGCCGCCTCGTTCGGGAATGTCTCTATTGTCAGGTTCGCTGTCATTCTTGGCTCCTATTATACCACAACCAACTACCAACTACCAACCAACCAACTAGCAAAACCTCTTCCACCCTCCGAGACCGTTTTCCTTCAGGTAGGTTTCGCGGTCTTCGCTTCCTTCCTCCCAGCGGTCGGGGTTGTCCATGCAGTCGGCGAGGTGGCGGTACCAGCTGTCGAGGTCCAGGAGGATCGTGTTCGGCGCCACGCGCACCACGTCCACGAACCCCGCGCGCCCGAGGCGGAGGATCGTGTCGTAGCGGCAGCGCTCGCTGCCGTCCTCGCCCGCGCGGGCGGGAAAGCCCAGGAGCGTCGCCGTCCGGGAGTCGAGCCGCACGTACCGCCCCGCCACCGGCACCGGCGCGTAGGTGCCGTCCTCCTGCTTCGACCAACGGCACATCACGTACTCGTCCGGCGGCGTCGCCGCGTCCTTCGGCACCCAGGCGTGCCGTCCGGGCGCCACCCGCACCATGGCGGGCTCCGGCTCCGTGCCCATGGGCGGCGGAATCGGCGGCGGGGAGGGCCGGGCTCTGTCCCGGCCTGTTTCGCCCCCGAAAAACTCCATCTGTACCATGTTTTCGCCCATCGCCGCCCGCCTTACTGTCTCGCATCGACGGAACCCCCTAGGGAAAGCGCGGGAAAACGCGAGGAAGAGGCCGGGGCGGCAAGTGTACCCCCCGACGCTCCCCGCGCTCCTAGGGCCGTTTTTGAGCGGATTTTCGCGGCCCGGTTCCGCAGCGTGAAAATGACCGCCCATATCTGCTTCGCCGTGGCGGCGTGGCGTTCCGTCCGGTGGATCTTCGCGAAGAGCGCGTCGGCGTACCGCCGCGCCCCCTCGCGCCCCCCGAAGGCATCCGCCTGCGCCGCCTCCTCCATCCCCAGCGAGCAGAGCGCGCGCCGCTCCTCGTCGCCAGATTTGATGGCCGAGCTGCGCTCGGCCTTGTCCCCCGCCAGCTCCCCGAAGTACCGCAGCACCGCCGCGTAGTCGCGCTGGGTCACGGCCCGGAAGGAATCCGGCGCGGCGGCGCCCACGATGTCGTGGAGCGTCGCCCGCCGCCAGGCGTCGAAGCCCGTCCCGTCGCCGACGAGGCCGAGCTCCGACTGCACCTTGTACGCGCGCCGCGCGGCGAGGACCATGGCCGTCACCTGGTGCGGCTTGACCACGCCCCCGCCCTGCGCGCGCACGGCCCTGTCAATGGCGTTCGCCATCACTTGGCCTCCTTCTTGCCCTTGGCCTTGCCCTTCGGCTTGTCGGGCTTCGGCTCTTTGGCCTTCGGCGCACTTGCTGTCGTGCGCTTGCTGTCCTTTTCGGCCATCTTCGGCCTTGTCCATTTAACCGGCATCTTCATCACCTCCTTTCTCCCCGTTCTCAGATTTGATGGCCGAACTGCGTTCGGCCTCCTCCGGCCAGCAGTCCGCGATGTCCAGCCGCACCGGCCTGAACTCCGCCTGCGTGCTCGCGCGCCTCTCGCACACGAGGTACCGCTTTCCCTTCTGCGGCCTGATCGAGTCCTGCAGAATCCTCTTCGCCTCGCGCCAGTCGGCGTTGTCGATCTCCATCTTGAGCAGGCTCATGATCTTCCCCGTCGAGAGGAAGCCCTGCGCGTTCGCCTTGAACGCCTCCGCCACGATGAGCCGCAGCGCCTGCGCGTCGTTGCCGCCCACCTTCGCCAGCACCTTCTCCACGTAGCCGAGCATCAGCTCGCGCGCCTTCACCACGCGCTCGTCGAGGAAGATGTTGTACTGCTGCCGGATGCTCACCTGGATGAGGCCGTCGAAGCTGCGCGCCGAGAAGTTTCCCTTCGCGCCAAGCCTCTCCTTCGTGTCCGCGAGCGCTTCCAGCTCGGCGATGGTCTCGGCGACCACGCCCTCCAGCATCTGCCGCGCCCTCAGGAACCGCCCGAGGATCTTCCTCACGGCACGGTCCTTCGCCTTGTCGTACTTGCTCACGTACTTGAGCGGGACGTCGTCCCCGTTCGAGTCGCGCATCGTCGTCACCTTCTTTTTCATTGCCTTTGCTCCTTTCAACTTTTCAACCTTTCACCTCCGCGCGGCCACCGCCGTCACCGCGCGGCTCACCGCGTCCGCGTCCAGCCCCGCCAGCGCGCGGCAGACGTCGCGCACGAAGGCGTAGTTGCCGCTCAGCAGCGCCGAGGGGCGTATGATCCGCGCCGCCGTCTTGAGGTCGCCCGCCGCCGCGTCCGGGAAGCGCTTCGCGAGGTAGGTCCGCACGTCCGCCTCGTCGAGCGTGAGCTTCACGCGCTCCGAGAGCCGGTTCGTCGCGATCTGCTTCGCCTCCTGGTAGGCGTGCGCCTGCAGCTTGTTCCACAGCGTCGGGATCGCCACCAGGATGAACTCCCCCGGCGTCGTGTTCACGAGCGTCTTCACCGTGTTGAGGCAGTGCGGCCCCAGGTGGTGCGCCTCGTCCACCACGAGGCACCGCCGCGAGATGGAGAGCCGCTGCTGCACGTCCTCGAGGCGCTGCACGCGCCCCGCCGGCAGCTCGGTGACGCCGAGCGCGCGCAGGATCGCGCCGAGGAAGGCGTTGGGCGAGTCCGCCCACACGTCGCTCGCCTCCACGTAGCTGATGCGCCCCGTGCCGTACTTGCCGCGCAGGAGGCCCACGGCGGTGGTCTTCCCGATGCCGCTCTCGCCCTGCACGATCAGCACGCGGTTCGTCCCCGTCGCCTTGACGACGCCCAGGAACGCCCGGCGGATCTTCACCACCGTCCCCAGGTCGTCGTAGATGCTCTCCTCGCCGCCCTGGGCGGACAGCTCCTCCATCGTGGCGTACACCGCCCGGTACTTCGCGAGCTGGTTCTCTGCGTTGTAGCCCTCGAGGCTCCCCGCCGAGATGTCCCGGAAGCTCTTCTCGCTCCCGAGGTCGGCGAAGTTCCGCACGAGCTGCGCGCGGCTCATGCCGTGCGCCTCTCCCCACGCCGCGATCTTCGCGGCGATTTCGATCAGTTCACTTTCCTGGTTTTTCATGCCTGCTCCTTCTTTGTCTTTGCCTTCTGTTTCCCGACTTCCGGCTTCGGGATTTCCTTCAGCCCGAAGTCTGATGTCCGGAGTTCTCTTCTCCCCACCTCCGCCACCTCGAGCATGAGGTCGCGCACCCGCTCGAGCGCGGCGGCGGTGCGTTCCGCCTGCCGCTCGACGCACTCGAGCAACGCCATCTCGATCTGCGCTGCCTCCAGATTCATCGCGCGCCCCCCAGCAGCCAGCCGAAGGCTGCATCGGCGTTCGCGAGCGCCACCACCAGCGCTCCCCATGCCAGGGCCACGGCCAGCGCCTCGCCCCAGTTTCGCCACCACTCCAGCAGCGGCCGGCGTGGCGGCGCGCACATGGCGCGCACCGCGCGATCGTAGTCGTCGCGTGAGAGGTTCATATTCCCTCCTTCTGCCTTGCCACCGTGGCCGCGAGCTCCGCCTCCGGCGAGAGCGGCGCGGGGCGCGGCCCGTAGGTGAAGGGCAGATAGCCCTGCGCCGAAAGCGCCGCGTCTTTCCGCGCCTCGACGTCCCGAGCCTTCGCTGTCTCCACCGCGTTCCGGGCGGCCACCCGGTCCGCCCACTCTCTGCTTGCTGTGTGCATCTTTTGCTCCTTCTTTGGTTTGTTGGTTTCTGATAGGGCGGGCGTCCCGCGCCCGCAGAAAATCACGCGTACGCCATCATCCGCTCCTCGGCCTCGATCGCCGCAAGCGCCGCCTGGGAGGGCCGCGCTCCGTCGCGGCCTTCCGCCGCCGCAGGCACGCCCCCGCGCAGCCCCCAGCCCGTCGCCGCGCCCGGCTCGTCCATCCTCGTCCGCACCGCCCCGCGCGTGTCGTAGGCCGTCACCACCGTGCGCACCGCCGCGCGGTTCGCCCGCTGCTCGTGCCGCCCCGCGCCCCGCAGGTCGAAGAGCCCCGCGTCGTTCACGAAGTCCGGAGGCGCGCTCACGCACGGCGCCGCGCCGTCGATCACCGTCCCCGCGCGGAAGTCGCGCCACGCCTGGGCAAGCTCGATCGACGCCCCCCTCGCCGCCGCCGTCACCGGGTCGAAGCGCACCACCACCGGCGCGCCGTCGTACTTCCAGCCGTCCCGCGTCGCGAAGGCGTACTCGTGCTTAACGCCCTCCAGCTGCGTCTCCGCCGTCACGAACACCATCCCGCCGCGACGCAGCGTCCGGCGCGCCGCCACCGGCATCGCGTACCGCTCCAGCCCGTCCGGCACCGCCAGCCCGTTCGCCGCCGCGCCCTGGTACAGCTCCTCCGGACTCCACGTCCCGTAGATCCGGCTCTCCACCTTCTCCCACCGCAGGTACGCCACCGCCTTGTTCAAGGCCTCCAGGAACTGCTTTAGCGTGGGGAAGTGCTTCCTCGGATCGGCGCTCCCGCTCAGCACCTTCATCCAGTTCAGGTTCTCCTTGCGCATCTCGCCACGGTACCGCCCGATCTGCCCGTAGCCCGGAAGGAAGATCGAGAGCGCCGTCCAGAGACGGTTGAAGTAGTTCTCCACCAGCTTCTGGTTCGGCCGGCCCTTGGCGTCCACCACCCCCACGCCCGCCGTGCGCAGGAAGTCCATCGTCGGCTTCGCCTGCCAGCTGCCGCCCTCCAGCACCACCTTCTTCGGCATGTACCCCTGCTGACGCCACACCTCGTGCATCACGTTCGCGACGTCGCACGCCCGGTACCCGTCGCTCGTGCGCATCACGTACCCGAACCCGCAGAAGAAGTCCGTCGCGCAGTCGATCCCGGCGAGGAGCTGGTAGCGCGCCGCGCGCCATCCCCAGCGGTCGCCCGCCTTGTCCCCGCGCCCCGCCCACGGCACCGCCACCGCCACGTTCACGCTCGCGTCGTCCCACACCTGCCGCTCGCCGGGAAGGAGCAGCCGCCCCGTCTCCTCGTCGCGCCGCAGCCACCCCGGCACGTAGATGCCGTTGTTCTGCCCCTCGCGCGGGTCGCGGTAACGCGCCACCGCCACGGGCGACACCTCCCGCATCGCCCGGCGCACCTCCACCGGAAGGTGGTGTTTCGAGGAGCGCTCCGCGAGGATCGCCGCCCGCGTCTCGGGCCTCAGACACGTCGCCGGGTCGTGCGCCGCGATCCGCGCCGCCATCGTCATCGAGCCGCTGCGCTCCGCCCGGTTCGACTGGAGGTAGATGCGCCGCAGGCACTTCTTCTCGTCCTCGTCGAGCTTCACCACCGGCGGACGCCCGCTCTTCGGCGCGTCCGAGAGCGCCGCAACGCCGCCCGCGTCGAACTTCGCCGCCCACCGGCGGTAGGTGGTCTCGCTCACCCCCGCCTTGAGCAGCGCGGCGTCCAGCGTCGCGCCCTCCGCCACGAGCCGCCGCACCTCGCCGACCTTCGCCGATCTCTCCGCAGCCTTTTCCATGGTCATCCTTTCTTCGCCGCAAAGATCGCAAAGGTCGCAAAGGCTTTGCGCTCTCTGCGTTCTTTGCGGCTAAAATGATTACCGCCTCTTCCCCCTGGTGGGGCGAGCCGTCCCCGGCGAGCCGCCGAACCGGGCCTCCAGCACCGCCCTGAAATCCTCCGGCGCGGCCTCCAACGCCAGCTTGAACCGCTCGACGATGGGCCCGCGGCTCTCCATCGGGACCGTCTGCCAGTTCTCGAACAGCCCGATGAGGCTCACCATCGTGCGCGCGCCGATGCCCACGTAGTCGGCGGCCGCCTTGCCGCCCACCTTGCTCACCTTGCCGCTCGCCGCCGCCTTCCACCGCCTGATCGGCGTCTCGCCGTGCATCACCGCGTCAAGCGTCTCGAACAGGTCGCCCTGCTCGTACTGCGGCCGTTCCCCGTTCCCTGTTCCCCGTTCCCCGTCCTCACACATCGCCTTCAGGAGCTCGACACCCGCCAGAACGTCGTTCTTCGACACCCCCAGCCGCTCCGCGACCTCCTTCGCGCCCCAACCCTTTTCCGACGCGGTTTCACGTGAAACCGCTTGGGAGGGCCGCGCTCTGTCGCGGCCTTTGAAATTCCCTTCGTTGCCCGGGCGTCGCCTGTACTTCTCCGGATCCGCCGCCGCCAACACTTCGCGCTCATGGCATTTGAGATAGGCCATCACGCGCGTGCCGGTTGTGACCTTGCGCATCATGGCGTTCTTGCACACCACGAACTCGGCCACGCTCAAATCGCCGAGGTCGAAAACCTGGGCGTCGGTCTCGGTCTCGCCGGCGGCGATGAGGGCGTTCATACGCCCGATGCCGTCGATCACGAACCACTTCTGGGGCTCGGCGTCGTTGCTTGCTGTTGTACGCTTGCTGTCCTCGTCCGGCACCACGGCGATCGGCGAAAGCACCCCGGTCTCCTCGATTGAGTTGCCGAGTGCGGCGCGGTCCTCGGTGGAGGCGCTGTACGCCTCCGCGTCGGCGTGTGGCTTGCAGTCCGCGAGCTTGATGCGCTGCATCTTGTAGGTGGGTCTTTTCATCTTCGGTTCCTTTTCCTTGCTGTTGTCCGCTTGCTGTATCGGAGCGGCGGGCTTCCCGATTCGCCCGCTCGCCTGTATCGGAGCGGCGGGCTTCAGCCCGCTGATCTCCTCCGGAGTCCCGTAGGGATGCACCGTGAGCTTGTACTTCAGCCCCGTGCCGCCGAAGTCGCCGCTCTCCACGTTCGCGATCACGAACATGCCGAACCGCTTCTTGGTTGTCGGCTGGTTCATGACGGCCATGTCGCCGATCGTGTACGTGCCGGCCGAGTCGCTGGGCTTCGCGCGGTAGAACACGTCGGGGAAGCTGCGGTGGGTTTCGCCGTCCATCTCCCAGATGCCATACCCCTCGCCGATGTCGAACTTGTGCGGCTTCTCCATCACTCCACCTCCGCGTTTTCAAGAATGCAGTCAAGCGAAAGCGGCAAAACGTGGAACCAGAACTTTTCGCCGTCTATTTCGCACATGACGGCAAATTCTCCAGTACGAGGGCGTACCGATAAACGGCCGGCATCGCACCACCCAACCAAATGCTTTGCGATTAAAGGCGCTAACGAGCCTTTGTAGTCGTAGGGAACATCAAATCTGAAACGCCAGCCACTGTCATACAACTCATAGATGAACCGCTCGGCGCTGATTTCAAATTCTTTCTGCGGCTTCTCCATATCACGCCACCTCCACGATCACTTCAAGGTTGTGCTGCAGTGCCACGGCAAGCTCGCGCTTCGCGCCCTTGCTGTTCTCCCAGCCCTTCAGCAGGTAGATGGCATCACAGTGCGGGATCGCCGCACGTTCCGCCTCGCAGCACGCATCCAGCATCTTGCCCTTCGGCCGCTCGCCGAAAATGCCGGAGAAGCGCGATGGGTTGATTGGATCCCAGCCATCGGCCAGCAATCGCGCCTCAGCGTCAAAGAACTTGGAGAAATTGTTGTCTGGCAGTCCGCTCATCGGCCCGGCTATGTAGATTGATTTGCGTCTCATTAAGAATTTGCGGCGGGAGCGCTTCACGGGCTCGTACAGTCTTAGCTCTTTACGACCACGGGGTGTGCAATTCCATGAGGTGATGTTGGCTATCCGGTCTTTTGTGGCCGATACAAGTCCAGCATCTAAGAGGTCAACCAAGTAGGGACAAACGGTTTTTTCCGGGAGATTGCACCGCTGGGCGATATCCCTTGCGGTGTAGCTCGCGGGATAGCTTATCGCCAGAAAGCCGAGTATAGTCCGCATGTTCTCACGCTTGCTCATCACTTCGCCTCCACTTTGAAGCCAAGCCCCTGAAGAAGCAGTATGGCGTGTCCAACATCACGCTCGAGCGCGGCGGTGGTATCTTCGGGTTTTTCGGCCGGATATTCGCTGGCGCGTTTGTGATAGTGGTCGGAACACCTCCAAATGACTTCGTTGCCTATGGCATCGCGTCTCCCTGTAACGCAAGGATGAAGCCTACGGATAGCAGCCTCATAGTCGGAAACATGGGCTAAGTCATGCAGAGCGCTTTCAACGTCTTTTTCTTTATTGCCGGTCCGGATCGCGATTTCACGCGTAGTGTAACTGGCTGGATAGCGTTGCACTAAGAAATCGAGTACAGCCCTGGTCATGGTGTTTGCCTTCATCACAGCACCTCCCCGTCAACGGTCGTGGTAATGCCAATGCTCGCGAGACGGCGCCGAAGTGTTTCGTTCGCCTTGCGCTTGCCATGCATGATGTAGCTTAGATGCCCGGGATGGCAGCCGACCGCGCGAGCCGTGGCCGCCACGCCTTGACATCGTGTCTCCACTACCGCCGTGAGTCGGGCGTTGCTTTCTTTCGACGCCATGTTACTTCGCCTCCTTATTTGTTACTTTGCTCATCTTTCACTACCTCCTGTTAGGGTTTTTTGGTATACTTTCACTCTGGTTAGTGCTAACGGGTGAAGAGTATACACCATTTATGAGATGGGGTCAACATCAAAAGTGAGAAAGTTATGGAGCAGTTTTGTGAACGTCTAAAAGAGCTTCGTGGTAGCAAATCACAAGCAGAAATAGCCCGATTGCTTGGGGTCAAACAACAAAACTGGGCAAGATGGGAGAATGGCATTGTCTTACCAGGAGCGGAAACCTTACACCATATTTGTGCAACTTTTCACGCTTCCGCCGACTGGCTCCTTGGCTTGCCGGAGCGCGGCGGAACGGCGCGCGTAACTGCCGGCGACGGTGCGGCGGTTGCGATAGGCGGCACGGCCACGGCGTCGAATTGCCGCGACTGCCCTATCTTGCTAGACTTCATCAAGCGTCGTTCCGGCACGCAAAGGAGTTAGCAATGATGATAAATGTATTGCCGGTGATCGGAGCAAATCACATCTTTTTTGCAAAAGCAAACCAAGACTTAATTACCGTACTGATAATTCCAATCGTTACCGCCTGCATCTGCGCAATACTAGGCGTCTGCCAGTTGTGCATTTGGAGGAAGAAAAAGAAATCTCTTCAGAAGTTACTTGTTGCAATGGATTCCGAATATGCAAACTGGCGTCGCAAGGTTGCAATAATGAGAAAACTTGAACCAATCCAGACGTCATTATGTCTCAATGGTAACGAACAATGTTATTATCAGGCATCAGCTATGCTTTTGGAGCCTAGAGCCGTCCGCAACACCATGCACTTAGGTGGAGGCTTACGAGTCGCAAAAGGAATCATGGTCGGCGGAGGAAATAGTTATTCACAATCCCATGATGAATGGCGTGAGCTTTCATGTGGCACGCTTTGCATTACGAACAAGCGTATTATCTTTGATGGGGAAATGCACGACCGTGCCGTCAAGTTGTCTGCGCTGACGGCAGTATCGGCAGAACCATTAAAGCTTGCCATCAGCTCCAGCACAAGGCAGAAAACAATGCTATTCACTGGGTTGAACGGTAAGCTCGCACGCGGAATCATAACCATCCTGAGAAACTCATCGCTCTGATGAAGGCCTGAAGTCAGCCCCTGGCCCTCGCAGCCG
>JAFXIL010000121.1 GCA_017563185.1 Kiritimatiellia bacterium | reverse complement strand
TGCAGCGGCGGCGTTCGCGCCGATAGCGGCCAGTACGAACCACACGCCAAATGTCGCCACGCTGTCGCTTGGCGGTGCCACGCTGTCCAACGGAGTTGACTACGTGCTGTCGTATTCCTACGCTGGCGCAACGAACGTGATTGCGCACGGCATTGGGAACTACACGGGCACGGCGTCAACCAATTTCGTCATCAACGCGGCGCAGTAGCGCAACACACCAGATTGCGCGGCGTGAAAAACCGCGCAATCATTAAGGAGACTTTCAGATGCAAGACCTCATATCGCTGGGCAAGCTCATGCGCGAACGTCAGACGGCACAGGCATTGAAGCGGCTTGAGCCGGAGTTAAAGGGCATCCGCGCCGACTACGACCGGCAGCTTGCCGAGAAGGACGCGGAGATTGCCGACCTTCGCAAGAAGAACGACGAGCTGACAGGCTGCCTTGTGGCGGAACAGGAAGAGAACGCGGCCCTTAAAAACGAGATCGTTGCGCTCAAGGACGCCTTGGCCGCATCCGAACAGGAAGCCACGCCCGAACAGGAAGCCGCGCCCAAGCAGACCACGCCGAGGAAAGGCCGCAGAAAATGATTTGCATCGACAACGCCGACGCATACTTCAAGTCGCACCCGATGGGCGCGAACTGGGCGGAATACTCCGCCGAGCAGCGCACCAACGCCATTGAATACGCGAAGCGCGAGCTTTCCCGCGCCCTTGGCCGTCCGATGAAAGAGGACGAGCCGCAGTATGCCTACGGCGACATGGTGCGCGACGAGTACGCAGTCTACGAACAGGCGTTGTACGTGCTTCTCCGCGACTGCCAGCCCAAGGCGACCGGCGTCGTCATGCCGTCCGCAGAACCTGACGAGGCGCAGCCAACGGCGCACACGATGGCGAACGGCAAAGACCACTTCGCCGCCGAAGCCCTGCGCTGGCTTGGCGGCAGCGTCCGCGTGGAAACCGTGCTTGGCTGATGGCCGACATTCCACAGCTTTCGCGTCTGACGCGCAGGGCGGATTCCGTGGCGGAGTCCGCTTCCGCTCTCGTGCGGCAGACCATGCGGGACATTCGCGGCGAGCTCGCCAACCTCTCCGCCGAGCTCAACCTCGCCGGCAGCGCGGCAGACCGCGAGAAGGTCTATGCGGAGATACGGCGCCGCATGACCCTTCTCTCTCGCCGCATGAACACGCTCATGGAGGCGCAGAACGAGGCGGCGGCAAAGGGCGCGAACGCATACGTCAACGGGATGCTGAAGGACTCTGGCCTTGAGGTCAGGTATTCCCCTTCACGCGCCAAGGCGATATGCGAGCTCGTCACGCCCGCGCAGGGCGAGAACCTCGCCGCAGTCTTCACCGACCGCATGGGCCGCGCCCTCATAAACTCGCTGCGCGAGGCGACGGTCGGGATGCTGCGCGAACAGGCCGTGGCCGGCGGCTCCATGAAGGACATGTCCCGCGACCTCGCCGAGCGGTGGTCGCGGGCCGCGAAGGTCGAGGATCCCAAGTTCACCGATTCGAGCGGGCGCGTCTGGAACACCAAGACCTACATCCAGATGAACGTGCGCACCAACACGATGCGCGTCTACAACGACTGCCTGGCCGACAACGTGGCGCGGGAGACCGGCAGCGACCTGATGTGCATATCCACCGGCGGCGACCCCGACTGCGACTGCGCCGCGTGGGAGGGCTGCATAATCTCGCTTACTGGCAAGACCGAAGGGCTGCCGACATACGAAGACGCCCGCAAAGGCGGATGCTTCCACCCCAACTGCACACATTCGATTACTTACATTTCGGAGCGCTACTACGCGGACGAGATCGCGCTGCAGAAGGCTCACCCCGTGGACGCGGAGAGCGCCGCCGACCCAGACGCGCAGGACGAGCGCAAGTACGAGATCGACCAGGCGCGGTACATGCGGGACAATCCCGGCATGACGCAGGAACAGGCGCGTGTGGCGGTTGACCGCGACAACCTCGCCGCGGCGATCCAGAGCGGCCTTGTGCGCGGCGACGCGAAGGAGCTTGTCGCCAAGATGACGGACGCGCAGGTCACCGCGCTCTGCCCCGACGGCAACCCGCCGTCCTTCGAGCCGACCAAGGGGACGAAGCGGAATCCGGAGCCGGAGAAGTGGAACCACGGCTCCGCCGGCGGCGTCGTCCACATCGCCCGGAACGCCTCTGCAGAGCACATCCTCGAAGTAGCGAAATCCTCCGACAGCGACCTTGTGCGTGAAAAGGCTACGGCCATTGAAAAGTCCGGTGTGTCCGACGGGAAGCCGCTCACCCTCGCACCGATCAGCAAAGAGGACGCAGAGGAGATCGAGGAAATCTGCGGCGTAGCGCCGACGAGTCTGGCGCCGACAATCAACGGCAACGAGATCCAGCACACATTCAACAGGCACGGGAAGAGACGCACCGTGAACGGCAGGGTTTACGGCGAGCGCAACAAGAATCAAGTGCCGATCACGGCGGCGGACATCGCCCGCATACCCGAGATCATAGCCAAGCGCGACGACATCCTGCAAGGCTCCTTCAACGCCACAGAGATTGCTCCATCGGTGAAGTTCGTCAAGACTTTCCCAGACGGCACAACCTACACCGTATTTGTCGTGGCAAGCTCGCTGAAATTCAAGACCATGTGGAAGAAAAAGTAAAGGCCAACACAATGGATCATGCTAGCGCCTTCACCATACGCCCGAAGCGACCGTGTTGACCTTCAACGGTGCGTATTATACCATACCCGACGCGCAACGCGCAAGGGGGTGTTCCAGGAATTTTTAAGATGCGTAAGGGAGAAGTTACTTCACCTTACTGCCGTTAGTTGCCTTAAGTTTCTTGAGCGCTTTCTTGCATCTGTCGGTGTAGGCCTTCACATACACACTGTTGCTTTTATCGCGTGATTCCGCTTGCTTCTTGGCCGTATCGATTGCACGCATGAACCTGCCTCTGATCCTTGCGTACTTGATTGCCGCGCATCCCGTCGCCAGCACAGCTGGCAGAAAAAGCCCAAGGCACCAAATGCCGACGCGATCCACGACCCCGCTCAGCAAAAGCCATATTCCGGCACTCGCGGTCGCGATGTCGATGAACCACCACTTCCACGCAAGGGGACTGCACTTCTGCCGTTCCCTCTCGATTTCCTGTGCGGCGACTGCAATGTTGGTGAGATTCTCGGACGTCAAATCCTTGCCATCGAAATACTTCTCTGGGATCCTTTCGGGCGCAATCTCTATGCCATCGAGGAAAAACCTTAGCAGCGAAGAGGCGACAGGCATGATGAGATTCAGCCCGATCGCAATGTCCACTACGTCAGCTGCGTGCTTGACGGCGATGTTGAACTGAGGAAGCAAAACAGCGTCGGGCATTTCCACTACGCCCCCGCCGCGATATCGACCATCTGCACTGCCAACTGGTGCAGCGGAACGGCGTTGTCCGGGCTGTTAGCGCAGGCCACAGCGGTTTTCGCGCCGTCGTCCTTCTCGATCCTGTACATCTTCTGATCGAACACCGCGAAATGAGACTCGAACTCCTTGAAGAGGGAAGACGATACAATCGTCCCTGGATGACGGCGCAAAGCGGCAACCGTTGGCGAGTCCGCAGGTATCTTGTCCGGATTCTGGACAATAAATTTGACGTTCACATTGCGGTTGACAATAGCGTCCTCAATGTTCGTTGCCATTGCCTGGCTGCCCCACACCGACATTGAGATGCAACCGCAGAACACGTAGGCAGTCTTCTGGACATGCTTGAACATCTCTTCGAGAATGACCTTCGCATGTTCAGGGCTGCCGTTGTCGATGCTCACTGGCGAACCAGAAAGAATCAACCGTCTCACCATCTGGCGAAACGCCTCAATGTCCTTCTCTGCTGTCATGTGATTCTGCCCTTTCGTTTCAGTTGCCGCAAATTATACCATAACTCGGCGCCGGATTGCAAGTGGCCTCCACGTGCGCGTACACGCGCGTGCGTGTGCGCGAATTATGAATATTTAGATGCTATGCATAAGCTATGCAGGACTAATGACTAATTCCTCGGCGACTCGCGTGCGCGTGTAGCGCGCGTGTGCGCATTATGCGCGCGTGGGCGAGTGGTCACCCGATGGCCTCGATCGCGGATCCGCACTCGCGCACCAGCTCGTCAACCGCCGCCTCGCGGGAATATCCGTCGGTAATGCGCGAGCCGTTCGAATGCCCCAGGAGGGCTCCGGCGGTTCGGATGCCGTACTTCTTGCGCACTTCCGTCGCAAACGAGTGGCGCAGCCGGTTTGGCGTCCATTCAGGCACCTTTGCGTTGACGCAGGCGGAGCGGACGGCGAACGTGTAGGTGTCCGTGTTCCAGTGCGCGGTCTCGCGCCTGATCGGCAGGTGCGTGTGTATGCCCTTCGGCGGAGGGGCGGCCATCACCCTGGCCGGCGCGAACGGATAGCCGCCGAAATCGTCGTCGCGGTACTTCTTGAGGATCTTTCGCGCCCTGGGGCCAATCAGGACGGCTCGCGTCATGCCGCGCCACTGCGTCTTGTGGAACGGCGGACGGTACACCCACGGCGCCGCAGTCGTGTCTATGAACTCCCAGCGCATTGCGCAGATTTCCTCCGGGCGCATGCCGGTAAGCCGGTGCACGGCAACCATGTCGGCGACGTTCCTCGGCATGGCGGCCTTGGTCTTCTCGATGTCGGCGTCCGGAACCGGCATGACCGGGACCGGTTCGCGCAGCTGCGTCCTGTTCGGCTTGAGCGGTTGCACCTGCGTAAGCTCAGCCTTGACGGCGGCCGAGACCAAGGCGGCGTCAAGCGCCCAGGTCCACATGCGGCGGATGCGCGCCATGTAGGCGTTGACGGTCGTGCGCGAGAGCTCCCCGCTCTGCATCATCACGTCGCGCACACGCAGCATGTCCGCGTGGCTCAGTCCGGACGGGACCTCGGTGCCGAACATGTCGCGGAGGACGCGCAGAGCCAGGCGCGCAAGGCTGACTTCGCTCGTCTGCTCGCCGTCCGCCCTGCGGTAGTAGGTCTGCGCGTGTTCGCAGTATGCCGCGCAGATTTCCTCCACCGTGCGCTGCCGGAGCGTCGTCGTGCCTATTGGACGTGTGCGCGACTCCCACAGCCGCCAGGCCGCCTGGATCGCAAGTTCGCGCGGCCTGTCCGCGCTCAGCGCGACGTCGTGCCCCGCCGCTCGGAGCGGGTACGCCTTGCGCTTCTTTTCGCCGGGCAAGCGGACGGCGTAGTACCACTTGCCGTTGTTGTTGTAGATTGTGCCTTTCATG
>JAFXIL010000120.1 GCA_017563185.1 Kiritimatiellia bacterium | reverse complement strand
CGCCGGAAGCGCGGATTTGGCATAATAATTGTGCTGAATCTTTCAGCCGCGCAGATGTGGTTTTGCGAGTTCCCTCAGGCCGCGCGGCCTGGCTCGCAGACGGCGCGGAAGAGGGGTTTTGCAACTACCTCTTCAGATAACCTTTGTTGGGGTGTCGTTTTGGAATGGACGGCACCGAGTAAAACCAAGCAAAGAAAGGATGCAGCAGAATGAAGGGATTCAAACTGACGCGCCTCGGCGTCCTCGCCGTTGCGTATGCCGTATCGCTGGCGGGAAACGCGGCGACGATTACTGTTGACAACGTGCAGCAGCGCTGGCCGTGGAGCAACAAGGTGGACGTCACCTACACGATCGCCGGCGCCGACTTCGACGCCAAGGTGGGCAAGGTGGCGCTCACCGCAATCGTTAACGGCACCTCATACGTTGCGTACGACGGCCCGGTGGGCGACGCGAAGCCCGGCACTTTCACGGTGACGTGGGAGAATCCGCCCGCCGGGGTGAAGCGCGACGACTGCAAGATGTACGCCGCTCTGCACACGCTGCCGGTGCGCGAAGGAAACGACTACATGGTGGTGAACCTCGTGACGGGCGAGGTGGCGTACGAGGGGCTCTTCACAGGCGAAGACGTCCTCGGCGGCCTGAGCGGCCAGGAACTCTCCAACGCCCGCTACAACGTGGAGAAGTACAAGAGCACGCACATGGTGCTTCGCAAGGTGCCGAAGGGGACGTACAAGGCCAAGCGCGGAACGGGCGCGTTCAAGGAGTGGACGACGGACAAGGACTACTACATCGGCATATTCTGCTGGACGAACGCGCAGTACGGATACGTGATCAAGCGGCAGGACGGCACCGACGCCACGCCGTGGAACAGCTACGAGCTGATATCGCGCCGGTGGCCTCCTTTGGACATACGCGGAAACATCGATCCGGCGTACTGCCATGCAATAGCGATGGCGTGATGTGATTAAAAAAGTCGTTGCCTTGGGCCTCTTTCCCGCGTATCATACGCGGTGCTATGAAAGAAAAGATCAAGGCAACGACGCGCAGAATGATACCAATTCTCGCGCAGATAGTCCAGCGCTATCTGCCGGGACACAAGATCGAGGAACTTGCGGCCGGTGAAAAAATCAAGGCCAGGGAGTTCTCCTACTCCGCGCAGGCGTACCTGCTGATGCTCGGCCAGCTCGCGCACGTGTTCTCGCTCAACGAGCTCGTCGACCTCTCGACGATATTCTCCGGAGAGCTCCGCCGTATACGCGGCATCGAGGCCGTGAAGCTCACGACGTTCTCCCACGCCAACAGGACGCGCAGCCCCGGCGTGATGCGGAGGTTCTTCTGGCTCGTGTACGGGATGTTCGCGCGCGAAGACCCCGCGTTCGCCAACCCGAGGCACAAAGGAGCGCTCGCGAAGTTCAGGATGCGCGGCATATACGCGGTGGACTCCACGACGATACAGCTCGCCTACTGGTGCATAAAGTGGGCGAAGCACCGCCAGCGCAAGGCGGCCGTGAAGCTGCACATGGTCGCCAACGTGGCGAACATGCTGCCGAGGTTCGCCGTCGTCGGGAAGGCGAGCGAGCACGACTCCAGGAGGGAGGAGGAGCTTTTCGCCTCGCTGCTGCCGGGCGACGTGGGAGTGCTCGACAGGGCGTACAACAACTTCCCCGTGCTGTACCGGCAGACGCTTCGCGGAGTGTTCTTCGTAATCAGGGAAAAGGAACCTACCAAATACAGGGTCGTGAAGCGCGTGGCCAGGAAGGATCTGCCGAAGGGAATCGTCTCCGACGAGACGATACGGCTGGCTGGCACGACGACGAAGGCGGACTACCCGAGGACGCTGCGCCGCGTAAAAGCCCTTGTCGAAGTCAAAGGGGAGATGCGCGAGATGGTGTTCTACACGAACAACTTCGAGTGGAGCGCGTCCACGGTCGCGGGGCTGTACAAGGCGAGATGGGCGGTTGAACTCCTCTTCAAGCAGCTCAAGCAGACGCTCCAGCTCCAGTCGTTCTTCGGAGAGAACCAGAATGCGGTGGAATGGCAGATATGGGCAGCGATGCTCACGCATCTCGTCCTGCGCTACATCAAATGGAAGAACAAGGTCGTCTCCTCGTATACGCGGTTCGCGGCGATAATCAAGAACACGATCTGGCTGAAGCGCTCCCTTGAGGCGGTGATCAGCTTCTATTGCATAGTACCCAGCCAAAGCAGGCCGCCTCCTGATGAAACGATGCCGTATCTGCCGGGTTTTGAACGTCTGGCTATTGCATAGCATCCGGCGACAAGTGCGAAAACAGCGGCGTCTGGCGCATGGCATAGACACACTCATGTTGAAATCACCTCGCGAAACTGGCGTTTTGGGCAGATAACCCGCCTAATACGCTATCCTTCCGTTTGCCTTTCAAACCCTGTTGCATGGTAGTG
>JAFXIL010000119.1 GCA_017563185.1 Kiritimatiellia bacterium | reverse complement strand
TGTTAAAAGATTGTTAAAAGTGCAGAACAGTCTAGACGCATGGAAAAATTCTCGTGCCCGTTGGGGACTGTCCCCAGTTGTTTGTCATAACCTGTCCCCAGTTGTTCGGTAGTTGTTCGTTGGGGACTGTCCCCAGTTGTTGAATTTCTGCGGGGTCTGTCCCCACGAGCAATAAGCAATATGTCCCCACAAGCAATAATGAGGTGTATAGAATTGACGACTATGCATTGTATGGCTGCAATCAAATGACTAGTCTGCACATTTCCGACACTATCTGCCAAACAGGACACAGAGCCTTTGCCTTATGTGGAGCATTACACGATGTGACGAGCAATAATGGGGACAGGCCCCACGAAAAGAGTAATGGGGACAGACCCCACGAAAAGAGTACGTCACAAACTTGAAGTGTGGTACTTGAAGTGTGCTACTTAATCCGTTGCGCTAGCCCTTGAATATCACGAACTTGCGTATGAAGAAGTTAACAAGGAACGACACGACCACCTCCACAACAACCGCAAGCGTCGTCATCAACCCGAACTGGTCGATAAGTAATTTCATCAAACCGAGAGCTATCAAAGTGGCCAGCGTTGACGCGCCGAAGAACATTGCAAGCTCCACATGCCACTTGAACTTCCCTGGCTTGAACACGAACCATCGGTTCATCAGCCAGCAGAAAATATTGGCGATGACGAAGCCGACGGCCGTGGCTGCGGCGGCAATCATACCGCGCGAGGCATACCACGCCTCCTCGCCCGTAAAGGCAACCGAAGGCAGTCCCAGCCACTTCACCGCCCAGTCATCCGCCGTAAGGCACTTGAGGCACGTTGCCGCAAGGACATAGAACACGCCAGTCTGCACACACGTGGCCATCACGCCTATAGCGCCGTACTTCACGAACTGCGCGAACGGCCCCGCATCGTGCGAAAGAAACTTTCTCACTAAATCGATGCCACTCTCAGATGTCTTTTCCATGTCCATTAGTATAGCATATTATCACTTGCTTGAGTTGCCAAGCGCTTGCTAAAATCATGGCGCAAAAAGGGTCATAGGGTGAAACTCTTTGTACTTGTACGTCTTGGGTTTGCCGGTCTTAGGATCGGCGTATGAGCCAGTCGCATCCCACAGGTAGAAGCCCCCAAAAGAATCCTGTCCCTGCACCACGACCCCCTCGAAATTCACCTTTCTCTTGGTCTTCGCGTCGAAGACGAACGTAAAGCCACCCTTGAACACGCCTGTCGCCTGCGCGAACGAAAGCGTGAGGCCTGTCTCCTTCGAGATCACCGGCTTCCCCTTCGCGTCAAACCTCACCTCCGCCACGCAGTCGTTCGTTGGCGAATTGCCGTTCAGCATCGGCTCCATCGCCATGAACCGCAGCGTCTCAAAACTGTCGCTCAACATGTTCGTCTTGTCGTAGTATGCGCCTGAGAATCCCAGATGGCGCGTAAAGCCCTCGCTGTACTCGCCTGTCGCCTGCGGGTTACGGCTGGAAGCTACCATGCCGAGTCCAAGGTCGTCCAGCGCGCCGCGTTCTGCGCCGAAACCCACCGGCAGCCATGCGAAGCCGCCCTTGTAGGCCGAAGGAGCAGCGCTGAAGACGGTGAAGAAATCCCACCCGTCACGGTACATGAGCGGCGCAGCAGCCGAAATCTCCGTGCCGTCCGCAAGCTTGCCCGTGGCCCTTACGTCGCCGTTTCTGCCCACCTTGAGCGACAGATAGCCTCCGTCCTCTGCGGAAATCGTGTAGGCGCCCTCCCACTTCGCGATTTCCGCCTTCGCGGCCGCGGCCGTGGACCTGTCCTTCCACAAGTTGCGCCATAGCAGAACCTCCGCAGTGCCGGAGTCCCCTAGCCAGCCGCCCGCGCCGGCGTTGAGAAGCGCCGCGTCGCCGCTCTCCGGCGCATCGGCGCCAGACACCATGAGCCATACCGGCATCCTCGCCTTGCCGGACTTCGCCTCGGCCGCAACCTCGAAGCGGTCGCCGCCGTCCGACGCCGCATAGCTCGCCGCGCTGAACGTCCAGTTCGTGCCGCCAAGCGCGATCTTGCCGCTCACCTTGCCGTTCGCCGACACCGTCATCGTGGCCAGGCCGTGCGCTTCCACGCCGGAGGGCTCGCCGTCGAGCGCCCTCGCGTATCCCGCGAACGTCCCCTGCGCCCATGCAGGCAGCGCCTCAGTGGCGAGCGTGATCGTGGCAAACTGGTTCGCCTCGCCTTTCTTTGATGCCGTGAACGTAACCGTGAAGACGCCCGCCTTCGTGGGAACGCCCGTGATGACACCGGTCTTTGCGTTCCACTTCAGCCCGGCGGGGAGCCCGGCGGCCTTCACCGTCCATCCCTCCTCCGGAGTGCAGTCCACAAGGCCCGGATCGAACGCCACTCCGCACTGGACCGTGCCGTACGCATCCGAATCCTGAAGCAGGTTGGGCAGCCTCTCGCTCGCGATGTTCGGCACCGTGAGCGCAAATTCCCTCACCACGGCGTTGCCCCCAGTTGCAGATGCGTTCGTTGCCGTCACCTTCACGATGTAAACGCCGGGCTTGGTCGCCTTGCCGTGCACCGTCATCGTGCCCGCGTCGTACTTCAGCCCCGCCGGCAGCCCCGAGACGGAGAGCTTCGGCATCGAGAGCGACTCGACGCATCCGCCGAGTCCAAGCGAGATCGTTCCGTCCGCCTCCGCGGCCGCGTCGTCCAGGTTCAGGGCGAGGCTCGCGGCATCCTCCTCCGCCGCAGACTCATCACGCCATTCGGCAACGGACGAAAAGGTGCGGGAAAGCGTCTGCACGTTGTCATGCAGCTCGTCGCCCCACGGTCCCTCGTAGTCATACGCCATGATCGTGTGGTACGAATCGCAGCGGCCGTCGCCGCAGACCTGGAAATAGTAGCCCGACGAGTAATCGTCAGTCGCCGGAGGCTTCGCCCCAGTCTGCAGCCCACCAGTCCGTATGCTGGTCGGCGCCGAGCAGATTGAACGGCGCCGAGAAAGTCCATTTCCTCATGGAAGTGCGCCCCGTCGCCTCGTTGTATTCGGTCAGATTCACGGCCTGCGTGAAGAATCCGGCCGAGAACACGTCGTCCGCGAGCGGCGAACCCGCCTCGCGCGACAGCAGCAGCACTCCGTTGTGCTTCAGCCCCGTGACCTGCTTCTGCGCCGAACCGTCCGCCGTCTCGCTCCATAGCGCGAACGTGCCGGTGACGATTCCCGTGGCGCGCGCAAGCTTCACCTGGACCTTGCACGGATTCACGCTCGCCTCAAGGTCGTTGAGTCTGCCGTTCTTCACCAGAACCTGCTTCGCAGCGGAGAACACGTCGCCCGAGAGATCCACCTCCGTGCCAAGCGGCTGAACCGCCGCATACGAATACCCCGCCGCCAGAGGCTCCTTCGGGAACTCTTCGATGTCTGCCGTGCCCACCTCGAACGCATAGCTGCGGTAGTACGACTGCAGGTTGAGCACCGTGTCGTACCATCCGCCAACGGGAACGACCGGGAGCCGGTACCCCTTCTCGCCGGAGCGGGTGAGCTTCTCGTTGTCGTTGTTCCAGGCGAGCGCCTTCGACGAATCGACCACGACCACGCCATCCGCGTCGGCGTAGAGGCGCAGCGTGCCGCCGAACACCATTGGCTTCTTGACGAAGAAGAGCGGCACCTGCATCGAGTAGCCGGTGGAGGATCCCTTGTCGGGCACGATCGCGGCGGCCGTGACCGAGACGGAGGGCTTCGTCGCGCCGTCCGCAAGCATTCCGGCCGCCTTCACGGTTCCCTTGTTGTCGATCTTCAGCGTCAGATAGCCGTTGCCCGCCGGAACTCCGTCCGCGACCGAAGCACCCGAGACCAGCGCCGCAGTGTAGTATCCCGTGAAGTTGGTCGCGACGTTCAGATAGTCCTGTATCTTCGCGTTGTTCCTGTGGATGTCGCCGCGATAGACTATTCCTTTCTGCACGCCCCTGTTGTTCGCGTCAGGCACGTTCATCTCGAGTTCCGCCGTGCCGCCCGCGCGCAGCCACGCGCCCTCGTCGTCCGTCGAACCAGCCGCCACCGCGACGGTGAGCGTGTTGGTGTACGCGACGCCGCCCACACGCTGCACCTGCTGGAAGGTCTTGGCGCGCGCCGAGTCGTCGCCTGATTCGTCCCATCCCTTCGCGGAGAAGCTGTACGTCTTGCCCGCGAGCGCCACCTTCGCCGAAAGCGCGGCGGTGCTGGCCGCAGAGGCGGTGAACGTGACCGACGCGAGCTTCGGCAGCCCGTTCGTGAGCGCGTCGCCCTCCTCGGTCAGCACGCCGTAGAAGGTGCCGCTCTCGAGCGGCACGCTTTCGGTGCGCACCGTAGCGAGCTTCGGCGCCTTCTTCGCGTAGGCATCGGCCGGAACAGTCCCGGCGCGCGACGCCTCCGTGAGCGTCACCGTGCACGTGTCGCCGCCGAGGAACGACGCCACATACTCGCCGTCCGCCAGCTCCTCCGCCTCCAGCGCCTTCAGCTGCACGGAGAACGTCTTGTTCCCCTCGTACTCCGGCACGAGATCCGGAATGAGCTTGACCGCAATCGTCTTCGCCTTGTTGTCGCCGGCCGCCCATTCGAGGACGCCGCTCTGGGCCACGTAGTCCACGCCCGGCTTCGCGGTGCCCGCCACCGTGCCGTACTTGACGCGCACCACTCCTTCCCTGGCCGTGCGGTTCACCGTCACGACCGCGGCCGCCACGTTCTCCTTCACGGAGAGCGCCGTCTTCGCCAGCTTGATAGCGCCAACATTCACGAACTTGCCCGAGAGCGCGTAGCCGCCGAACTTCTCCGCCCCGGCGCCATTCTTCACTACGAGATAGTATTTGCCCCTTGCCTTTGGAATCGGCAGCCTGCTGACGCTCGGAACGTTCTCAACGACAACGCCGTTCTCGGCGTTCGTTATGGAGAACAGCGCGCCATCTCCTTCGACGTCCACAAGGGCGAAGTCGTAGTAGTATCCGTCAACCGCGGCGAAGGAGAAGTGGTCTCCCGGATCGTTCTCCCAGAGAGTGCGTCTTGCATACACCGTGTCGACGTTCTTGAGCAAGAGCGCCGTCGCGCCTGCTGACGTGTCGTCCTTGGGATCGGCGGTGTCGGAGTAGTACGCGTCGACGACAGTGGGGACGTTCCCCGGCGTCACATTGCGCGTTTCCGATGCCGGCGTCGAGAAACCGCTCACAGCCCTGAACTTCACCGTCTGCGTTCCGCTAGCAAGCACCGACGAGCCGCCGGGATACTTCACCGTCTCGGAGTTGAGCGACCACGTGGCGCCGGCGGCGCCGTACGTGTTTACAGTCAGCATTCCAAGTGCGGTTCCATCGGCGGCGTATGCCGCCGCGTGCACCTTGTACTTCGGATAGTCCAGGCCCTGGCCCTCGGCCACCTTGAGCCGCACGTAGTAGGTCGCGTGCGCTGTAGCGGTGAACGAAAGCGGCTCGTCCGTGCCTGGATTCACGTCGCCGGTGGCCGTCACGGCCCTTTCCGTGCTGCCGCTGAGCGTGAACACCTCGGCGGCGAGAGAGTTGAACGCGCCGGACGGATCTTCGAGCGTGGCGCGGATGGTGTAGGTGACGTCCTTTCGCGCGGCGATGGAGAACACGTCCGCCCAGTCCGCGCGTCCCAGCGTGTGCCAGCCGTGGCCTTCCGCGTCAACGGTCTCGGGCGCATCCCCGGCGGCGCCTGGCTTCGCGGCCATCGGCGTGGCGCCCGCCACGGCGTCGTCGCCGCCGTCCCATTCGTCATGCTCGCCTGCCGCGGCCTCCGCCCTGGCCACGCGCAGCGTCACCGGCAGGTAGGCAGGCGTCTCGTGTATTTCGTCCTCGAGCGCCTGGCACACGCCCACATAGTAGTCCGCCGTGCTCGCGGCCTCGAAGCCGCAGCGCACGTCGAACGACCGCCCGTCGCCCGCGTTCTCGCACACGATGTTTCCGCGCGCGTCGTAGATGCGCATCAGAAGGTTGGTCGCGGCGCCTTCCGTCTCGGCGACGTAGCGCCCCCCCTTCTCCGCCGCGAAGGCGAAGAGCGATTCGTCTATGATCGCGTCATATGTTCCGCCGCCCGTAATCGACGCCGCCGGATTCATGCTGCCGGGACGGCATTCGGCCGAAAGCACGTCCTCCCCGTCAAGTCTGGCCGCCTCGTGCTGCTGGAGAGTCCTCGCGTACAGCATGCGATGCGAAAGCTTGAACGGCGACCCCACGAGAGATGCGTCGCCGGCGGCCTGCGCGGCGTCGTCGGCCTGCGCGGCGTCGTCGGCCTGGCCGGTCACGACTATGGTGTAGTATGCCGTGGCGGAGGGTATCACATAGTAGCCCACGTCGCAATCGCGGCCCTCGTATTCAGGATCGTCGATCAGCACGCATTCCGGCGCCTCGCCGTCGGTCTCCTCACCCTCGAAGAACATGTCGAACACGCAGTCCTGCGTGCCGCCGTCGGTGCCGAACCTGTACATCCTGCCGGCCTGGAGACGGGCGCGCATGTAGAACTCGTTGTCGAGCTGCAGCGTTCTTGACACCGTTCCACCGGAGGTGGTCGGCGTGAGCGCGAGCGGGTTGTCCTCTCTTCCCTGCGGTATGACCACTCCCTGCGCGAAATTAAGCGTCACGATGTCGCCTACGTCGCCGGTTATTTCCACGTAGTACGTCCAGCTCTTCGGATCGCTCGCCGACGGATCCTCGTAGTCGATGTACCAGTCGTCCGCGTAAAGCACGAACCTCTGCTCCGCCCCGAGCTCCTCTATTTCGGCGAATTCCGCCGACGGGCCGTCGGCGTCGCTGCTCTCGCCCGGCTCCGCCGCATACGCGTTCACCGAGATGTAGTCGTTCGTGCCTATCCCGGAAGTCCACACCGTGTACGCCTTGCCGCGCTCCAGCGTGGCCTTGAAGTAGTACACGCCCTGCGTGTCGTCGTACCGCGAGCCGCTTTCCGCCTCCGAGTCGTACGCCGGCACCAGCTTTACGGTGCGGTATCCGCCCGACGCCGAAAACTTGATGGAGACGGCGCGATCCTCGCTGTCGCCGTTAGCGCCGAACGCCGCCGCCGCCGCAAATCCTGCCACGCATAACGCAGAGATCAATTTTTTCATGACTGTTTTCCTTTCACTTTCATTCTCTCATAGGTCCATAGAGATTGTCTGCCTGATTCCCATGTGTCCTTAATATGATATGCTACGTTTGTTAGATGAATGTTAGAAAATCTACAGGAAACGCCCGGTCAGGCTCTCCTTGCACCTTCTTATCGTCTCGGGCGGGCCTTCGCACACGAGGTTGCCGCCAGCGTCGCCTCCGCCAGGGCCGAGGTCTATGATCCAGTCGGCGCACTTCATCACGTCCACGTTGTGCTCGATCACAACCACCGTGTTGCCGCCCTCACGCAGCTTCAGGAGAAGGCGCATGAGCTTGGCCACGTCGTCGAAGTGGAGGCCCGTAGTCGGCTCGTCGAGGAGGTAGAGCGTGCGGCCCGTGGAGCGGCGCGAGAGCTCCGTCGCGAGCTTTATGCGCTGGGCCTCGCCGCCGGAAAGCGTCGTGGCGCTCTGGCCAAGGCCGATGTAGCCGAGCCCCACGTCCACGAGCGTCTTGAGCTTCGCTGCGAGGCGGGGCACCTTGGCGAAGAAATCGTACGCCTCGGCGACAGTCATGTCAAGAACCTCGGCTATCGACTTGCCGCCGTACTTGACCTCAAGCGTCTCCTTGTTGAAGCGCCGCCCGCCGCACTGCTCGCACGTCACATACACGTCCGGCAGGAAGCTCATCTCGAGCTTGCGCACGCCATCGCCGCCGCACGTCTCGCAGCGCCCGCCCTTCACGTTGAAGCTGAAGCGGCCCGGACCGTACCCGCGCGCCTTTGCGCCCTCCGTCTTCGCGAAGAGCTCGCGTATGTCCGAGAAGAATCCCACGTACGTGGCGGGATTCGAGCGCGGGGTGCGTCCGATCGGACTCTGGTCTATCTCGATCACCTTGTCGATGTTCTCGACGCCCTTGAGGCTGCGGAACTTGCCCGGCGCGGCCTTGGCATGGTAGAGACGCCGCATCAGTTCGCGCTTGAGCGTCTCGTCGATGAGCGTCGACTTGCCGCTGCCGCTCACGCCCGTCACCACCGTGAACGTGCCAAGCGGAATTCTCGCCGTGATGTTCTTGAGATTGTGCTCCGTGCAGCCCGAGATCGTGAGGAACTTGCCATTGCCGGCCGGGCGCTTCCCGGCCGGACGGGCTTCGGACGCCGCATACGCCGCTATCGACTTTCTACCGTTGAGGTAGTCCGCCGTCAGCGTTCCTGCCTTCAGAAGCCCATCCCACGGGCCCTGGTACATCACGCGGCCGCCCTCGCGGCCTGCGCCCGGGCCGAGATCGACTATCCAGTCGGCCGTTCTCATCATCTCGGCGTCGTGCTCAACAACGACCACCGTGTTGCCCCTGTCGCGCAGCTCGCGGAGCATGGCGATGAGCTTCTCGTTGTCGCGAGGGTGGAGCCCGATCGTGGGCTCGTCGAGCACGTAGAGAACGCCCACGAGCCCGCTGCCGATCTGCGAGGCGAGGCGTATGCGCTGCATCTCGCCGCCGCTCAGGCTGGAGCTCGACCGGTCTAGCGTGAGATAGTCGAGGCCAACGTCGTTGAGGAAGCCGAGGCGCTTCACGATCTCCTTCAGAACATCTTTTACCGGCTCAAGCGTCTTGCCAAGTCCATCAGGATCGTCAACCGCACGCGCCTGGATTCCCTTGAAGAAGGCGAGCGAATCCTTCACCGGCATCGCCATAACCTCGACGATCGTCTTGCCCGCCACGGTGACCGCGCGCGACTCGGGCTTCAGGCGCGAGCCGTGGCACGCGGGGCATGGACGATAGCTCTGGTACGCCTCGAACTTCTCGCGCCGCTCGTCGCTCTCGGCGTTCTCCATCATGCGCTTCACGCTGTCTAGAACGCCGGCGAACGGCTTATCCTCCTTGCGCCACGGCAGCACGAGGTCGTCGTCGAAGCCGTGCATCAGCTTGTGGCGGAAACTAGCCGGCAGCTTCTCGTACGGAGTCTCGAGCTTTACCTTGTACTGCTTCGCGATTCTCGCGAGTATCTCGTTGTAGTACATGATCGCCATGTGCCCGGCGCGACGCCAGGGGTGAATGCATTCGCGCAGGGGAAGCGACTTGTCGGGCACTACGAGGTCTTCGTCGAAATAGTATATCGAGCCGAGTCCGCCACTTTCTGGACACGCCCCGAACGGCGAGTTGAAAGAGAAGGAGCGCGGCTTTAGCTCGTCGAAAGAAAGGCCGCAGTCGGGGCACGCGTTCTTCTCGGAGAAGACGAGCGGGGCGTCGCCGCCAACAGTCTCCACGGTGATGAGCCCATCGCCCGTCTTCAAGCCGAGTTCAACAGAATCCGTCAGCCGCGTGACGAACTGAGGATTTGAAGTTGAAACTAGCCGGTCCACGACTACGTCGATGGAATGGCTCTTCTTCTTGTCGAGCGCCGGAACGTCCTCAAGCGGGTACGTGGCGCCATCCACGCGCACTCGCACGAAGCCGGCGCGCTTGATGTCGGCGAGCGTCTCCTCGTGGCGTCCCTTGCGTCCCTTCACCACGGGCGCGTAGATGATGAACTTCGCGCCGGCGGGAAACTTGAGGAGCGCTTCGACGATCTGCTCGGCCGACTGCCTGCGCACTGGCTTGCCGCACTTGGGGCAGTGCGCCACGCCTACGGAGCCGTAGAGAAGGCGCAGGTAGTCGTGGATCTCCGTGACTGTGGCGACGATGGAGCGCGGGTTGCCGCCCGACGTACGCTGCTCGATTGCGATCGCCGGCGAGAGGCCCTCGATGCGCTCCACGTCCGGCTTCTGCATCTGGTCCAAGAACTGGCGCGCGTACGCGGAAAGCGACTCCACGTAGCGGCGCTGCCCCTCGGCGTAGAGCGTGTCGAACGCCAGCGACGACTTTCCGCTTCCCGAAAGCCCCGTCACCACAGTGAGCGAATTGCGCGGAATCCGTACGTCAACGTCGCGCAGGTTGTGGACCTTTGCGCCCTCTATTATGATGTCGCCCATCTCACTCCCATTCGATCGTGGCGGGCGGCTTCGAGGAGATGTCGTACACCACGCGGTTGATGCCGCGCACTTCGTTGATGATCCTATTCGACATGCGCGCCAGAACGTCATAGGGGATGCGCGTCCAGTCCGCCGTCATCGCATCGATCGAGTTGACGCTGCGTATCGCGCACGTGTACTCGTACGTGCGCTGGTCGCCCATCACGCCCACGCTCCTCACGGGCAGCAGCACGGCGAACGTCTGCCAGATGGTCTTGTAGTCGGGCAGTTTCCGGATCTCCTCCTGCACGCGCAGGTCGGCGAGCTGCAGCAGCTCCACCTTCTCCTTCGTGACCTCGCCAAGGATGCGAACGCCGAGGCCGGGGCCTGGAAACGGCTGACGGTCGAGGAGCTCGTCGGCCATGCCGAGAACGCGCCCGACGGCGCGCACCTCGTCCTTGAAGAGCTCCTTCAGCGGCTCCACCAGCTCGAACTTCAGGTCCGGCGGCAGGCCGCCCACGTTGTGATGGCTCTTGATGGTCTGCGACGGACCGTTCTTCGGGCTCTTGGACTCTATGACGTCCGGATAGATCGTGCCCTGCGCCAGATAGCGGCAGTCGCGGAACCGACGCGCCTCTTCGGCGAAGACGTCGATGAAGAGCTTGCCTATCGTCTTGCGCTTCTTCTCCGGATCGTCGATGCCCGCAAGCGCCGCGTAGAAGCGGTCTGCCGCGCGTACCACGGTGAGGTCGAGGCCGAGGTTGCGCCTGAACATCTCCTCCACCTGCTCGGCCTCGCGCCAGCGCAGCAGGCCGTTGTCCACGAAGATGCAATGCAGGCGCCTGCCGATCGCGCGGTTGAGGAGAACGGCCACCACGGACGAATCGACGCCGCCGGAGAGGCCTAGTACCACTTCGTCGTCGCCGATCTCCTTCTGCAGGCGCGCCACCGTGGCGTCCACCCACGAGTCGAGCCGCCAGTCGCGCGCGCATCCGCATACGCCGAACACGAAGTTCGCCAGCATCTGCGTGCCGTACTGCGTGTGCACCACCTCGGGGTGAAACTGGAGCGCGTAGAGGCGCCTGGCGTTGTCGAACATCGCGGCGAAGGGACACGTTGCCGACACGGCCCCGCGCTCGAAGTTCGCCGGAATCGCCTCCACCCTGTCGCCGTGGCTCATCCACACCGTGACCGTGGATGGCACGTCCTTGAAGAGCGGATTGCCCGGCATGATCTCAATGGGCATCTTGCCGTACTCGCGCTCGGCGCCCGGCGCCACTCTGCCGCCCAGTTTCCGGCTCATCAGCTGCATTCCGTAGCAGATGCCCAAAACGGGCACTCCGAGCTCGAAGATGGCAGGGTCCACGGTGGGCGCGCCGTCGTCGAACACGCTGTTCGGGCCGCCCGAGAGCACGATGCCGGATGGCATGTCCTTGCTCAGCTCTTCGGCCGTCGTGCCGCAACCGACTATCTCGGAGTACACCTCCATCTCGCGAATACGACGCGCTATCAGCTGCGTGTACTGCGAGCCATAGTCCAAAATGACTATTCTGTTCATTGCCTTGTTCCTGCCCTCCCCTGTTGTCTTTCACACCCTGCGGCGCACACGTTTCCATCAAAGGCCGATCGCGGCCTTCGCCTTGTCGGCCGCAGCACCCGCCTTTGCCTTGGCCGCGGCAGTCACGCCGCCCGCCGCTTCAATGCGTTTCAACAAGATCTTGACCATGATGTACCTACCTTTCTTTGCTTGCGGATATTATATCAAATCCACAAGCCGCGCGCCAATCCGTCATTGCAAGTTTGTGACGCGCCGGGCGCATCTCCGTTTTTCACCGTCCCTCCTTTGTAATGGAAACAACCAAAACAACCTTCAAAAACAACTTGTTCCTACGGGCACACCTTGAACATTCTCACTTTCAGAATCGCTATCCAAAACTCGGCAGCTAGGGCGTAGGTTTTTAGCCGCAAAGAGCGCAAAGAACACAAAGAAGAGGGTGTATTTCTTGATTATACCTCTTCTTTCTCATTTAAGGCTGCGGAGAATTATGGAGATGCGCCCTGACGCGCCGTCCGCATGGACGAAAAAATCCCCTGCCGGCAGCGCTTGTGAATCTCGCGGATTCAGTCAGCGAATAAATACGCCCAGTCCTTCCGGGCGGCGCAGCAGAAG
>JAFXIL010000118.1 GCA_017563185.1 Kiritimatiellia bacterium | reverse complement strand
GCTGGCTCGGCCGAGGTGGAGGTGGTGGATTCGCCCCTGGAGCGCGTGCTGGGCACGGACGTCACATGGCTCGACCTCACGTTCGACTTCCTCTGGTGGTCCAAGGCATCGTACGAGGCCGAGCGAGAGGGCGAAAGCGTGCATGGGCAGAAGTGCCGCGTGATCCTAGTGAAGCCCGATGCGGAGATCAAGGGGCTCTCGGCCGTTCGCCTGTGGGTGGACAAGAAGACGGGATGCCTTATGCAGGCCGAGCAGGTGGACGCCGACGGAAAGCCGATGCGCCGACTGTGGGGCACTCGTGTGAAGAAGTTCGACGGCAAGTGGATGGTGTCCGTATTGGAGGTCGAGACGCTCGGCGAGCGCCACCGCACGAAGATCACGGTTGACGGGCTCGATGAGCTGGAAGAGTGACGGATTTCAAGTTGACAAACTGCAGAAAGGAAAAATGAAATGAAGAAACTGATCAAGATAGTCCTCTGGACAATCGCAATAATTCTTGTGCTGACAATCGTGGCCGTGCTTGCCATCCCGCTATGGCTGGGGCCGACTGTGCGCGGAGTCGCGAACAGCGCGGTGCCGAGCCTTACAGGATGCGAGTTCAAGCTCGACCAGTGCGACATAAACCCGTATTCCGGCAAGATATTTCTTGGTGGACTTTCGCTAAAGAACCCCAAGGGATTTGACGAGCCCGAGGCGGTGAGCTTCGAGTCGCTCAAGATCGACCTGTCGTTCGCGTCGCTTCTCACGGACAAGATCCACGTGAACGACATAACGCTCGAGAAGCCTTTCGTGAGCTACGTCTTCGACGGAGAGGGCACGAACAACTTTGAGCGTATCGCCGCCTACGTGGAGGCGCATTCCGGATCCGAGAAGATGGAGAAGGAGGACAAGGACGATGACAAGAAGGATGGCCCCAAAGTGCTGATCGACAGGCTCTGCATCAACGGCACGAAGGTCAAGTACCGCAAGGTCTTGATTCCGATTCCCGTGCCCACTTTCACGAAGATCGGCTATGGCAAGGATGACGACAAGAATAATGAGAAGAAGGAGTCCGCCGAAGAGGCGAAGGGCGCATCGTTCGAGGAGGCGGGCGAGCTGATCTGGGATTCCATCAAGGACAAGTTCTCTGTGAGCGGTGCCGTGGGCGCTGTTGGCGATGCTGCGGCCGGCGCGGTTGGCGCAGTCGGCGAAGCAGCGACTGGAGCGGTCAAGGGCGTGAGCGACGCCGCGACCGGTGCCGTCAAGGGCGTGGGCGACGCCGCGGCCGGCGCCGTGAAGGGCGCGGCCAATCTAGTTGGCGTGGGCGAGGGCACGGCGGTGGGCAATGCCGCCTCCAAGGCCACCGAGGCCACGAAGAACGCGGCGTCGGCCGCGGCCGACACCGCGACGAAGGCCGTGGGCGCCACCACCGACGCGGTGAAGGATGGCGCGAAGGCAGTGGGCGAAGGTCTCAAGAAGCTCAATCCGTTCGGCAAGTGAGCTTGGCTGGAGAAGTCCATCTGATCGGCATCGGCGGCGTGGGCATGAGCGCCCTCGCCCAGGCGCTGATTGACGTCGGCCATGCCGTGACGGGTGCGGACCGTTCGCTTGGGGCGGACGGAACGCTTGCCCGTTCGCCAGTTCTCGCCGCCCTCGAGCGGCAGGGCGTGCGCCTCTTCCCAGACGACGGCTCTGGCGTGAACGCGGGGACTGCGCGCGTTGTCATTTCCACTGCGGTAGAGGAGACAAATGCGGGCCTTCGCAGGGCGCGGGAGCTTGGCGTTCCAGTGACGCACCGCGCGGCGGCCCTTGCCGAGGTGCTTTCTCCTCGCCGCCTCGTTGCCGTTGCGGGCACCTGCGGTAAATCGACGGTAACGGCCATTCTCGGCCACCTGCTCGTCGAATGCGGATTCGACCCCGTGGTCGTGAACGGCGCGCAGATAGCGGGATGGGACGAAGGAGGCGCGCGCGTCGGCTCCACGAGGAAGGGCGGCGGCGCGTTTGCAGTGGCGGAGGTGGACGAAAGCGACAAGTCGCTCGTGGCGTTCCGCCCCTACGCCGCAATCGTCACCAACGCCTCAGCCGACCACTACTCCAAGGAGGAGATGGACGCCGTATTCGACGCGTTCGTGAAGGACGTGCCGGGCCCGGTGGTGGACGGCCGGCGCGAGCGCATCGTGCCTTCTCCCCTTGCCCGCGAGATCCCGATGCCCGGCGAGCACAACGCCGTGAACGCCGAGTGCGCCATCCGCATGGCGCGCCTTTTGGGCGCCGACGAGGCGGCGCTTGCCGCGGCCGTGCGATCGTTCCCCGGCGTCGAGCGGCGCCTGCAGAGAGTGGGAGCCGTCCAGACTGGCGGCGGCGAGGCGGTAGTGTTCGACGACTACGCCCACAACCCCGAGAAACTGCATGCGATGCTGCTGACGCTGCAGGAGGCGTATCCGCGTGGTGTGGCCGCGGTGTGGCGTCCGCATGGTTTCGCGCCGCTTAGGAAGATGAAGGACGCGCTTGCCGGGATGTTCCGCGCGACTCTGCGCGCGCAGGATCTGCTCGTGCTGCTGCCGGTGTACGACGCGGGCGGCACCACTGATAGATCGATGAACTCCAACGCGCTCGCGGCGGATCTCGCAGGTGCGCCAGTGGTTCTTGCCTCCGATCTTGGCGAGGCGGAGCGGGTGCTCCGCGAAAGGGCGGCGGAATTCGGCGCGCTGGCCGTATGCGGCGCGCGAGATCCCGGGCTGCCGATTCTGGCGCGAAGGCTTGTCAAAGGAGGATACGACAGATGAAGAAATTATGCATCATTACTTTTGCGGCGGCCGCTCTTGCGGCGCCGCTTGTGCCTGCGGCCGACTTTGCCGCGCCTGAAAAGGCGAAGGGCGCTGCGGCGCCCGTCAAGGAGGCGCTTCCGCCCGTGCCGGACGAGACGGCCATCGCCAAGGCGATCAAGGCGAAGCGTCCTTTCTACTCGAAGTTCGCCGAGGCGAAGGACGTGGCGTGGAAGTGCCAGCAGCCGCTCGTGGTTGCGCTGCTGCCCGCTGGCGACCAGACAGCCCAGACGCTTGAGTCGAAGGCCCTGAAGCACAAGGCGTTCGCGAAGGAGTTCGTGCCCGCGAACTGCGTGCTGCTGTTGTGGCGCCTCAAGCCGGGCAAGGTGGAGATGCCGCCGCAGATGCAGGGGCGCGGAAGGCGGGGCGGACCGCCGCCGAAGCCAACGAAGATCGACGCGCGGCCGCTGAAGCCGCAAGAGGTGCGCTTCCTTGAGAAGTTCGCGGTTTCGCCGCAGGCGATGGCGAAAGCGAAGCGCCAGAACAAGGAGGCGAAGTACACCGACATGGCGAACTATCCGGAGGTGTTCTGCGTGGATCCAGCGTGCGCGAAACTGCTCTTCCGCTGCCCCAAGTTCGACGCCGCCGCCGGGAACGTGGGATTCGGCGCATGGATGTCGCAGATCGTGGACCTCTACCGCGGCGCGAAGAGAGAACCGGTCGTCTCGCCATCGCTGCAGAAGATCGTGGACAATCCGTCCGAGCCCAAGAAGTGGAAATGATCCGATGAGCGGCGGCGCATTTTCGTTTTCATATCCTGCATGCAGACTCGTGTGCGGCTCTCAGGCCGCGCTGGACGCGGCAAGGGCGCGCTTCGACGCCATGGAGCCGGACGACGTGCGCCTGGCGGAGTCGAGCGGCTGGGCCGCGCGGCGCACCACGCTTGCGGCCGAGGAGTCGGTGGCCGGCGTGGGTACGTTCCGCGGACGCGAGCGGCGCACCATCACGTTCGCGCCCTCGGAGCGTCCCGGATGGTGGATCCGCCGCACCGACCAGCCCGAGCAGCTCGACACCGCGGTGGACATCGCCAACCTCTGGACGTCCGCGCGCAATCTCGTGCTCCGCAGCGGCTCTCCCCACAACTACCTGCGCATGGTCGAGCACATCATCGCCCTCAAGGGCGGCCTAGGCCTTGACGACGTGGTGATCAAGACGAACTCCGGCGACCCGCCTCTCTTCGACGAGTCCTCCACGCCGCTCGTCGAGGCGGTGCGCCGCGCCGGGATTGTAGAGACGGCTGCCGACGCAACGTACGTGACGGTGAAGGAGCCCCTTGCCTTTTCAGGACGGCGCGGCAGCTTCCTCCTTTTCATCCCGGACGACGGCAGCCGCCGTCTGCGCCTCGACGTGGCGATCAGCTGGAACACGATAATCGGCGACCAGCGCGTGGTGTTCGACGTCACGCCAGAGACGTTCGCATACGGCGCTTTCGCGCGCACGAACGCGACGCATCGCCAGTACCTTCTCGCGAAGACGGTGGGGCTGCTCTTCGCCGACACGCGCAACCTCGGCTACGACAAGGACAACATCCTCATCCACGGCCGCCGCTGGTACGGCACTCCGCGATTCCCAATAGAAGGCACAGGGAAGTTCCTCGAGCCGGTGTGGCACCGCGCCACGCTTGACCTCCTTGCGGCGCTCTCGCTCACCGGCCCGGACCGCTTCGTGGGCACCGTGGTGAGCTACCGCGCCGGCCATACGGACGACTGCGACGCCGTGCGCGCCCTCTACCGCAACGGACTCCTTTCAAAGGCATGACACTGGAGGATCTCTGCATGGACAGGAAGAAGACAGGCCCGCATGAAGCTCTCTTCGCGCGCGCGAAGAAGGTGATTCCCGGCGGCGTCAACTCGCCGGTTCGCGCGTTCAACGGCGTGGGCGGCACTCCCGTTTTCGTGGAGTCGGGCAGACGCCAGAAGATCCGCACGGCTGACGGACGCGTTCTCACCGACTACTGCTGCAGCTGGGGCGCGATGATTCTCGGCCACGCGCGGCGCGAGGTCGTCGCCAGCGTGGGAAGGGCTGCTTCCCTTGGAAGCACGTTCGGGATCGCGACGCCGGCGGAGGTGGATTTCGCGGAGCGGCTCGTGTCGCTTGTGCCGAGCATGGAGATGGTGCGTGCGGTGAGCTCTGGCACCGAGGCCGTGATGACTGCCGTGAGGCTTGCGCGCGGCGTTACCGGAAGGCGCATCGTCCTCAAGTTCGACGGCTGCTACCATGGCCACAGCGACGCGATGCTTGTGAAGAGCGGCTCGGGGGTGCTCACGATGGGCGCGTCCTCGTCGGCCGGGGTCACCGCCGGCGCCGTGGCGGATACGCTTGTCGTTCCGTACAACGACCTTTCGGCGGTGAAGCAGGCGTTGGCCGAGCACGGGGGCGACATAGCCGCCGTGATCGTGGAGCCGGTTGCCGGCAATATGGGCATTGTGCCGCCGGCCGACGGATTTCTCAAGGGGCTGCGCGCACTCACCCGCGCCGCCGGCGCCCTGCTCGTATGTGACGAGGTGATATGCGGCTTCCGCTTCGGCTTCTCCACGTACTCCGCGCTCTATGCCGGCGTCGTGCCCGATCTCGTGACGCTCGGCAAGGTGGTGGGCGGCGGTCTGCCGCTTGCGGCGGTCGGCGGGCGCGCGAAGTGGATGCGCCAGCTTGCGCCCACGGGGCCGGTCTATCAGGCGGGCACGCTCAGCGGCAATCCGCTCGCGGTGGCGGCCGGGCTGAAGACGCTGGAGATTCTTGAGAGAGAACAGCCGTACGCGCGCATGGCGGAGCTTGGAAGCGCGCTTGCGGTGGGCGTGGGCACGATAGCGGCGGAACACGGACTTCCGATCACGTGCCAGAGCTTCAACGGAGTGTTCACGCCGTTCTGCGCCGAGGGCCCTGTCATGTGCCTTGCGGACGCGAAGGCGTGCGATCTGAAGCTTTACGCAAAGGTGTTCCATGGCATGCTCGACCGCGGCATATACATCGCGCCGTCGCAGTTCGAGTGCAACTTCATATCGGCCGCGCATACGGATAGGGACGTCGACGAGTTCCTCGACAGATTCGACGACGTCTGCGCATGCATCTGATGGCGCGAAGGGGGAGAATCAAGATGCAGCGCGGAGCTCAGAGGAAGAAGAACGATTCGACAAAGATGTCCGACAAGGGCCGCCGCATCACCTATGCAGAGGCGCTGCTCGTGGAGCTGGTGGAGGGCGCGCCGCCGCGCGAAGGCCGGGTGCTTGTGGCGGGAAACCGCAGCGGCGTCGTGGTGGGCGAGGCCATGCGCCGCTGGCCGGCGGCGGAGGTGACCGCGCACGCGTTCGACGCGCACCATGCGCGCGCAATTCGCAAGAGTCTGCTCGCGGAGGGTCTGCCCGCGCGCGGAGTCGCCTGCGCGCCGAACGTTGGAGAAGGGTACTCTGCGGCGCTTTTTATGACTACGCCGCAGTCGATGACGGCCGAGCTGGTGCTTGACCAGCTGCAGGACATCTTTCTCTCGATGGACGAGGGAGGCGAGCTGTGGGCCGCGTTCGAGGGCGACCAGGACGCCGCCATTAGGACGATGAAGCAGGTGTGGCCGTCCGTGCACGTGGAGAGGCGCGCGAAGCACGCGATTCTCCTCAGGGCCGAAAAGAGGGGGCAGATCGTCAAGACTCGCGACTTCTCCGCCGAATGGCAGGCGAGCGTGCCCGGAGGTGAGCCGGTAACGTTTACTTCGCTGCCGGGATGCTTCTGCCACAGGCGTCCCGACGCCGGCGGCCTTGCGCTTGCCGAGGTGGCCGCGCGCGAGAGGGGATGCGCGCGGATCATCGACATGGGTTGCGGTTGCGGGCTTGTGGGGCTGCTGGTGGCGGATGCCTTCCGCCGCGCGGGCGCGAGCCCCGCGCTCACGCTCGTGGATTCCCACGCGCGCGCCATTGCCGCCGCGCGCATCAACGCCGCGCGCCTCGGCTTCGAGCCTGAGTTCATTCTTGCGGACGACGGGCTGCCGCGCGGGCGAGTGGGCGAGTTCGACCTCTTTGTGGGCAATCCGCCGTACTACAGCGACTATCGCATCGCGGACGTGTTTCTCGAGACGGCGTATCGCGCGCTGCGTCCCGGAGGGATATGCCTCTCGGTGGTGAAGACGGCGAGCGGACTAATCCCCGTGCAGGAGAAGTTCTTCCGCAAGGTCGAGGTGATTCCCCGCCGCGGCTACTCGGTTCTGCGCTCGGAGAGATGACGGGCTGCACATTGTCCGGCGCGCGGTTGGACGTGTTGAAGCGGATGCCGGAATTTGATATACTACCGCCCATTGCCAAATCGAAGAAAGGCGGCAAGTGCTAGATTTCAGGGACATATCGATACACTACGGCATGCAGGACGTGCTGACGGACGTGAGCTTCCGGGTGAACAAGCTCGAAAGAGTGGGCGTGGTGGGGCCAAACGGCTCCGGCAAGTCCACTCTCTTCAAGATTATCCTCGGCGAGCTCTCGCCAGACCACGGCGAGCTGATAATCGAAGAGAAGCCCCGTATTGGCTCCACGCGCCAGCACATAGAGCCGGACACCCCAGACGAGACGCTGCTCGAGTATTCGATGCGCGGAATACCCGGCTTCCACGAGCTTGAGATGCGCATGGCCGCGCTTGAGGAGCGCCTGTCCTCCGGCAATCCTTCCGTCCTCAAGGAGTACGGCGAAGTGCAGACGGAGTTCGAGCATCTCGGCGGGTACGACCTCGAGACGCGCGTGAAGGTGGCGCTGGGCGGCCTTGGCTTCTCGACAGAGGATTTCTCGAAGCCGTTCGCGAGCTTCTCGGGCGGCTGGCGGATGCGTGCGGAGCTAAGCCGCGTCCTTGCCTCGAATCCCGACCTTCTGCTTCTGGACGAGCCGTCAAACTACCTCGACCTTCCGGCGGTCGCATGGCTGCAGAAGTTCCTGCGCCAGTACCGCGGCACGCTCATGCTCATCTCGCACGACCGCTATCTGCTCGGCACGCTCACCGACATCATCGTGGAGGTCGACGCCGGCACCTGCACCCGCTACGAGGGAAATCTCGACTGGTACATGAACGAGCGCGAGGTGCGCTACCAGCACCTCTTGCAGGCGAAGGAGAACCAGGACCGCCACCGCGAGCAGCTGCAGAGGTTCGTGGACCGCTTTCGCGCGCAGGCCACGAAGGCCGCGCAGGCGCAGAGCCGCCAGAAGCTCATAGACAAGATCGACGAGGCTCGAATCGTCCTGCCCAAGCGCTACACGCAGAGCGGCCGCATACGCCTCGCCGAACCTCCTCCCTCCGGAATCGAGATGTTCCGCTGCGAGAACATGTTCTTCAGCTACGACGGCGTGCGCAACGTGCTGCACGACGTCTCGTTCAGCGTGTCGCGCGGCGACAAGGTTGCGCTCATCGGCTACAACGGCCTCGGCAAATCGACTCTCATGCGCATAATAGCCGGCGCGCGCCAGCCCACCGCCGGCAAGGCCGTGATCGGCCACAACGTGGTGACGGGCTACCTCTCGCAGGAGCTCGCCGAGACGATTCCGCCCGACCTCACCGTGTACCGTGTGGCCAAGAACGCATGGCAGGGCGGCACGAACATCTCGGGAGAGAAGAACTTCCGCAACCAGCTGGGCGCGTTCGGCTTCGACGAGAACGACGTGGAGAAGCAGGTGGGGGTGCTCTCGGGCGGCGAGAAGATACGCCTCGCGTTTCTTCGGCTCTTTCTGCAGGGACCCAACTTTCTGCTCCTGGACGAGCCCACGACGCACCTGGACCTCGACGGAAGGCGTCTGCTGCAGGACGCGCTGCAGCGCTACAAGGGGACGATTCTCCTCGTCTCGCACGACATCGAGTTCGTGCGTGCGGTCGCGACGTCGGTGCTGGAGATAACGCGCGAGGGAATACGCCAGTTCCCGGGCGGCTACGACTACTACTGCGAGAAGACGGCGCGCGATGAGGGGCAGCGCCGCGATTCGCCGGCAGCTGCGCAGAAGGACGCCGAGAAGGCTTCCGCCGGCGAAGACGGCCAGGCGGCGCGCCTCACCTCGAAGGAGCTGCGCCAGCAGCGCGCCGCGGAGAGGGCCAAGGTGGCGCCGAGGGTGAAG
>JAFXIL010000117.1 GCA_017563185.1 Kiritimatiellia bacterium | reverse complement strand
TGCAAGAAGAAGTTTTAAGCCATGTCCAGTCGCACCTACATCGTAACCTATGTGACATCAGACGGCCAGAAGAAGACCGTTAGCGTCATAGCTAGAGATCATATAGCTGCTGTGCGTTTCGTCGAGCGTGAGGGTGGCAAGGTGGTTTATCTGGACCGTGACGAAATCAGGCCGCGCAAGTCGCGCGCCTTTCAGCATACCTTATGGGCCATAGTGCTGTTCGCATTGGCGGCATTGGCCGTTGTGGCATACTTCTGGCATCGGATGCGATAGTCGCGTCATCTGCCTGCTCGCCCGCGTGTTTTATGGTTGGCAATTCAAGTCGATTTGAACCAGTTGCAAAAGCATTAAATCTCCCAAACTCTTAAACTCCCTATAGCGAAAGCAAGAAAGGTTTGGCAACAGGTCCTAATGTCAATGTTTGAATAAGTTTACATGCGCTTGACATTCTGTTGACACAGAATCAGCTGGTTTCGCATATACTTATATGGTTACCACGAAAAGTGGAGACGACAAGCAACAGGAGGAACATCATGACTAAAAAATGCACTGTCAGCATCTACCTTGCAGCCATCTTATTCACGGCCGCCTGTGCGGCCGACCGGCCGGAAATGCGGGCTTTCCCGTTCAAGACGAGCGTCACGGCCGGTGGCGAATATGTGAACGATGGCACGCCTGGCATGGACTATGTCGTGAGCGGAACGATTTCGTCCGCTCTGACGTTCAGCTCGGACATCCCGTATCGCGTTACGCTTGACGGAGCCGATCTCTCTGCTCCGCTTGAGCTTGAAGGTGACGCGACATTGTGGCTGAAGGGTGCAAATGGTGTAGAAGTGACTAACGAAATCGCGATCATCTCCTCCAGCACGCTCACGATTGGAGGTCCAGGATCGCTGAAGCTGGCATCTGCGCCAACGAAAAAGCAGTCTGGTCCGATCGTGGCGGACGATCTGGTTCTTGCCGACGGCAGCGTCTCTGTGACGCTCAACGCCGATGTGAAGAATGCCTGTGGCGTGTGCCTGGCAGGCGACTACACGCAGCTGGCTGGCTCTCTGGTCGTCGACTGCGCCTCGTATGGCGCGACGAACAAGGTCAACGGCATCCTCGTTAACAAGAAGAACAAGACGGTGGCGATCTCGGGAGGATGCCTTTCCGTTTCCGTCACAGGAGAGAAGTCCGTGGGCATAAGCCTCGACAAGGCCGGCACCTCCATGACGCTTGCCGGCGGCACGGTGGAGCTTTTGGTAGCAGGAGGTGGCGCGAAGGGCATCAAGGGCGACGAGGCGTTCACCATGACCGGCGGACTCCTCAACGCCTCCGTCACGGGCGGATGCCTGTACGAGGAGAATCTGGCGGGCGATGGCACGAACTACGTGGTGAACGTGAATTCGACTACTTACTTGTCCTCCACTGGCGCGTACGTTGTGCAGGACACATCGCCCGCATACGCCGTCAAGTGCGGCTGCATCTCGATATCCGGCGGCACGGTGCGCGTGAACGCAAGCGGCGTTGCCTCGCGCGGACTCTGCGCGGACGGCGACGAGGACTCGTTTGTCATTACGGGAGGTTTCTTCGACATAACCTGCTCCGGTGCGTCGTCAGACGCCGTCCTCTGCCTTCTCGACGAAACCGCGCTCACCACTGAGATCGACAAGGCGACCGCATCTTGCCTGCGTACCTCCGGAACGAACTCCACTATGACCATCACCGGCGGCACCCTGAACCTCGTCGCGTCAGGCACGGGCGGCAAGTGCATAGTGACCAAGGGTGAACTCGTCATCGGCACGAGCGGACAGGTCACTTCGCCAGCCGATTCCGTGTTCTATCCCGACATCCAGGCCGCCACATACGGCACGCAGGCATACGTTGCAAGGGCAAAGCAGTCCTCCTACAGGAGTATCGGCACGGCGATTGCCAGCACTGCGACTTCGCTCAAGTACGCGAAGAACTACATCGTAAGCGGATCCGGCGAGAGCGCCGACTACACAAACCCGAAATGCATCAAGGCGGAAGGCGATCTCACGATGCACGGTGGGCGCATACGCGGATTCTCGAAGGCCGAAGGCGGCGAAGGTTTCGAGTCTAAGAACATCCTAACGGTCAACGGCGGCGTGTTCGAGGCCACCACGTACGATGACTGCATCAACGCCTCCTACCAGATCGTCATCAACGGCGGCTACCTGTACTGCGGCTCCACTAACAACGACGTGATCGACTCCAACGGCAACCATGCGAACTCCGTCGTCATCAACGGCGGCATCGTGCTGGCGTTCACTGCCAAGACGCCGGAGATAGGCATCGACACGGACTACTCTCAGGGACTCAAGATCAACGGCGGCACCGTGGCGTCGTTCGGCAGCAACGCAGGGAACATGCTCGTCAGATCCACGGGCAGCCTGGCCACCTACGCCAGCACGATATCTTCGTCGTCCTATGCCGGCAAATACCTGAAGATGACAGGTGGAACGAGAACCGTGTACGTGAAGGTGCCCGCTCTAAGTTCGTCGCAGACGCTGTCGCTCGTCTGCACTACGGACGGCTGCTCGTCGGCGCCATCCATCTCTGCCGCATCAAGCGCCTCTGGAACTTCGCAGAACTTCCACGGAGTCTATTTCCAGTAAGAAAGGAGCCAATTCATGAAAAGGACAATCTCATTCTCCATTGGAACTCTTTTTTGTGCCGCTCTTGTCGCCGCAGGACCGGGTGGCGGAGGCAACCAGCCTGGAGGAGGTGGTGGCGCAACGTTCACGTTCGATACGTTCCTGGCGGCCACCACGACCAACTCTACGAAGTGTCTGACACGCGAAGGTGTGTGGATCGGTTGGGCGAACGGCATTACGGCGGCAACACTCGATTCATCCGTCTCGGCTTTGGCTGCGGGCGTCTGCGCAGGATGTACTACTCTTGTGTCCGTGGATCTCTCGAATGCGGCCATAACGGAGATCCCCGACAGTGCGTTCGCTGGATGCACAAACCTTGTCACTGTGATTCTTCCCGCCGCCTGCACAAAGATCGGCGCCAACGCTTTCGCGGGCTGCACGAAGCTCGCATCGCTGACGGCGAGCGGTGTGACTATGGTGGAAAATGACGCCTTTCGTACCTGTTCCGCCGTGACGGCTCTACCCCCTGCCGTCACGACGGCAGGTGCTTTCTCTTTCGCCGGCTCAGGGGTGTCGTCTGTAGACATTTCCGGTATGGCATCGGTGGGCGAGGGCGCGTTCGCTGGATGCGAGAGCCTGAGGACGGCAAAGGCAGGCGCTGTACTGCCGGCGGCGCTCTTCTTCGGCTGCACGTCGCTCGGCTTCGATCCGTCGGGATGCACGTCGATAGGGCAGGCCGCCCTTGCGGGCGTGCCATACACGACGTTGACTCTGCCGTCTTCTGCTGCGCTTGGCGCATACGCGTTCGCGGCGGACGAGGCGACCGTGGCGACCACGCTTACGTTCGACGGGGCGACTGTTCCAGACTACGACGAAACAGCGTTCCTGGGCCGTTCGCTCGTCGCCTCCTACACTCCAGTTGCCGGTTCTGTGGCGCGAGTGGAGGCAATGGCACTAGTGACGTGGTTGCTGGAACAGGCTGCAGATCCGGCGTCAACGGTCTCGCAGCCCGATTCATACAACACGTCAGATCTGGAGACGTGGCTTGACTCCTCGGCCAATCTCGGCGCAATCTTCTCGTTCTGCTGGGGCGAACGTTACACAGTAGACATTGATTTTCAGCCGCTAAGGGTTGACGGAAGAAGCTTCCTCTACACGGCACCCGACGGCGCTGCCGCGGACTCGCTGAAGGTGACGGTGGTGGGCACGAACGATTTGAAAGGTGAAGCGGGCTTCACCGCGGATGCGCTCAAGGAGGTAGGAACCACGGACGGCGTAACAACCTACGTTTCTTCGAACGCCTCCGCTTCCGCCTGCTTCGCCCGTCTCAGGATCTCCAAGAACTGGGAATGATGATTGCCGTGAAACCGGTGATATGATATAATTCGCTCTTTGAAGGCAATTATATTGCCTTGGCAATAAAGTGGCTGTAGGCAGGCTTCCGGGAATGGGAAAAGCGCCCGTAATGGATGGAGCACATAGGCAATGATGAAAAGACAGGGCTTGATGGTTGCGGCGTTTGTAGTTGCCATGGTGGCTGCGGCGGACGAGCTGGAGGTGGATTGGCTCACGCAGGACGGCGCGGCGGCTACGAACAACGTGTCGCACGAGGCGTGGCGCGCGCAGATGCTTGCGCGGCGCGCGCGACGTCTCGCACCTGTAGCCGCGTTCGCGAAGAAGTGGGTGTATTGCCGCCACTACGTCATGGGCGGCAGCCACTACGCGTACACAGAGGCGCTAAGCGATGCGAAGGGATGGCGCAGCTACGCAGCAATCGGGTCGTCGCTCTGCCTGGCGGAGTATGATCCCTCGGGGCTATGGAAGGAGACCGTGCTCCTTGAGACGAAGGAAGGATGCTTTCGCGACGTTGACGTATCGCCGGACGGAACGCGCATCCTCTACTCGTTCAAGGCAAGCGCGGACGGCGACGACTTCCATCTCTACGAGATGACGCTTGCCGACCGGAGCGTGCGGCAGCTGACGCACGGCAAGGCCATTGCGGACTACGAGGGCTGCTACCTTCCCGACGGACGCATCCTCTTCAACTCCACGCGTTGCATTCAGGTGGTGGACTGCGTGTCGCGCAACGAGGTGAGCAATCTCTACCGCTGCGAGGCGGACGGCTCCAACATCACGCGCATCTCGTTCGACCAGGTCCACGACAACTATCCGGCGCTCGCATGGGACGGACGCATCCTCTACACGCGCTGGGATTACAACGATCGTTCGCAGATGTTCACGCAGCCGCTCTTCTCGATGAACGCCGACGGCACCAACCAGCGGGCGCTCTACGGGGGCAACTCGTGGTTCCCGACGTCGCTCCTCCACGCGCGCGCCGTGCCGGGAAGCCAGCTCTTCTTCGGCGTCTGCACAGGACACCACACGCTACAGCCGGGCGAGCTGATGCGGTTCGACCCGCGCGAGGGACGCGAGGAGGCGGACGGCGCATGGCAACTTGCGCCCCTACGCCGCGCGAAGGCGCGCAAGGGCGTAGACGTAGACGGACAGAATGGACGCCTCGCGATGTATCCGTACCCGGTTGACGAACGGAACGTCGTCCTCTCGTATCTCCCGCAGGGATGGAGGCGCGATGCTCGGGGGCGCCTGCAGTACATCGACCACAGGGCGCCGTTCGCGCTGTACTGGACGGACGTCGACGGGGCGCGGGAACTTCTCGTTGCGCAGGCAGGCAAGCCCCCGTGCGGTCGGTCTGTGCCTGTGCGCGCGCGGACGCTGCCGAAGGTGGCGTCCGTACGCCCGGACGAGAAGCTGAAGACCGGAATGGTGGCGGTGCAGGACGTGTACGCCGGCGAGGTGATGAAGGGCGTCGCGCGGGGAACCCATACGCGAAGAACGGATACGTGAACTGGATAAGCTCAGCGTCCGAGCCGACGCTCCTTCCGCCGCTCACGCATGGCTCCCGCATAAGCCGTCTCTTCACGGAGCGTCTCGACAAGGGACACGCCAAGGGAATCACCGACGCGGAGAAGCGCACGCTCGCGTGCTGGGTCGATCTCGGCGTTCCGTTCTGCGGAGACTACGAGGAGGGGGCCGTGTGGAGCGAGGAGGAGCGCGCCTTCTGGAACTACTACACGAAGAAGCGCGCGGAATTCGCCACGGCCGCTGAACTCCTTGAATGAAATCCGTGCGATGACGCGGGTGACTGGCGAAGCAAAAATGTCGCACTGACGGGGAAGCTAACCGCGCTTACTGTTCACGTCCCTCGCCCTGACGGGTATTGGAGCGTAGTTGTAGCTTACAACACGTTGGTTTCGGCTTGCGGATTGAAGTAAAAATATGGTAATATTTTGTGTACCTAGTTTGTAATGTCGTTTTTTGTCAAAGAGGAGAAACATGGATATGGCAGATAAGTCCGCCCCCTCGCGATGTGGCGCCGAGATGGGCAGAAGAGGTTTTCTCGGCGGCGTGCTTGCAGCAGGCGTGGCGCCCGTGGTGGTGCCGGCGTCGGTGTTGGGCAAGGACGCGCCCTCGAACAAGATCGCGTTGGGCGTGGTTGGCCTGGGGGCGCGCTCTGGCGGCGATGTGCCGGCATTTCTTGGCAATCCGAAGATACGTCTTGTGGCGATGGCGGACTGCAACCGCCGCCGCCTCACGTCCGGCTGGGCCACCAAGCTCGTGGAACGTACATACGGCAAGAATCACGGTGTGCGCGCCGTGAGCGACTTCCGCGAAGTCTGTACTGCGTCCGACGTGGACGCCGTGGCGGTGATAACCAATCTGCACTGGCATCCCTACATCACGCTTCTCGCCGTCAAGAACGGCAAGCACGTCTTCATGGAGAAGCCGTTCGCGCCCAGCGTGGAGGAAGGCAGGTTGATCGTCGATGCCGTGAAGAAGAAGGGCGTGGTGTTTCAGGTGGGCTTCCAGCGCCGCTGCGACCTTAACTTCCGCTGGGCGGCAGAGCTCGCGCTCAATGGAGAGCTTGGCGAGATCAAGGAGGTGATCTGCTCCACGGTGGGCAACAGGCACTGGGATCACATGCCCGAGCAGCCTGTTCCGGAGTGGATGGACTGGAATAGATGGTGCGGACCTTGCGAGGTCACGCCGTTCAACGAGAAGAAGCTCTCCATCTGGCCAATGGAGTTCGTCAGCCAGTATTCTCCGAATGGAATGCTGCAGTGCTGGGGTTGCCACTACTTGGACCTTGCCCAGTTTGGACTGCGGCGCGAGGACAAGATGCCGGTAGAGGTGAACGGTTTTGGCACGTTCCTCTATCCTGGTTCCAGCCTTACTGACACCGTGGTGGCGTGGAATGTCGATTTGGTCTATGACGACGGCTTGCGCATTAAGTTCGTGGACAATGCCACCAACCGCTACGGACTTGAGCACGGACTTAGATTCGTTGGCACCAAAGGCTGGGCGCAGGGCGAAGACCGAGGCTTCAAGACCTCCATTCCCGACATCGCCAAGACAGCGCTCAAGCCCGGCAAGATGCCGATCACGCTGCCGCACTACAAGGGTGGTGTGATCGCCGACTTCGTCTCCGCAATTGCCGAGGGCCGCAAGGAGTGCGTGATGACGCAGGTGGAGAAGGGCTGGCATTCGGACGTCATCTCGCAGATGGCGATGCACTCGATCATGCGCGGCAGGAAACTCGCGTTCGACATGAAGTCGGTGCGCTATACGAACGACGAAGAGGCGAACAAGCTACTGCGTGTGCGTCCGTATCGGGACGGATGGAATCTGGACGACGTCCGAGTGTAGGTTGATGGATTGGAGCGCGACTTCTGGTAAGGGGAGATTCGAGGTTTCGGCTATTTCGATTCCTTCAGCTTCTTGAGCTGCTCGACCTGGGCGGCGACCATGCGGTCTCCCGTAGGCGCCGCAAAGCGCGAGGAGAGCGCCTCGTATCCGCCGTCCTTGTGCGTCTTCGTCGCAGGGATGTATCCCCACGAGCCGTTTGTGAGGCAGCTTACGATGGTCATGCGGAAGGGCGACTGTGCCTTGATTTCGCGCCCGATGTCCACGAACGGCTCGCACGGAAGCCCGGCGAACGCGAGAGAGTCGCCGATTGCCCCGGATGAGAGCAGAATGTCAAAATGGTCGGGGCCTTTCTGCAGGGTGCGGGCGCGCGAGCCTGGGCTCGTCAGCGTCATGATCTCCATTTTGCCGAGGGGAATCTGGTCTACCTTGCCGGCGTCGAAAAGCGCCAGCCATTTGATTTCGTCGGCAGTGGGCACGTTGGCCGGCATTCTCGCGGTGATCATGGCGCCGCGCACCTTGCCGTCCGGAATCGTCTCGCAGATGTCCCAAACGCCCATTGCGGCGCCGGCGATGGCCCGTCCAATGTAGAAGTGTATCTCAGGGCGTGGGAGGGCCGCGCGTCCAGGAGACGGGTTGAGAACGTTCTGGTTCACGTCTCCCTGCGCTCCGTTCAGGAAAAGGCACTTCACTCCGCCGCCGATGCCGGCCTCGAACGTTCTGCGCACCACGCCGGGCCAGTCGGCGGAGTATTTAGTGCCGCCAATGGTGTCGGGGTGCGTGCCGAAGTTGATGATTGCGACGTCTGGCTTGCCGGTGCGCTTGAAGCGGACCACCTGAAGCGTCTCGTCGGGCGTGCCGATCGGCTCCAGAATATTGGGGTTCGTTATTCCGGGATTCGTCCGCACCGAGCCGTCCTTCATGCGGTAGCGGCGAATTGCCGAGACGCCGGTGCATTTTGTCTTCGCCACGGCGATCTTGGCTGGCGCAAGATCGGCCAGCGCCGCGCTTCCCGCTTCCGCAAGCTGCCTGACCAGGCGGTCTGCATATTCTTGAGTCAGGCGCTTCTGCGCCTCCGGGAGATTTGCGCCCACCCAGACCGAGGGACCGGTGTGGGTGTGGGTGGAGTGCACGTAGATCCGCTCGCGCGGAACCCCGGTTGCCTTCGTGATCGCGGGAAACGCCTTTGTGAAGAAGGAGTTGATGAGCTGCAGGTTGTCCACAGAATAGATGAGCGCTGCGTTCTCGCCGTCCGAGACGGCCACGCATTCCGCGCAGATCGGATCCAGCATGCCGTCGGATAGGCGCTGGTTGAAATACCCGGGCATCGAGATTCCAAGCGGAGGAGTTGTGTCCACCCGCGCGAATCCGGCACGATACTCGGCTGATGCGGCAAACGCCATGCTTGTTGCCGCAAATGCAAGAACAAACTGCTTTTTCATCGTAGTCTCCTCCGGTGGTTTGCCAAACGTGGAATCAGTATATCAGAAATAGCCAATTGGTCAAGTCTCCTGAAATGGCGCTTGACATTGTTTTGACGGGTTTTTGACTTTTGCCTTGCAATTGACCGGCGATATTGTGGTTTAATACTGTCCGCCATGAAAAGCAGATCTTCAAGCAAAGCACCATATCCCGAATGCGGCCCCATATCTGAGCGCCATGTGCAGGCGCTGTGGTACGACGGCGCGCTGCGTCCCGAATCGCTGCGCACAGTTGAAGGGGTGCCGCTGAAGGTGATCGATCCAGGCACGTGGAACCTCGAGGCGGGGCCGGACTTCCTCGGCGCCGTCGTCGAGGTGGGCGGCACGCGTATGCGCGGAGACGTGGAGGTGCATCTGCGCGCAATCGACTGGACGGTGCACGGGCATGGAACCGACCCTGCATACGCCAATGTGGTGGTGCATGTCACATGGCACGCCGGCGGGTGCGCGCGCCTGCCGCCTGGATGCGCGGAGGTGTGCCTGGGGCAGTTTCTGCGCGCGCGCAGCGACTTCTCGCCGGACGAGATAGACCTCTCCGCATACCCGTACGCGCGCCTTGCCGCGTCTCCGCGTCCGTGCGAGGCCGTCTTCGCCCGCAATCCGGATCTTTTCCTCGGCGTCCTGAAGGCGGCCGGCTCGCGCCGCATCGAAGGCAAGGCCCGCCGGCTGAAGGCTCTCTTCGTGCGGCGCGGCGAGCGCGCGCAGGTGTTCTACTCCGAAGTGATGGCGGCCCTTGGCTACAAGCACAACACGGCGGCGTTCCGCGCGCTCGCGGAGGCCTTGCCGTGGAGCGAGCTGCCGGAAGAGCGCGGCGCTGCCGAGACGGCGCTTGCGTGCGCGGCAGGCCTCGGCGTGGCGCGCGAGGCGCGGTGGCGCACGGCCAACGTACGGCCGGCGAACTCGCCCGAAAGGCGTCTAGCAGAGGCGGCGGCGCTTTTCGCGGGCTCATATCCCGGCCTGTTGCGTGAATTGGACGCCTTCGACCTCGCCTCGGAGGAAGGGCAGAGGTGCGCGTGTGCCATGCTGCGATCGCGCGCGGGCATCGGCGCAGGACGGGCAGCGGCGATTCTCGCAAACGTCGTGACGCCGTTCGCGCTCGCGGAAAGCCGCATCCCGCGCGCGCCGCAGTGGCTCTGCCCAGAGGACGTCTCATCCCCGGCTCGCCTCACCGCCTTCCGCATGCTTGGGCGCGACCACAATCCCGCTCTCTACTCCGGAAACGGGCTTCTCGTGCAGGGACTCATCCACATCCACCGCGAGTTCTGCCTCGCCGCCCATCCCGACTGCTCAAACTGCGCCCTCGTTTCGCACATCGGGGAATCGTCGTGACAAAAGTGTGCTCCAAAAGCACGGTTCTGCGCCTGTGGTGTACAAGGCGTAATCCTTCGACGACTTTCAGAATGCCACAATGACAATTGCGATTTGTGAACAATCATAAGAACCAGTCTTAAAACCTTTCTTGCTTTCGCCACTGGGAGTTTAGGAGTTTGGGAGATTTAGAAAGTCTCAACGACTCTTCCCCGGTTCACAGTGTGTAATGACCTTCTGCGAGCGAAATTCCTGTTGCGAAAACTGACGTACAGTGCATTCATATCACCAACCACGCGCAAAACTTCAGAATCCCAAAATCCCCGCTTGCTTTGGGCGGGGGAATGTGGCATACTATTGCCGTCTTGCCTCTCAACGGCGAGATAACAGATTATTCGCGCGGCGGACATGTGGCAAGCCGCCGCGTTGGAATAGAAGAGGATTGTTGAATGAGCTATACATTGACACTTGACATGCCGCAGAAGGTTGTGCGTTTCGTTGAACGCCAGACATTGCGTCAAGGGACGGATTTATCCGCCCTGTTTGTTGTTTTCCTTCGTGAGCGTTTCGGTTTTGGCGAAGATAGTGACAGTGTGGACGCAGCACAGGTTGTTTCAGAAGATGTAGGGCCGCTTACCAGACAGTTGTCTGGGATCGTCAGTTTGCCAGAGGGCATTTCTGACAAGGACTTGTTCGCTTCAGCGATGCTCGAAAAATACAATTCCTTGGCATGAAAGTATTTCTCGACACCAATGTCATTCTTGACGTGCTTGCCGGGAGGCAGCCGTTCTTCCCCGATTCACAGTGTGTAATGACCTTCTGCGAGCGAAATTCCGGTACGGGGATGGCGTCGGTTTTGACTTTTTGTACGGTTGCGTATGTTCTCCGCAAGTCACTTGGCAGAGATCAGATGGTGGTCATGTTGCGCAATCTGCGCAAGTTTGTAGCAGTTTTGCCGATGGCTGATCGGACCGTGGATTGGGCGATTGCTTCTGGCTGCTCTGATTTTGAAGACGCAATGCAGTATGATTGCGCTGTATCCGGATCGGCTGACGTTATTGTCACCCGCGACAGGGCGGGCTTTTCGATTTCGCAGATTCCAGTTGTTACGCCAGCAGAGTTCAACGTGAGATACCCTTGACCTCTTTTGCATTTTCACCCTTTCCGTGCACGGGATGGTCGCCATAATGTTTGCTTGTTATTGAGCACCGAAATCTCATGCCTCATACCCGTCACGTCACCTGTTGCGAAAACTGACGTACAGTGCATTCATGTCACCAACCACGCGCAAAACTTCAAATTTCCAAAATCCCCGCTTGCTTTGGGCGGGGGAATGTGGCATACTATTTACGTCTTGCCTCTCAAAGGCGAGATAACAGATTACCCGCGTGGGTCAGACGATGAGTAACCGTAATCGTCGCCACGTTTGGGTCGCGTCAGGTGAAAGCCTCGGAAACTTACGCCAGAAAGACGCATCAAAAAGGCGCTGCCTACGTGCAGTTTCGCCTCCCTTGATGTATCTTTCTAGGTCCATCCGAGGCACCTCACCTGATGCATCGAGGGAGGTGCTTGTGTTTCCACCACCGCCCTGATGTCTGAAAATTGGAACGACACCTCGCTCTGTTGTCTGTGCCAAGAGCGAAATGTGTTGCAATCAGGCGCGGAATGACAGGATGCGGAAATGAGAAAGACAGTTTTGGGACTGTTCGTGTTTGGATGTTTTGCGGCTATTGCCGCAACGCCGACGATCACGGGCGTGACGGCGCAGCAGCGGTATCCGTGGAACGGGAAGGTCGATATCTCGTACACGGTGACGGGCGACATTGCAGCGGAGGCGAAACAGAGCGCGGTGTTCACTTCGCTGAAGGTGATGGCCATTGACAAGGTTGCGAACACGACAAACATTGCGACGCAACTTTCCGGCGACACGGCGCTCACCGCAGGGACGCACAAGTTCGTGTGGGACATGAACGCCGAAGGGCTTACGTTCAAGTCGAGCAATATGGTTTTCAACGTCGCGTGCGAGACGACGCCCGCGACCTACTGCGTAATAGACCTCTCCTCAGGTGCGAACGCCACGAGCTATCCTGTCACATACTTGGCCTCGCCGCCCAGCGGCGGATTTAACGTGGATGCATACAAGACAACGAAACTTGTATTGCGGCGGATAGAGGCAGGGACGTTCATCATGGGCGAGAATCAGAACAATGAATCCCATCGCGTCACGCTTACCAAACCGTTTTTCTGCGGTCTCTTCGAGGTGACGCAGAAGCAGTATACACTGGTGACAGGCACTGATCCATGTTCCTCTACTCAATATGGCAAGAGCGATTCCCGTCCCGTACATTACGTGTCCTACGATATGATACGCGGCGCTTCAAATGGGGCGAAGTGGCCGTCGTCGTCCTCTGTGGATTCATCATCGTTCATGGGCAAACTGCGCGCTCGCACCGGACTTGACTTCGACTTGCCTACAGAAGCTCAATGGGAGTACGCATGTCGGGCTGGCACGACGACGAAGTATTACTGGGGAAATTCTATGAATGGCAATCTTACATGGTATACAGACAATTCTACTACAACACATACGGTTGGGCAAAAGGGAACGAACGCTTGGGGACTCTACGATATGAGCGGCAATGTGTGGGAGTACTGCTTGGACAGGCATGGCACGTTGGCGTATGGGATTGATCCCAAGGGGGTTTCTACAGGGGCGCTACGAGTGAAGCGTGGTGGTAGTTGGGACGATAGTGCGAACGCATGCTCCTCGTATGGACGGGTCGGTGGTGGCTCATCTAATGCGCTCAACACCAATGGTTTTCGTTTGGCCAGAACACTGTCTGAATGAGATAAGGAAGCGCGCGCAAAACTATGATCGCAAGAAGGAGAATCCCAATGAATAAGTCTTTGATGATCGGATGTTTGATTATGGCCATGGCATTATCAGTACATGGTGCGACGATGTGTTCGGGCGAAAGCGCGTCAGTAACGCTTGATCTTGTAACAGGCACACGTGCGATTTCGGCGAGCGAGACGATTCGCTACTCGACTGCGTGGGTGGATGGCGCGGTGGCGGACGCAATGGCAATTGTCGAGGTGAACGGTGAGCCACTGTCGTCTATGGCTGGTAGCGGGGCAGTCACGTGGACACCGCAGCACAACGGGAACTACACGCTTACGCACAAGGTGATGTCTGGCGGAACGCAGATTGGCGAGACGCTGACGGCGATGTTCTTTGTTGAGCCGGCGAATCCTGTCTTGAATCCGGTAAGCGGCACTACGTTCGACTCATCGCTTTCGGTGTCGATGACGTGTCCAACGGAAGGGGCGACGATACACTACACGACTGACGGGAGCGAGCCGACGGCGGAGAGTCCCGAGTACAAGCGGTTCAAGATATCCGGAAAGACGACGGTCAGGGCGATTGCCGAGAAGAACGGTCTGTTGAGCGAGGTGGTGACGGCGGAGTATGCGCTTGGGCAATGTGCCGATCCCGTGTTCTCGCTTGCGGACGGAGCTGAGTTTGAACATTCGAACCAGGAGGTGTCGATCGCGTGGAACAACGACGGCGTGCTGCGTTATACGCTGGACGGCAGCGAGCCGACTGTGGAGAGCCCGATCTACGAAGGGCCGTTCTCGTTCAGCGAGTCCGTCGTGGTGAAGGCGAAGGTATTCAGCGACGATTTCTTCGACTCGTCCGTCGTGACGGCGAGCCTGACGCGTGTGTGGGTGAACGTGGCGACGCCGGTGGTGGATGCGTCGTCGTCGTTCACGGGGTCGAAGACGAAGGTGTCGATCTCCTGCGCGACGGAGGGCGCGGTGGTGCGCTACACGCTGGACGGCAACGAGCCGAATTCCCATTCGACGAAGTACACGGGTCCGTTCTACGTGACGGACAGCTGCACGGTGAAGGCGTATGCGGTGATGCCGGACTACCTTGATTCCGAGGTGGCGGCGTTCGCGATCGAGAAGGTGTGGGCCATCGGGGATACGATGGGCAAGCCGGATCATGGGTTCACGACGGGCGGCAGCGGCGGCGCGGGCTGGACGCGCGTGACGGATGCGACGGCGCCGAACGGCGAGGCGATGAAGTCCGGCGCGATCACGCATAGTCAGAGTTCCGTCCTTTCCACGAAGGTGATGGGCCCGGGCACGCTCTCGTTCTCGTGGCGCACGTCGTGCGAGCAGGACGACGATTACGAGTGGGACCATGCCGAGCTGGCCGTGGACGGTGTGGTGAAGCTGCGTCTGAACGGCGTTACGGAGTGGACGGCGGCGTCAATGGAGATCACGGGCGACGGCGAGCATACTATCGAGTGGCGGTACCTGAAGGATGACGTGGAGGGCGCAGGAGAGGACGCCGCGTGGGTGGCGAACTACAGCTGGGCGAGCGCCGAGCCATATACGCACACGACGGAGGTGCCTGTGTCGTATGCGTGGCTTGCGGCGCATGAACCCGGCGTTGTGGACGAATACGAGTCGTACGAGGTGTCGGCGAAAGCTACGGCCGCGAATGGATGGAAGGTCTGGGAATGCTATGTGGTAGGGCTTGATCCGCAGAAGATGGACGTGTTCAGGATCAGCGCGTTTCCGATGAAGGCCGATGGCACGCCTGATCTGGAGAATCTGGCCTTAGAGCCGGCGCAAAGTGAATGGAACGTACCTGGTGCGCGTGCGGTCATCATGGGCGCAGCGACGCTTGGTGGAGAGTGGCAGACCGTCACCGAAGAAAACAAGGCTTTGTTCAGGTTCTTCAGGGTGGTGGTGGAGCTGCCGTAGATCATCACTACGTTTGGCTTGCCAGCATAACGCCGCACGTCAGTTATATACGACGTGCGGCGTTGTGTTGTCAATATCCAATTCCAATCCCCAATTGGTCATTGGCCACTGGAACTGGATACTGGCAACAATGGCAACATTCCCAAAGGCGCTTTCCCAAAAACGCGACCTTGCCAGTCGGGTGAAGTTTTGATAACATATTAGACAAATTCCCCAAGAGGAGATTTTTCATGGGAACCCTTAAGACAAAACTCGGCCTCGTCGCGGCATTCGTCGCGATTGCGTTCACGTTGCCCTCATTCGCGGCGCTGCCCGACGGATACCAGCAGCTTGAATACATCCAGGCGAGCGGACAGTGCCGGATCAAGACCGGCCTCACGCCTGCATGGGACGACAAGATCGAGATGACTTGGCAGCCGACGACCGTGAGCGGCAACCAGAACCTCTGGTGCTCGCGTGCAGACGGCAAGCAGCAGTTCACCGCGTTCATGATAGGCAACACTCTGCGCTACGACCGCAACGGCAAGCAGACCGCCAGCGCGGCGATCTTCGCGGTGGGCACGCGCTACTCGCTTGAGGCCGACTATGGCGCAGGCGTAGTGGTGGTGAAGAACGACATGACTGGCGCACAGCTGGCAAGCGTCTCGGCTGGCGAGACCGGCTCCTACACCGCCGGCTCGGAGCTTGTGATCTTCGCCTCTCACGGCAAGAACATCAGCGACAACGTCGCAAACTGGGGCTCCTACCGCCTCTATACGTTCCGGCTGCGCAATTCCAGCGACACGCTCCGCCTCGACCTTGTGCCCGCCAAGCGCCTTTCAGACGATGCGCTCGGCGTCTATGATCTCGTCAACAACGCCTTTCTGACGAATGACCAGTCCGGCTCGTTCATCGCAGGCCCCGCGGCCAAGAGCGTCTACACTTGGACGGGCGGCGCGAGCGGCAACATCTCCGCCGCGGCCAACTGGACGCCCGCGCCCGCCGGCGCGTTCACCGCAGGCGACGAGCTCGTGGTCGAGACTGCAGCCAACATCACCGTTGACGCCGCCACCACCGTGGGCAAGGTCACGCTGAACGCCGCTGCGGCCACTAGCTTCGGAGGCTCCGCCACTCTCACCACAGGAACCATTTCCAACAGGGGCGAGGGCGATGTGACGTTCAATTGCCCTGTTCAGTTCACCGGCACGTACTACGTCGAGAAGACCGGCTCGGTGAAGTTCCCCGGCGGCGCCACTGCGACGTATCCCGACAACGCGATGCGCACCACCGCCAGCACCGCGCTCGCGCGCACGCTGGAGGGCGACTTCACGTTCACCGAGGACTGGATCGTCAGCAACGTGGGCGACTATCCGTGGATTGTTCCCAGCGGTTCCACCGTGCACGGCGAAAACTTCAGCGGCCTCCAGATCTCCCACCACCGCATCCTGCGCGTCGAGGAGGGCGGCTATGCCTGCTTCACCACGGTCACTAACGGCTGGGACCGCGGCGACATCGACATCGACGGCACCCTTGAAGCTACCGAGGAGATGATCGTGCGCACGCGGCCTAGCTCCGCTGCAGACGTGTCGCATTTCGGCCGCAGCGGCAACATCGGCACGGTCAAGGCGAAGCGCATCGCGAAAGCCGAACACGCCGTCGCGCAGTCGCTCATTCCCAACCTGATCGTCGGCTCCGGCGGAATCGGCAGCGTGATGCAGGACTACCTCTGGCGTTTTGAAGTCGACACCACGATCACCGCGATGGACGATTTCGACGTCATTGCCGTCTACCGGTCGGGCAATGCCTACGACTGGGGCATCGGCTGTAACAACTCAATTCCCGTCACCATCACGTTCAACGTGCCGGAAGGGAAGACCGTCACGTACGGCACCGGCTTCTCCGGCACGGCCTGCACGATACGCAAGACTGGCGCCGGCACGCTCGTGATGACGGACACATTCAACGGCAACTCCAATCATGTGAAGCAGTATGCGAACGGCACTGTCATCGAGGAGGGCCTGGTGCGCCTTATGGCGAACGGACAGCTTGGCACGGGCCCGGTCTCGATCGCGTCCGGTGCGGCTCTTGAGTTCGCCAATCCCGCAATGGCCACGATCGCCAATGCCACGACGGCCGCAGACGGCGCAACGATTGTGCTCAACTTCGACGGTGGCCTGCTGCAGGGGCGCATGGGCGCGCTCGTGCCGCCTGCGAGCGGCGTTGCGAAGATCAAGGTTCTGGGCGATCCCGTCGCGGGAAGGGTGTACGAGCTCTCCTCGGGCGCGCAGCTGACGGCGGCGGACGTCGCGAAGTTCGCGGTGGAGGGGCGCGACGATCTCACGCTCTCAATCTCGCCTTCGGGCAATCTCGCCTTCTCGGCGGAAGGTTCTTCCGCCACGCAGGGAACGACGTTCGTCTACGCGGCGGAGAGCGCGGCCGAGGCAGTGTGGTCCACGGCCGTCGCGGCGTGGACAACCGAGGGCGTGACGGGCAAGACGCCGTTCGCGGCGGGCGGCAACGCCGTCTTCCAGGGCGCGATCGACGCGGCCGCAGCCACGGTGACGGTGGATGAAGACATTGCGGTGGGCAATGTGACGATCGACACGGCCTCCGACATCGTTCTTGGCGGCACGAACACGCTTGGTGGACTCGGCAAGGTGACGAAGAGGGGCACGGGCAACCTCACGCTCGACGGCGTCAACTTCGACGCGCAGGAGTTCGAGATCGCCGAGGGCAAGGTGACGCTTGGCATGGACGCCGGCCTCTATTCGCTCGGCACCGACAGCGGCACGGGCGGCGGCAAGGTTACGATTCTCGACGGCGCGCAGTTCAACCTCAACTGCACGAACACGGCAGGCGACAACGCGAACATCCGCCTTGAGACGACGCAGCTCAAGACGTTCGTGATCGCGGGAGCGGGTCCGGACGGACGCGGCGCGATCGTGAACGACTCGCTCGACGGGCGTACGACGCACAATGCGTCGTGGTCGTCGTCATTCCGCCGCATCGAGCTTGCGGACGACGCGACGATCGGCGGCCTCGACCGCTTCGACGTGCGCGGGCGCTCTGGCACCGCAGCCACTGCGGTGGGCGGCATCTTCGGTCCCGGCAAGAAGCTCACGATCAAGAACACGGGCTACTTCGGCCTCATCAGCTTGCCGATCGACGTCGAATCCGTCCTGATTACGGAAGGCGGCGTGTTCCGTCCGGAATCGGCGACCATCAACGTGCCAGGCGGCATTACGCTCGACAACGGCACGCTGCACGGCTATTCGACCACATATCCGGCCACTGTGCCGCTCTTTGTGGCTGCAGGCGGCGGTACGCTCTCCGCCGAGAGCGGCACCACCACGTTCAACGGACCCGTCAATGTCGTGGAAGGTGCCACGTTTACGGTGAAGGGCGGATCGACCGTCAACTGCAACGGGGGGCTTCTCGGCGCCGGACAGGTCAGGATGGAGAACGGAACGCACAACATCTCCGGAGAGACGACCGTTGGCACTTTCGCCATTGCGGGTGGCAACACGTACCTGGCAAACGGCTTCGACGCCCAGAGCGACATCGATGTGACGCACTCCGCAGGAGGTTTCTTTCTCAAGGAGGGGACGAAGGCGAAGAAAATCAACGTCACGCACACCGGCGGCTCGTTCGGCTTCATGACCGGAAGCGGAACGGGGCCGCAGTTCGACGAGATCAACATCACGTCCACCGGCGGCGCGATCGACATTCGTCCGCAGGCGACGGGCATGATGGACGTGCAGGGCGTGATCAACGTGAACCAGACTGCCGGCAACACCTACGTGTACGGACCTGGAAACAACGCCGAGTACGGGCTGGCGCTCACGATGGTCGGCTCCATCGCGCAGCTGAATCTGGGATACACGAGCAGCAACGCCGGAGACCTCCGCCTTAAGGAGGGCTCTGACCTGACTGTGAAGAACATGCACCTCAGCACAAATGGTTCTAAAGGAAAGGGTCCCGCGCATGGCCGCATCGTGATCGATCCCGGTGCAAAGGTGAAGGTGACCGGAGAACTTCATGTGGGCCGCTGGAGCCAGAATCCCGCGGTTGTGTCCGTGCACACGGTTGACGTGGGCGGCGAGCTCGACGCTTCGGGGATCGTCATGTTCGCCGGATACGACAGCCCGCGCACCGAGACGTACGTGCGTGAGAACGCCGTCCTGAAGGTGAAGGGCATCACGACGAACGACGACGATACGGAAAGCCCCGATTCCTGGGCTTACGGCAACGGCGTTGGCGCCACGGAAGGACGCCACTGGGTCACACTGGAGGGCGGCAGGTTCGAAATGGGATCAAGCGGCTTCAACGGACATCGCGTGCCGGGCGTCACCAAGGTTGACCTCCAGGACGGCGAGTTCGTGAACGTGAACGGCGAGTGGGGCGGCGCGGTGGGCTACCCCGTGTTCTTCGGCTACGACAAGCTTGGCGGCAGCGTCACCTTTGATCTCGCCAGCTACTATGTGAACTGGAACCAGGGCCTTTCCGGCGCGAGCGACCTCACGATCAAGGGCGCGGCGAACTTCACGAGAAGCCGCACGGACGACGACAAGATGCAGGGCGCGCTGCTGGGCAAGCTCACAGTGGAGAACACTGAGGGCAACGACCTGCGGGCCACCTCCGCATTCGCGGGCGGCATCAAGCTCGCGGACGGCGTCAACGCGCAGGTGGCGAAGTACTCCGACGAGCGTTATCCATACGCCGTCGCGGGATATGTGATCGATCAGGTCACGGAAACGGCGTGGAGCTATCCGTACGCATCGGCAGACTTCTGGACCTTCGCCAACAAGAACTACGGCAGCAATCCCATCCGCCGCTATACGACGATCGCCACGCGCGGCGAGTTCTATGTGCCGGAGGACAAGGCCGGCCAGTGGACGTTCGCGGGTAACTATGACGACTGGATCCGCTTCGACGTGGACGGCGCTCAGGTGTGCAAGAGCGCCAGCAAGTGCGCCACGGCGCGCGGAACGGTTGAGCTCGCCGCCGGCTGGCACAAGTTCACCCTTGCATTCGAGGACTGCACCGGCGGAAGCGGCGCGAACGGAACTGGATGGAAGGACAACAGCAGATCGTTCGGATTCGTCATCGGCGAAAGCTCGTCCGACAATGGCAACGACTACACAACCTTCAAGCCGGGTGCTTCGCTCGGCGGCGACGCCACGCTGCAGATGCGTCCCTGCGTCAACGCCTGCGTGTGGAGCTGGCAGAACGGCAACGACAACTGGGCTACCACAGAGAACTGGAGCCACATCAAGTGCCTCGGGTCCGTCGAGTACATGCACCGCCACGGAAACGACGGAACCGACAGCACGGGGTATTTCAACAACAAGAAAGTCAACAGATTCCAGGGCTGGTTCAAGGTCGAGGAGAACCAGGGCGGCGAGTGGTCGTTCGACATGCACTACGACGACTACAAGATGCTCGTGATCGACGGCGTGACGCTGATCAACGTGGGCAGCTGGGGCGATCCCACGAACGCCAAGATCACGCTTACGCCCGGCTGGCATCGCTGGGAGGCGCGCGTGGGCGACAACACGGGCGGGTACGGACCCAACAACGACAAGAACAAGTACTGGACGCTCAGCTACGTTGCCCCGGACGATTCCACGGAGAAGCAGTGGATCGAGACGAACCTGAAGCTTGCGGCTACGCTGGGCGACATCGCCGTTCTCGAGCCTTCGGGCATCTACAAGGATCTCGAACTCGGCGCCGGCTCTTCGCTCGTGTCGAGCGGCACGATGACGATGCCGATCTTCGGCACGCTGAAGGGGTCGGGCACGCTCTCTGGGCCCTTCGCGTTCACGGGCGACAAGACCGTCTGGGAAGTGGGGGGCACGGGCAAGAGGCGCCAGCTGGACTGCGTGCAGTTCGCCGACGCCGACGAAAATGCCCTTGCGGGACTCAAGAAGATCGAGGCCAAGTTCAGTGCGCGTCCCATGCTGCCGATCTACAATCTCGGCCCCGTGCTTGGCGCGGACGTCGAGAATGTCGAGCTGGTGGTGAAGGACGCCGAAGAGAACGACTACTCGGCGAAGTTCTCGCTCAAGACGATGTCCGGCAACCTGATCCTCACGAACCGCGCCGCCAACGGCATGGTCCTGTACGTGCGCTAGCGCGCGCATGGTGGTTTGGCGGCAGGGTGGCTGACCTGGCCGCCGAGCCGCCAAACGTCGCCGTTGTTGCCATGGCGAGTGCGTTTCGGTTTTTTTGTGGTATAATATTCCGCCAACGAAAGAAGGCTGAATAGACATGGCAACAATAAACGGCATACGCCACTTCAAGGACGAGCAGGACTACCGGGAGCATTTCATAGTAAAGTCCGAGATCGACAAGTATCTCCCCGGCGGACGCCACTTCATCGACGAAGACCTCATCAACCGCACCCTCGCCGAGGCCGACGCGAGGGAGGTGGATCCTGTGCGCATCCGAGAGATAATCGCGAAGAGCGAGTCCACCTGCGAGACGCTTGAGATATCCGAGACCGCGGCCCTCATGCGCGTCACGGATCCCGGCCTCTTCGAGGAGATGCGCGCAGCGGCAGACCGCATCAAGAAGAAGGTCTATGACAACCGCATCGTGTTCTTCGCCCCGCTATACGTGGCCAATCCCTGCGTGAACGGCTGCCGGTACTGCGGCTTCCGCGAGGGCAACGACCACCAGAAGCGCCGCATTCTCACCATGGACGAAGTGCGCGAGGAGATCGACGTGCTCGCCGGCCGCATCGGCCACAAGCGCCTCATCGCCGTCTATGGCGAACACCCCAAGACCTCAACCGAATACATCGCAGAGACCATCGAGACGATCTATGGCCATCAGGTGCCGGCCCCCAAGAGCGGACACAAGGTGGGCATACGCCGCGTGAACGTGAATGCCGCCCCTCTGCCGATCGACGACCTCAAGGTGCTTCGCGGCGTTGGCATCGGCACGTTCCAGGTGTTCCAGGAGACGTACAACCGCAAGCTGTACGAGCAGATGCATCCGGCTTGGAGCGTGAAGGGCAACTACGACTGGCGCACCACCTGCTTCCACCGCTGCATGGAGGCGGGCGTGGACGACGTGGGGCTCGGCGTTCTCTATGGCCTGTGCGACTGGCGCTTCGAGGTGCTGGCGACGATTCTCCACGCGCGCGACCTCGAGCGCTGGTTCAACATCGGTCCGCACACAATTTCTTTCCCTCGTCTCGAGCCCGCGTCGGGCACGAAGGTGCCGGAGGAGAGCCCGTGGCTGATCGACGACGAGACGTTCCGCCGCATCCTGGTGATAATGCGCCTCTCGGTGCCGTACACGGGCATGATCGTGACGGCGCGCGAGAGGCCTGAGTCGCGCAACCGCGCGCTCGACTGCGGCATGACGCAGCTCGACTGCTCCTCCAACATCGCGATCAAGGGCTACAGCGACTTCGCGAACGAGGCGCACCAGGAGATTGAGCGCCAGCAGTTCATGCTCGGCGACAACCGCTCGATCGAGGAGATGGTGAAGTATCTCGCAGACCGCGGCACCATAACCTCGTTCTGCACGGCAGGCTACCGCTGCGGCCGCACGGGGGGATGCATCATGGACGCGCTCAAGACCGGCCGCGAAGGCAAGTTCTGCAAGATCAACGCCGTCCTCACCTTCCGCGAATGGCTCGACGACTTCGCGAAGGACCCCGCCACCATCGCCGCCGGCGAGGCTCTCATCCAGAAGGAGCTTGCCGGCATCAAGGAGTGGGTGCCCAAATTCTATCCTGCCGTCATGAAGCAATACGAAGCCACCTGCCGCGGAGAGAGGGATCTTTTCTTCTGACGTCCGCAAATCGCAGATCGCGGATGCCTAGGGCTTGATGCCCGGGGACTTTCCCCGTGAAACCACACGTGGTGGGACTACGTGGACCGCGGCCACAGCCAGACGCACCACGGCGTGAAGCTCACGCCGGAGGAACGGGAGAGGCTGATAACGTGGATGGACTCCAACGGGCAGTACATCGCGCACGATCACAACCCCGAAGCCCGGCGCGACGGCAAGATCGTTCCGCCTGCGCTTGAATAGGCAGGTCATGTGGACTGACGCACGACCAACGCTCTCTCGGTTGGTTTGTTAGCGCTGCCGGCGGGCGAGACGGTTCTCGTTACGGCGGACACGATTCCTTTGACGGCGACGTGGACCGGCGCGGGTGATGGCACGAGGGCGCGATCATTGAGCGCGCCGTTCTCTGTGTGGGCCGCCAGGTGGTCAGCCCCTACCAGGCGGCGGATGTAGCAAGGGCCATTTTCAATTTTTCCCGCACAAGGGCGCGTGTTTTTGGTATAATACATGGCAATGGAAAACAAAGAGCGCAGAATCAAGGTGCCAACGACGGGCGTGTTCGACTTCCCGAGCTTGATACTCGGAGGGAAGGGGAAGTACGTCGATAAGACGGAACTGCTGTACCAACTTGCGAACGATGCTGATCAGCAGCTGTTCATCTCGCGTCCGCGGCGGTTCGGCAAGTCGCTCATGCTTTCGACATTGAAGGCGATGTTCGAGTGCCGCCGCGAGCTGTTCAAGGGCTTCGCAATCGACAAGCTGCCGTGGGAGTGGGACAAGCCGTTTCCTGTTGTGTCCTTCACGATGTCTTCTGCCGCAGGTTCGACGTACGAGAAGTTCACCAACAACCTGCGTTCGCTCGTGGAGGATCTTGCGTCTGAACACGGAGTTCCATTCGACAAGGACAAAACTACCGAAAAGAACTTCGAGGATTTCCTGAAGGCGGTTGCCGAGAAAAGCGAGCGCAAGGAGGTGGTCGTCCTCATCGACGAGTACGACGAGCCCGTTGCCAAGTTCCTTGACGACCTTGAAACGCTGAAGAAGGTGCGTTCCATCCTCCACGACTTCTACGAGAAGCTCAAAATCAACGCCGGTTCAATACGTTTCTTGATGATGACCGGCGTCACGAAGTTGACGAAGCTCTCGATCTTCTCCGGCTTGAACCACCTGACGGACCTCTCGATGGATGCTCGTTTCGCGTCGCTCCTAGGCTACACGTCGGCGGAGCTGGATGGTGTGTTGCGCGAGAACATTGAGGTGTTCGCGCAGAAGAGCGGCATGGACTTCGCGGCGGCGAAGCGGACTCTCCTCTCGTGGTACGACGGCTACCGTTTCGCGCCTAAGTCAGAAGCCAAGGTGTGCAACCCCGTATCGCTCGGCAACGCATTGAAATCCGGCGAGCTGAAGAACTACTGGGAATCGACGGGTCAGGCCACAATTGTGATGAACCGCATCAAGGCGGCGGACGAGATCCCGGCGGACTTGAACGGAATGGTTGTGGATCAACTCGATCTCGACGTCTGCGACGCGGAGACGATGCCGCTTGCCGCGCTGCTGTACCAGGGCGGCTACCTGACGATCAAGCGCGTGCGTCCGTCCGGTCGCATCGATCTTGGCATCCCGAACGAGGAGATCTCGACGTCGCTTGCGAAGGGCTACGTCTCCACCTTGCTGTGCAACGGCATGTCCGACTGGAACGAGGAACTTGCGGACGCGCAGGACGACCTGATCGAGAAGGGCGTGGAGACGCTCCTCAAGAAGAACCTCAAGGCGGCGTTCGCCACCGTGCCGCACGAGTGGCACATCGGGGACGAGCGGGAGGCGAAGCGGTACTTCCTCCTCTTCATGAAGCTAATCGGCGCGGACATCTCCGGCGAGCGGCAGAGCGCACGCGGCCGCGCGGACGCTGTCCTTCAGGACAAGACCGGCACGTACGTCTTTGAGTTCAAGTACGGCAAGACGGCCCAAGAGGCGCTGGAGCAGGCGAAGACGAAGGAGTACGGCAATCCGTGGCTCGATTCTTCCCTGCCCGTGTTCCACGTGGGCGTGAACTACGATCCCGAAAAGCGCGGCATCGACGACCCGCTCGTTGAGAAAGTGTAAAAAATGGAACTGGTGAAGTGAAGGGATGAAAACGATGACGATTACAAAAACTAGTTGTTGTACGCTTGCTGTCCCACTCTGCGTGGCGGCGGCATCGTCGGCGTATGGGCGTTCGCTTATACACTACTTCGATTTCGACACGCCGAGCAGCGCCAATGGCTACAAAATCTGTCCCGAAGCTGAAGGCCTGCGCCTCGAGCGTTTCATGGGGATCGTGATCCTGGTTCGCTGACGGTGTTGGCATGAACGATTGAAAGAGAGGGAAAAGGCATGAAGAAGAACGTGATTCGCGTGGTGGTGGCCGCGCTTATGGTGTGCGCGGCGGGAACGACGCGGGCCGTGACGACGCATTGCATGACCGATACGGACATCTCGTACTCGGGCGGGTTCATCACGACCAGCGGCGTGCTGGTGTTTCCCGGCAAGACGCTCGCAGACCTCGAAGGCCACTCCTTCTGGGGCACGATGGGCGGCGGGTCCTTTGGCGCAGTCAAGACAGGGTTGTCCAACCAAGTCAAGCCGTATCCCGCGAACGCGACGGGCGCCGCCATCCAACGCTACGATTTCGACATCGTGACGATTGAGGGAACATATTACAAAGCCGTCCATATCCAGCTGTACAACGGCGAAGGCGGCGTGTATGCGAAGATTCCAAAGGCGTGGTACGTTGCTACTTCCAAAGCCGGCTTTACGACAAGTTTCTATACCGTAAACGCCAGTACGGGCGAACTGACGTGGAACACCGTGTCGAACAACGGCATTGCAACGACCGCAACTGCAGGTGGCTACGGCGTGAGGGCAATGGGCGTCGCCCGGGAACTTACATCGACGAAACAGCTTGCGTACCCTGGGCTCACGGTTGCGCAGATCGGCACCAACGTCAAGGGCAAGCTATCCGCGAAAGTTGCTGGCGGATCAAGTGGCTCGATGCTTGGACTGCCGCTTCTCTTCACCAACGCCGTCGTAACCGCCGGCACGGCGGCGAATCCAACGGCGATACGTTGCGAGGCCCAGTACTATGATGGCACTAACTTGAAATGCGCAGTCGTGGAGTTCAGCGACGGCGAGGGCGGCGACGGCGTGTACGCGCAGCTCGTCGGCGGATATTACAAGACGACCACGGAACTCGGCATGAGGTTCGTGAAGGACGACGGAACCAAGGTGGATGACAGCAACGTCAAGGACGGTGGTGTTCCGACGTGGATCTTGGCGGGTGGCTACGGGATGTACAACGTTGA
>JAFXIL010000116.1 GCA_017563185.1 Kiritimatiellia bacterium | reverse complement strand
CTTTTTGTCGGCCGGTTTGTTCGCAAGAGGCTTATCCTCTTCCGCGGGCTTCTTGCCGTCCTTGCCGCCCTTCTTCGACTTCTTCGGGCCGTACGGAGAATACGGAGCGTATGGGCGGTAGCTGCCGCCGTATGCGCGGTATCCGCCGTATGCGCCGTAGCCGCCGTATCCGCCGTAGCCGCCGCCATAGCCGTAGCCGTAGGAGCGTCCGCTCTGGGAGAACGCGGCGGAGGAGCCCATCTCGACGTCGTTCACCACGATGCCGATCACGGTGGCGCCGGATTCGCCGAGCTGGCGGGCGGCGTGCTTGATCGGCTTGAAGTGCGTGCGGTCCGGGCAGCACATTATCATCACCGAGTCCACCATCGCCGCGAGCGTCATCACGTCGCCCACGATTCCGAAGGGCGGCGAGTCGATGACGATGCGGGTGTAGTTGGCGCGCGCCCACTTGAAGAAGTCGGGAACGATCTGCGAGCCCATCACGGAGGCGGGGTTCACGTTGTCGGGGGGAAGCGACACGATGACGTCGAGATTCTCCACGCCGCTGGGCCGGGCGAGGGACTTGAAGTCGCGCGCGCCGTCCTTGCGCGAGAGGTAGTGCGAGAAGGAGTGCTCGACGTCGAGATCCTTGATGCCCCACACGCGCGCAAGACGGGGGCGGCGCATGTCGAAGTCCACGAGGAGCGTGCGCTTGCCGGCGAGCGCGCTCGAGATCGCGAGCGAGCATGAGGTGATGGTCTTGCCTTCGCCGGGCTGGGTGGACATCATGAGCACGCACTGCGAGATGGGCTGGTAGCGCGGCGAGTCGAGCAGGTTGCGCAGTCCCGCGAGCGCCTCTGCGAACTGCGAGTACTTGTTCTCGATGATGAACTTCGCCACCTGCTCGCGCTTCTTGCCGCGCACGTGGGGAAGAACCGCGAGCACCTTCAGGGAGAGGCGGCCCTCGATATCCTGCAGCGACACGATCGTATCCTCGATGTGGTCAAGCACAAGCACGAAGAGGAGTCCAAGGCCAAGCGCAATCACGGCGCCGCCCGAGAAGATGATCACCGGGTTCGGCAGCACGGGCTTCGTGGGCACCACGGCGGGGCGGCCGATGCGGATGATCTCGTTGTTCTGCTCGGCCTCGATGCGCGCCGCGTTCTCCTTCTGCATGAGGTCCTTGAGGATCGTGGTGGAGACCTCCTGCTCCTTCATGAGCTGCTTGAGGCCGGCGTCCGCCGAAATGATCCTCTGCGATATCTCGGCCACCTGCTTGCGGAGCTCCTCGCTGCGCTTCTCGTTCACCGCGAGCTGGTTCTTGTAGGCGTTCAAGTTGCCGCGCGCGGTGGAGAGGGCGTGGGAGACGGCGTCGACGAAGGCCTTCTTGGCGGATTCGAGCTCCTTCTCCTTGGCCTTCACGGCAGGGTGCTGGCGAGTGAGGGTGGAGAGCATCTGATTCAGGCTCGAGTTTGCCTGCTGGAGGGCGGTGTAGGCGCCGCCGATCTCGGCGGAGCGCGGAATGGACGAGGGGAGCGACGCGAAGTCGTCCGGCTTCTCCTGAGCCTTCTCGAGCACTGCCACCCACTCGGAGGCCGCCGTGATTTCGCTCTGGAAGCGGAGGATGTCCGTTGTGGCGCCCCTAAGCGACGTCTGCATGAGTTCGCGGGTGGCGGTCATCTCGTCGATCTTGTTCTCGGTGCGGAACTTGAGCAGGCGCTTGGAGATGTCCTCGTCCACACGTCTCTGGTTCGTCACCTGCTCAGTGATGCGCGTCACTGCCTTGTCGCAGCGCGCTTTGTTCTCCTCCTCGGTGTATGTGTCGATGGCGGATGCGTATGCGTTTGCGATTGCTGCGGCCAGCTGAGGGTTCGTGGACCTGACGGCAATGGTGATCAGGCGCGAATGGCGCACAAGTTCAAGCTCCGCGCCGGCAACCGTCTCGATGATTTCCTTGTCGGTGGTGGTGGAGGCTGGGTAGTTGGCGCGGTACTGCTGCACCACCTTGGTGACGATCTTGTCCGAACGCCAGGCGGAGAGGCGCGTGTTGAATATCTCCTCGTAGCTGCCTGCGTCGAAGAGCTGGTCGGCGTTGGTGTCGATGTTCTTGAATGCGCGGCGGTTGCGGGTGTCCATCGTGAACTCGCTCCTCGCCTCGTAGATGGTGGGCGAGATGCGGTACACGGCGAACGCGGCCACGAGACCCACGAGAAGGAACACGAGAACGGATATCCAGCGCTGGGTGATGACGCGCAGCACGCGGCCGAGCGTGATAGTGCCGACGATCGAGTCGGCGTCCTGCGAGTTCGACTGTCCGCCATAGGAGCTACCGTATGCGCCGCCGCCGTAGTAGTACGGCGTGGATCCGTAGTACGCCGGCTGCGAAGACGAGCCGTAGTAGATGGGAGCGGACTTAGACGTGCCGTAATATAGCGGCTTCTGCCCGTATGTGGACGAGGAAGACGATGATGATGCCATGGTCACTTCTCCGGAGAATTATGTTCGTGCCCGTGTTCCGAGCGGCCATGCGACGAATGGCCATGGGAATCGTGGCGGTGAGACGAATGATGATGATGGTGATGGTGGTGATG
>JAFXIL010000115.1 GCA_017563185.1 Kiritimatiellia bacterium | reverse complement strand
TTCGCCGGGCGTGGACCTCGAGGGGGCCGCCGTGGCGATCGAGGACGGACGCATCAAGTCGGTGCGGAAGATGGGGAAGGCGAAGTTCGCGCCGGGCGCGGACACGACCATAGTGGACGTCGGCGGACAGTACGTGATGCCCGGCTTCATCGACGTGCACACCCACGGCGCGCTCGGGTATGACTTCTGCGACGCCGATCCTGACGCGATATTCCAGTTCGCCAAGGCCAAGCTCGAGGAGGGCGTTACGACGTTCCTTCCCACGACCCTCACGGTCGCGAAGAAGGACCTGCTCAGGTCCGCGCGCAACGCGAAGAATTACGCCGACGCCGGAATGCCCTACGCGAAGGCGCCGGCGATCCACCTCGAGGGTCCGTTCATCAACCCGAAGTGCTGCGGCGCGCAGAATCCGAAGTTCGTGCGAAAGCCCGACGCGCGCGAGCTGAAGGAGATCGCCGCGGTGTATCCGGTGAAGCTCATCACCTACGCCGTCGAGTCCGAGGGCGGCGACAAGTTCGCGAAGGAATGCCTGAAGCTCGGCGTTGTGCCGAGCTGCGGACACACCGGCGCGAAGTTCGCGGACCTCATGAAGGCGTACAGGCTCGGGCTCAGGCACATGACGCACTTCTGCAACCAGATGACTCCGCTCCATCACCGCGAGATCGGAATGGTCGGCGCGGGCTTTCTTGTGGACGACCTCAACACCGAGGTGATCTGCGACAAGATACATCTCTGCCCCGACATGCTGAAGCTCGTCTTCACGCGCCGCAGCCTCGAGCACGTGCAGATCGTCACGGACTCCCTGCGCTGCTCGCACTGCAGGGACGGCTACGCCTTCACGATGGGCGGACTCGAGGTGAAGCTCGAGAACGGCGAGGCGAGGCTCGTGAAGGGCGGGAACCTCGCCGGATCCACGCTGTGGCTCGGGAGGGGCCTCAAGAACATCCACGACGTCACGGGGATTCCGCTCAAGGACCTGGTGCGCACCTCGTCCTGGAACCAGGCGATAGAGCTCGGATGGGGCGACGAGCTCGGCAAGGTCGAGAAGGGGTATGTCGCCGACCTTGCGGTGGTGAATCCGAAATCGTGGAAAATCTCGGCCGTCTTCGTTGACGGCGAGCAGCGGATTTGATATACTATCTCCCACGATTTGGTTATTAGGAGAGATGGCTGAGTGGCTGAAGGCTGCGGTTTGCTAAATCGTCGTACGGGGTAATCCCGTACCGGGGGTTCGAATCCCCCTCTCTCCGCCAACAATGGCGCGCCAACGCGGCATCGTCCGCTCTGCGCATCCCGCCGCAATCCTCAGTCGTTGGTCGTTAGTCGTTAGCCGTGTAGAACATGTAGAACGTGTAGAGGTGTTTAACGCAGAGACGCGTATCCCCCAGGCGAAGCCTGTCCGCGAAGCGGCCATAAAACTCTCTGCGTACTCAGCGCCTCAGCGCCTCTGCGTTAAAACTTACAACTTTTAACTTTCCGTTCTCCATATTCCATTGACCGCGATAGATAAAATTGGTTCGGCGTTCCTTCGCCGCATCCTGCTGCGGATGAAGGAGCTCGGCGTGTCGCAGACGGAGCTTGCGAAGCGGATGAAGGTGTCGCGTCCGTACATCACGAAGGTGCTTCACCAGGACGTCAACATTACCTTTCGCACGGCGGAGAAGCTCGCCAGCGCCCTGAAGATGGACTTCTTCCCCGAGCTCCGCCCGCGTGAGTTAACCCAGAAGTTACCAAATATGGTATAATATACGCATAAACATGAGCGTCAAACAGCCCATGGAAATCGCGGCAAAATGGTCGCATGTGAGGTATTCGGCTGCATACCCCACGGGGCGAGAGCGTATTTAGTCGTTAGCCGTGTAGAACATGTAGAACGTGTAGGTGTGTATGAATAGCCGTGTAGAACGTGTAGAGAGACTCAAGGAACTTGCTGCGCAAGTAGGGCAAGTCGCTTATGGCGTGCATGAGTATTTTGGTAATGGTTTGTTGGAAAAGGTCTATGAGACAGCTCTTGCGCATAGACTTGAGAACTCTGGATTCAAAGTTGAAAGGCAGAAGCCGCTAAAGGTTTTTGATGAAGATGGCTACTGCGTGGGAGAATACTTTGTGGATATGCTGGTTGATGAGAAGCTGATAGTAGAGCTAAAGGCAACCAAGGCTTTGGCGCCAGAACACTTGGCCCAAACACTTAACTACTTGAAGATAACGGGTTTTCCCGTAGGTCTGTTAATCAACTTCGGTTCATACAAGTTCGAACGCCGCACAGTCACATTTTCTACATGATCTACATGTTCTACACGGCCATCACCCCCGCCTCTCTACATGATCTACATGTTCTACACGGCTAAAATTGGAGCCCCAAAATGAAACCCATGCTTCTCTCCCTCCTCGCCTCTCTCCTCTCCCTCCCTCTCCTCTCCATGCCCACTCCTCAGGAGATCGCCGCGGCGGAGCCGCTGGTGCAGGAGGTCATGAAGGCCGAGATGGACGCCTTGCGCAGCGGAAAGAAAACCCGCGAGCAGGTGGGGGACGCGGCGGTCGCGCTCGCGAAGGCCGCGCAGGCCCCGGCCGAGAAGTACATCCTCCTCACCGGCGCGTTCGACTACTACATGCGCGGCGGCGCGTACGACAAGGCCGCGTCCGCGCTCGAGGCGGTGAGAAAGGCGATTCCGGACTGGAAGGGCTCGGACGAGTTCGCGCTCATCGACAAGGCGATGCGCGTGGTCGCATTCGGAAAGGGCGGACCCGTCCGCGAACGCTACGAGGAGCTGAAGGAGCGCCAGCAGTACGCGATCCGGCTCAGGAAGGCGCTCGAGCAGGCGAAGGCGAAGCCGTCCGACAAGAAGCTCCAGTTCCAGGTCGCCACCTACTCCGCCGCGCTTGGCCACTGGCCACAGGCCGTCGATGCCTTCCTCGCCGCAAACAGTCCCGCCTGCGCCGCCGCCGCGAAGCTCGAAAAGGAATCCGCCCCGCCCGCCAAGATCGCCGACGCCTGGTGGTCCGTCGTCGACATCAGGCCCGCCTTCCTCTCCTCCGCCATCCGCGCCCACGCCGTTGACCTCTACAAGAAGGCCCTCGCCTCCAACTCCCTCGCCGGCCTCCAGAAAGTCGCCGCCGAAAAGCGCATCGCCGAGTACGAATCCGCCCTGGCCGCCCGATTGCGGGAACGCCTGTCTGCCATCCCCGGCGTAACCCTGCTGGGTCACCCGGACGCGCCACAGGTGGGCGTAGTATCCTTCGTGGCCGAGAACGTTGACTCCGGCCAGATTGCCGACAGCCTCAGCAGCGCCGGCATTGCCGTTCGGGCAGGGCTCCACTGCGCCCCGGCCATGCACACCTGGCTGGGCACCATGAAAACCGGCGCGGTGCGGGCCTCCGTGGGGAT
>JAFXIL010000114.1 GCA_017563185.1 Kiritimatiellia bacterium | reverse complement strand
GTTCACAAGCGACGATTTGCCGACGCCGGAGGAGCCGATGAAGGCTAGGGTGCGGCGCGGCTGCACATGTTGGGAGAGGTTTTCGAGCCCGAAACCCGTACGCACGGAGATGGCATGCACAGGCGCGCCGCCAGAGTGCGCCTTGGCTTCGGAGACGAGGCGATCGCGCGTGGGGGCGTCAACGAGGTCGCATTTGGTGATGAGCACGGCCACCGGCGCGCCGGAGGAGCGTCCGAGCGAGAGAAAGCGCTCGATCCGGCGCACGTTGAAGTTCTGGTTGGCGGAGGTGAGGAAGAAGAGCACGTCGAAGTTCACGGCTATAGTCTGCGCGCGGCGTCCTTCGGAGCCTGCGGCCGCGCGCTCGAACTTCGAGCGTCTGGGGAGCGTGGCGAGTATGCGGCTTTCTCCGCTTGGGTTCCACTTGAGCGCCACGAAGTCGCCGGTTGTGGGCACCACGGCGTCGGGGCGGCCGTGGAAGGCTGATGCCTTCTTGCGGGCCGTGCCCTCGCCTGCGTCGCACACGATGCGGTAGTAGTCGCCCCATGTGCCAAGCACGCGCGCGGCGCACGCGCCTGGGAAGGGCACAGGCGCGCCGTCGTAGCCGAAGTCTGCCACGGTGGCCCGCCAGACTTCTTTAGTCGGATTTTCTTCGGAGTCGTTGCACATGACGTCCATTATACCAAAAGACAGGGTGAAGCGGGAGATGCGAGCGCGGCGGTCAGAAGCTGAACTTCACCGCGACGTCCGCAGTGCCGTCGGCGCGCGCCGGAACGGTGAAGACCAGCTGGCGGCATCCTGGATTCGGAGAGTCCCACTTGTTGGGGCCCTGTCCGTCGCCGATGGTCCATTCGCCTTTCTGCGCGCCGCACTGGACGAGCGTGATCTCCTTGGCCCGCTGGCGCAGCGTAACCTTGTCGCCGTCGACAGTTGGCGCGGCGCGAGTCATCATGGCCCAGCGGATGTTCGCTCCCGGCCTTGCGCCCGCGAAAGAGTCACGCAGCGTGTAGCTGCGCCCGTCGGCTGCCATCGTCCCGCGGCGCACCACGCTGGTTGCGTTCGTGTAGAGGCTTGACAGATCGAACGCCACCTCCGACGCGCCGCCACTGCGCTTCACCTCCAAAACCTCTGCTCTCCCTTTTACAAGCTGCTGGCATCCGTCGATCATCGGCACGTTGTGCGCCCAGGTGCCGAGGCGGAATAGCTTCCAGCGGTCGGAGTTCTGCGCAGCGCTCCACAGATTCATGCCCATGGACTCGATCTTGTGGTACGGCTCGGCGCCAAGATCCACCGCCCAGCGCACGCCTTCGCTTTCGAGGACGAACGATCCGCCGTCCATGTGGCCGTGCGGACCAGACGGCGAGCCGCCTTTCATGCCGACGAAGAGCGCCTTCGCGTTGTCCCAGCTCGAACGCTGGATCGTGATCGGAACTGGTCCCTTGGCGTCCCACACGAGCGGCGCCTTCGGCTTGATTCCCGCGGGCACGTCGCAGAGCCAGAAGAGCGCGTAGGGGAGCATTCTGTTGCCGCCGCGGTGCGAGTTGATCTTGCGCTGGGCCACCGTGCGCCTGAATGAGTCAAGTTCGAAGTAGGCAAGAATGTCGGGGCGGTTGAACCGTTTCGCGAACCACCATGGCGCGCAGCTAGCACTTCGTCCAGCGCCGCCGTCCGCATAGTTGAAAGTCTCTCCGCTCGGGCCCGTCACGAGGTCGGGATACGCGCCTGTCTCCTTGAAGCCCGGCATTGCTGAAAGGCCGAAGTCGCTGCCGAGCGTGCCCTCGAGAAGCGCCATCGCCACGACGTTGAACTCCGTGCCGTAGTGCCAGTATCCTGGGCCTTCCGGGTAGTTGCCGTTCGGTGCTAGGGCCTTCATGGAAAGAGGAAGCTTGTTCACGCAGCGCTGCACGAACAGGCCGGTCTCCGCGAGGTTCTCCTCGGCGAGGGCGAGGGCGCCCGCTAGAATTCCAGCGTGGCAGACCTGTCCCCAGTTGTTGTGCGCATGCACCCACCAGCCATTTGCGAGCGAGGCGTCCAGGCCGCAGCGGCGAAGACCGGTCGCGATCTCTCTGCGGGTTGCGGAATCCATGTCGCTGTATAGCCAGTCGTATCCGGTGGCGACTGCGAGCGTCATTTCGCCTACGTCGAGGAAGTGGGATGGGTTCCAGTCGGAGAACGCGCACGCGGCGCGCATTTCTGCGACCGCGCGCTCGAGATGCGCCTTGCCGCCGTAGAGGCGGTAGGCGAGGGCGAGGGTGTTGATGCGGTAGAGAGCGGTGCGGCTAACGCCTAGGAGGCGGCGGCCTTGCTTGATGCGCTCGACCGGCTTCGTGTCGAGAAGGGCGTCCGCTCCAGCGCGGACGAACTCGGCGGCGGAAGTGAAGAGGCTGTCCTTGCCGAGGCGCGCCTTCATGGCGGCGAAACCGCTCGCGTCGGCGAAGAGGCGCGGGTGCGGACGCGCCGCCGCGGCTGCAACAAGGCGCGCCACCTCCGGTCTTGCGACATTCGGCATTCCGTTTCCCAGCGCTGGCTTTGCAGATGCGGCAACGGCCACGAAGGCCGTGCACAGCACAAATGTGGTTTTGTTCATTGCGTCTCCTGTGGTAATATCGATGCGGCAATTATAGCAAATTTAGCGGGGAGTGCCTAGTGCGCGCGAGGACGTGATGAAGGGCGTCCATCTCAAGTTCTTGCGCTGGACGTCAACTTCCGCTTGTTCGACGGGGCGTTGTTTGATATACTTTCACGCATTCGCCCGGGTGGGCGGAGATTCTTAAACAAGCGTCAATAGGAGAACGGAGAGTTGGCAGGCGAATTTCTGGTGTTCGATCACGTCACCAAGCGCTTTGGGGCGCTGACGGCTGTGGACGACGTTTCCATCTCCATCAAGAAGGGCGAGTTCTTCTCGCTGTTGGGTCCTTCCGGCTGCGGCAAGACGACGCTGCTGCGCATGCTCGGCGGTTTCGAACGGCCGGACACCGGGCGCATATACCTCGACGGCAAGGACATAACCGATGCGCCGCCGAACATGCGCCGCGTCCACACCGTGTTCCAGAACTACGCCCTCTTCCCCACGATGACGATCTGGGACAACATTGCATTCTCCCTGCGTCTCGCCCGCAGGCCAAAGGCCGAGGTCGAGGAGTCCGTGGACGCAATCCTCGAGATGATCCGCATGGGCGACCACGCCTGGAAGTACCCCAGCCAGCTCTCGGGCGGCCAGAAGCAGCGCGTGGCAATCGCGCGCGCGCTCGTCGACCGGCCGCAGGTGCTTCTTCTCGACGAGCCTCTCGCGGCGCTCGACCTCAAGTTGCGCCAGCACATGCTCCTTGAGCTCGACACGATCCACGACCAGGTGGGCATCACGTTCATGTATGTCACGCACGACCAGGGCGAGGCGATGTCGCTCTCCGACCGGATAGCCGTCATGAACCGCGGCAAGGTAGAGCAGCTCGACACTCCGGCCAAGATATACGAGGCGCCCGTCTCGAGCTTCGTCGCCGCGTTCATAGGCGACACCAACTTCTTCGCCGGCGAGATCGCCTCGATAGAGGGCGACTACTGCACCATACAGTGTCCAGGCTTCGCATCCATCAAGGCGTTCAACGACAAGAACCTCTCCGTGGGCCAGAAGGTGCACCTCTCCGTGCGCCCCGAGAAGATCCGCGTTACGCTCAATCCGCCGCCGCCTGAGAAGGGCGCCGGGATAAACGTCTTCCAGAGCACGGTGACCGACGTCATATACCAGGGCGTCTACACGAAGTACTGGCTGAAGAGCGGCGACCGCAGCGTAAGCGTGCTAAAGCCGCACTCGCGCTTCCTGCTGGACCAGGAGTCCATCACCTGGAACGACCGTGCGTACATGTGGTGGCATCCAGACGACGGGTACATGATCGAGAACTTCAGCGAGCTTGACGAACAGCTCGTCAAGGCGCCGCCGCAGACGCCGAAGGAGCACGCGTGATGACGGGCCGCCGCTGGACGGAGTGGGGCGTGTCTCTGCCCTCGCTTGCGTGGCTCACGCTCTTCTTCGTGATCCCCACGATCATCGTCTTCGGCATCGCGTTCCACGCGCCCAGCGCCGACGGCGGCTATGCGCCTGGGTTCACGATGGAGACGTGGAAGGCCGTGGTGCGCACCCCGTACAAGGAGATCGTATGGCGCACGATATGGATATCGGCGGTCACCACGTTCCTCTGCGTGGTGCTGTCGCTGCCTTGCGCGTACTCGATAGCGCGGCTGCCTACTAAATGGCGCGCAGCCGTGGCGGGGCTCATAATGCTGCCGTTCTGGACAAGCTTCATCGTGCGCGTGTTCGCCTGGCGCACGCTTCTCAATCCAGAGGGATTTCTGCAGCACATACTCATCGTGCTCGGCGTGGCCGACGCGAACACGACGCTCAACTACAACTCGGGCGCGATACTCGTTGTGTCGGTGTACTCGTTCCTTCCGTTCGCCATAATGCCCATCTACACGGCCGCCGAGAAGTTCGACTTCTCTCTCATGGAGGCGGCGCGCGATCTTGGCGCGCGCAGCTTCTTCGCCTTCAGGCGCATATTCCTTCCAGGAGTGCGCCGCGGCGTGGTGAGCGCGATTCTAATGGTGTTCATCCCGGCCATCGGCTCGTACGTGATTCCCGACCTCGTGGGCGGCAAGAACTCCGAGCTGATAGGCAACAAGATATACCAGCGCACTTTTCCGGACCGCAACCTTCCCCACGCCTCGGCGCTCTCCGCGGTGATGGGATTCTCGGTGCTCGTGCCGCTTGCATGCGTCGCATGGTGGCTCAAGCGCCAAGACGCACGCGAGGCGAAGCGCCTTGCCGAGGCCACGGCGCGGAAGATGGCTGGCGGCGCGGCATAGCGCGCCGTCGGATGCGGTCAGGATTTGCCGGAGTGGTGGAATGGCAGACACACGGGACTTAAAATCCCTTGTCAAGTATTTGACGTGCGGGTTCGACTCCCGCCTCCGGCACCATTTCTCCCCGCTTGCCATTGGCGGGCGGGATTTGATATAATCACTTCGCCGCGGATCCATGGCGGGCGAGGCGTTCTCGCCTGCATGGGCCGTGCAGTAGAATGAAAAGGAAATGAAATGAACGTAACCAGCTGCTTCCTCGCCGAACTTGTGGGTACGGCGCTTCTCATTCTTCTGGGAAACGGAGTGGTGGCCAACGTGCTGCTGGAGAAGAGCGGAATGAAGGGCGGCGGCAGCGTTCAGATAACGTTTGCGTGGGGCCTTGCGGTGCTTCTGCCGGCGTTCGTGTTCGGCGCCGCGTCGGGCGCGCACTTCAATCCCGCGCTCACCATCGCGCTCGCGGCGGACGGCTCGCTTGCGCCTTCGCTTGTCGGATGGTACATCGCAGGCCAGATGCTGGGCGCGGGGATAGGCGCGTTTCTCGTGTGGGCGCTTTACATGCGCCATTTCGAGGCCACTGAAGACGGCGCATTGAAGCGCGCGTGCTTCTGCACGGCGCCGTCCATTCCGTGCCTGCCGTGCAACTTTCTCTCAGAGGCGGTGGGCACGTTCGTGCTCGTCTTCGCGATAAAGGGCATCGCGCAGGTGCAGGGGATCGCGGGCGGCGTGAGCTGCCTGCTCGTCTTCGCGATTATCGTGTCCATCGGCATGTCGCTCGGCGGACTCACCGGCTACGCCATAAATCCGGCGCGAGATCTTGGGCCGAGAATCGTGTATGCGCTTCTTCCAATGAAGAACAAGGCGCCGGCCAACTGGCGCTACGCATGGGTGCCGGTGCTGGGCCCGATTACGGGCGCCCTGGCTGCCGTGTGGCTGTATAAGGTGTTCCCATGGCCGGCTTGCGGATGAAAATGACGGAAAAATCAATTTTCCCGATTTTCCCCGTTGACTTTCGCGGCGGCTTTTAGTACACTATTTCGCATTCCTGCGACCGTCTTAGGAGATTTCTCCCCGTTGCGGGCGTCCGCCAGTTCCTGCGGATGTTCGAACTTGCCATGCGCACGCCTCGGGCGGAGTCGGATGGGTGCAGGCCAGAGAAACAACAGAAAGTTCGAACAAAATGAGCCAGATCGACAAAGCCGCAATCCGTTCCGAGTTCCAGCGCCACGAGCGCGACACCGGGTCCTCCGAGGTCCAAATCGCCACGCTGACGAAGAAAATCCAGCTTCTCACGCAGCATCTCAAGGCGAACAAGCAGGACCACAGCTCCCGCTACGGCCTGCTGCGCATGGTCAACAACCGCCGCAAGCTCCTCGACTACCTCAAGCGCGAGGACGAGGCTAAGTACAAGGACATCATCGCGAAGCTCGGCCTGCGTCGCTAATTAGGGAAATTCATGGAAAACACCAAGCAGTTCAAAGTCAACATCGCGGGCCAGGACCTCGTCTTCGAGACGGGCCTTCTCGCGATGCAGGCCGCAGGCGCGGTCACATGCTCGTACGGCGACACCACCGTGTTCACCGCCGTCACGAACACTGACGAGCCGCGCGAGGGTATCGACTTCTTCCCGCTCCAGTGCGAGTACCGCGAGAAGTTCTACGCGGCCGGCAAGTTCCCCGGCGGCTTCTTCAAGCGCGAGGCGAGGCCCTCCTCCAAGGAGATCCTAACCGCCCGCATGTGCGACCGCCCCATACGCCCGCTCTTCCCCGACGGCTACTACAACGACGTGCAGGTCAACTCGATGCTCATCCAGAGCGACGGCACGCGCGAGGCGGACTTCCTCGCCGTGAACGCCTCCTCGGCGGCCCTGCACATCAGCGAGATTCCGTTCATGGGCCCCATCGGCTGCGTGCGCATCGGCCGCGTTGACGGCGAGTGGGTGATCAACCCCACGCACGAGCAGAAGGCCAAGAGCGACATCGACCTCCTATACGCCGGCCTGCGCGGCAAGTTCCTCATGATGGAGGGCTCCGCCTCGGAGATCAGCGACGAAGACTTCATCGCCGCGCTCAAGCGCGCCCACGAGGAGGTGGAGAAGATCATCGACGTGCAGATCGAGATGCGCCGCGCCCTTGGCAAGCCCGACAAGGACATCAAGGACGTGCCGCAGCCCGCCGACAAGATGGACTTCATGCGCAAGGAGGGCGGCGACGCCCTCGCGGCCGCTCTTCTCATCAAGGGCAAGCTCGAGCGCCAGGGCAAGGTCAAGGCGATCAAGGACGACCTCCTCGCCAAGGTGAGCGAGAAGTGGCCCGAGGTTGACGCCGTCGGCTTCGTGCACCTCTTCGACGCCCTCGAGATCGAGACGGTGCGCAAGAACGTGCTCGAGAAGGGCCTCCGCATCGACGGCCGCGCACAGCACGAGATACGTCCGCTCGCCGCCCAGGTGGGCGTGCTGCCGCGGGTCCACGGCTCGGCCATCTTCTCGCGCGGCGAGACGCAGTCGTTCGCCACGGCGACGCTCGGCACGAAGAAGGACGCGCAGGAGCTCGACAGCGTGACGGGAGGCCCTCTCTCGAAGCGCTTCATGCTGCACTACAACTTCCCGCCCTACTGCACGGGCGAGGTGGGCCGCCTCGGCTCCACCGGCCGCCGCGAGATCGGCCACGGCGCCCTCGCCGAGCGTTCGATCGCAGAGGTGCTGCCGGACGACTTCCCGTACTCGATCCGCGTGGTCTCCGAGATCATGGGCTCCAACGGTTCCTCCTCCATGGCCTCCATCTGCGTGGGCACCCTCGCTCTGATGGACGCCGGCGTGCCGATCAAGTGCCCCGTCGCGGGCATCTCCATCGGCCTCTTCACCAATGAGGACCAGAGCCAGAAGGTGCTCGTCACCGACATCCTCGGCGCCGAAGACCACTGCGGCGACATGGACTTCAAGGTGGGCGGCACCCGCAAGGGCATCACCGGCTTCCAGGTGGACCTCAAGCTGCGCGGCCTCACGTGGGACCTCGTGGAGGGCGCCGTCAAGGCGGCCCACGACGCCCGCATCAAGATCATCGACTTCATGGAGAGCGTCATCCCCGCGCCGCGCGCCGAGCTCAGCCGCTACGTGCCGCGCATGGAGACGTTCGAGATCAAGGCCGACAAGATCGGCGCGGTGATCGGAAAGGGCGGCGAGACGATCAAGGACATCACGGCCAAGACCGGCGCCCAGATCGACATCGAGGAGGACAAGGAGCGCGGCGTAGGCATCGTCACGATCTACGCCACCAGCCCCGAGATGCTCGAGGCCGCCAAGAAGCGCGTGAACGCCCTCACCGCCGAGGCCGAGCCTGGCAAGATATACGACGGCGTCGTCACCGGCATCAAGGAGTTCGGCGCGTTCGTGGAGATCCTGCCGGGCCTCGAGGGCCTCTGCCACATCTCCGAGCTCAGCGACAAGCGCGTCCCGAACGTTGAGGCCGTCTGTAAGGTTGGCGACCACATGCGCGTGATGTGCATCGGCGTTGACGAGCAGCGCGGGCGCATCAAGCTCTCGCGCCGCGAGGCCATGAAGGCGGCCGACGCCGCCGCGCAGGCCTAGCGCACAGCGCCCAATGGCGCCAATGCAGGGAGGGACGAGCCGCAAGGCCCGCCCCTCGTTGTTTTGTTAGCAGTCTCCTGTCTTAACTTTCAAACCTTCGCGGGCTTGTCTCGATCCGAGGGTTTTGGTAAAATTCTCGTGTCACGAAAAGGAGTGCTATGAAAACAACGATTTCCGCCATTACCGTAGTAGCGGCCGCATTGGTCATTTCGGGAGTGTCGGCCGCAGAGCCGGCGTCTGGCGCGGGAAAGAACGCGTCACTGCCTGTGCGCGTTCAGTCTCCGGACAAGAAGAACGAGATTGCGCTTTCGCTGTCGCAGCGCGGAGTGGAGCTCGCAGTCTCGCGCAGGGGAGCGACGCAGGTCACGGCGGTGTTCGTGCGCCAGCGCTACAAGGACGCCGACGACGCGCCGGACGGGCGCAGGTGCGCCGTCGAGAAGGTGCTGCGCCGCCGCGTGCAGGGCAAGGTGTCCGCACCCGTCTACAAGAAGTCCGAAGTCGATCTCGAGGCGAACGAGGCCGAGGTGCGCTTCGATGGCAAGTGGGGCTTCATCCTCCACGCGCGCAACGACGGCGTCGCGTACAGGCTTTTCACGGAGAAGGAGGGCGAGCGCCTAATTTCGGTGGACGACACCTTCCTCGAATTTCCATCCGCCGGCACGCGCTGCTGGGCCGGACGCAACAACGGCTCCTGGCGCGGCGACCGCATGCAGAACAGCTGGGAGTCGGTGTACAGGGAAACGACGATCTCCGGGCTCGACGAGAAGGACAGAAGCCTCTACTATCTGCCGTTCGTCTTCGAGCACAAGGGCGTATTCACGGTGTTCACCGAGAGCGACCTCAGGGACTATCCGGGCGTCAATCTCGTGAGGTTCAAGAACTGCACCGACCGCCTTGCGCTCTGGCACGCGCAGCTGCCCGCCGAGCAGAAGGTGGAGCCCCCTCACGTGCGCGTGACGAAGCGCGAGCCTGGATTCGCGCGCACAGGCGTCAACCGCCAATACCCGTGGCGCGTGTTCATGATGGCGGACAACGTTGCATCGCTCGCCGCCGACGACGCCGTCTGGGCGCTCGCCGCGCCTCAGAGGGACGACATCGACTTCTCGTGGGTCAGGCCCGGCGTCACGTCCTGGGACTGGTGGAGCTCCAAAGGGCTTCCCCCCTGCGACTTCAAGCCTGGCGCGAACACCCAGACGTACCTTGCGTTCATCGACTTCTCGGCCGACTTCGGCCTGCCGTACACGCTCATCGACGCCGGCTGGGCGATTAACAACGACGTGCGCCGGATCAACCCCGCGGTCGATATGAAGAAGGTAATGGCGCACGCCGCGAGCAAAAACGTGGACGTGATACTCTGGGTGGGATGGTCAGTGCTCAAGGACAACACCGAGGCGCAGATCGACTACCTTGCCGGCCTCGGCGCGAAGGGCCTCAAGATCGACTTCATGGACCGTGACGACCAGGACGCAGTGAAGTCGATGGAGCGCATCGCCGAGGCGGCCGCCAAGCGCCATCTCGTCCTTGACTGGCACGGCATGTTCAAGCCCACGGGCCTTGAGCGGCGCTATCCGAACATCCTCAACTACGAGGGGATCTTCGGCCTTGAGGTCTCGCGCTGGGATCCGTTCGACGACATGCCGCGCCACGACTGCCAGGCCGCGTTCACGCGCATGGTCGCCGGGCCGATGGACTACACGCCTGGCGGAATGCGCAACCTCACGCGCGCGGCGTACAAGCCCACGAGGGCCTCGGGCAAGGTGCCCACGCAGGGCACGCGCGTCCACCAGATGGCCCTTATGGCGCTCTACTTCGCGCCGCTGCAGATGATGGCCGACGGCGTGGGTGCATACCGCGCGAATCCCGAGTGCGCGCGCTTCATGGCGAAGGTCCCCACGGTGTGGGACGACACTGTGGCGCTTCCCAGCGAAATGGGCAAGACGGCCGTCCTCGCCCGCCGCAAGGGCGATGCGTGGTACATCGCCGCGATCGGCGACTGGTCGCCGCGCACGCTTTCGCTGGACACGAAGTTTCTCGGCAAGGGCAGATGGCGCGCCGAGGAGTTCGCCGACGCGCCCGACGCCGACGTGGAGCCCACGCACTGGACCCGGCGCGAGTTCACGGTGAAGGCTGGCGAGCCCATCGAGGCGAAGCTCGCCCCGGGCGGAGGCTACATCGTGCGCCTGACGCCTGAAAAGTGAGTGCCATTGCCAAGGCGCGCCGCATTTGCTACACTATTGCGGCAGGAGATACGAGAATGAGCAAGACCATAATCGGATACACGAGCGGAGTGTACGACCTCTTCCACATCGGCCACCTTAATCTTCTCAAGAACGCGAAGGGCCTGTGCGACAAGCTCATCGTGGGGGTGAGCGTGGACGAGCTTGTGGCGTACAAGCACAAGCGCGCCGTGATTCCGTTCCAGGAGCGCCTAGAGATAGTGCGCTCCATCAAGTACGTGGACGCCGCGATTCCGCAGGACGACCTCGACAAGTTCAAGATGTGGGAGAAGCTGCACTTCGACGTCCTCTTCGTGGGCGACGACTGGTTCAAGACCGAGCGCTGGCAGGAGATGGAGAAGAAGTTCGCCGAAGTCGGCGTGCGCGTTGTGTATTTCCCCTACACGAAGGGCACAAGTTCCACCCTCCTCTCCGCCACGCTCAAGAAACTTCGCGAAGGCGACGCGCCCGCCGCTCCTGCCGCCAATGGAGGTGCCGCGCTATGAAGTTGCTGGAGACGAAGCTTGAGAAGGGCAAGTACGTGACGCGGCTTTTCGGCATCCGCGTGATGAAGCGTCCAGAGCCGCAGCTCTCCGTGCAGGCGCAGCTGCTGCGCCGCGAGCTGCTGACGATGGCCGACGTGGGCTCCATGCCGCCCGCGCGCGGAATGGCGCGCGACGTTCAGCTCGCCGGCCTCGTGCTGCTTCGCGAGGTGCTGCGCGTGGCGCGCGAGAACGGATTCCACCCCTGGACGATCAGCGGCTCGCTGCTGGGCACAATCCGCCACAACGGGCATTTCATCCCTTGGGACGACGATGTGGACCAGGGGATGATCCGCGACGAGTACGACCGGTTCTGCGAGGTGTTCAACGAGAAGTGCGCGGACGGCTACTACGCCCGCCGGCGCTTCTCGCGCAAGTGGAACCAGATCAAGGTGTCCCACCGCGAGCTGCCCGAGGACGTCACCTCGTCCGTGATGTCTTACGACCTCTACCACTCCCCGCTTCCGACACTGAAGGAGAAGCACGCGCTCTTCATGAAGGTGCGGGACGCGCAGGAGCGCAACGCGGCGCGGTTCGATCCGCAGGCGGACGACGCGGCGCACCGCGCGGCGCTGGACGCAGCGCGCCGCGAGTGGATCATGGACGGGAGGGATTCCGCCCCGCCGGAGACGAAGCCCGCCGTCCTGCGCGGCATCGAGTTCATGACGCCGTACTGGGTCAAGGAGACGGTTTACGACTACGACGACATATTTCCGCTCAGGCCTGCCGTGTTTGAGGGCGTGGACGTGATGGTGCCGAACGACCCCGAGACGGTGCTTACCTACAACTACGGCGACTGGGCGGCGTGGCCGGGGCGGCTCAAGCCGCACCACCCGGCGTCCACGTTCAACATGGAGAAGGCTCTCGCCCTGCGCAAGTTCCTCAAGAAGCACGGCTGAGGCAAGGAACAAGGGAAAGAAGAGTTTCATAATACAGGGTGTAGGCGCCTATGAAAATGACGGCAAGACAAATTGAGCGGCTTGCTAAGCAAGGAGAGGTTCTCCATACCGAATGCAAGGATGCATCCGGCATTTTTAGTGTGAACAAGGCAGTTGCCGTGGAGGGCGGAACCAGCGACGCCCGAAATTCGCACATCTTCAACATCTTCGCCCTCGTCGACATCGGCGAACGTTCCGGCATGGGCCTTGCCGATCTCTACGGGCACTGGAAGAAACATGGCCTTCCTGAACCTGTCATCTCGGAGGAATACGATCCCGACCGAGTCAAGGTCACTGTCTACACGGATTCCGACCAAGGCCCGGCTAATCGGCCCAAGAGTGCTCCAAAAACGGCCCAAGGTGCCCCAAAAGTGCCCCAAGGTGACCCAAGACCCGACCAAGACCCGACCAAGACCCGGTCAAGACCCGACCAAGATCCGGTCAAGACCCGACCAATTGCATGGTCTGATTTGCCGTCATCATGTCGTCAAGTTTATGAAGCTTTGAGGCAAGATGCGTTTCTTACCTATCGAGGGATGGTGGCCAAACTTGGCCTCAATAAAGATACCATCAACACGGCGATTGGTACACTTGTGCAAAAGGGAGTTATCCGTCGTGAGGGCAACAAGCAGACTGGCCATTGGGAGGTCGTTAAGTAATGCCCGGAGCGGCGAGACGTCCCGTCTCGCCGAAAATTTCAATATCCCGCCATTGCGACTTGCGAAGACTTTTGCTATTATATTGATGTTTCGACGGGGGCACCCCCCGATT
>JAFXIL010000113.1 GCA_017563185.1 Kiritimatiellia bacterium | reverse complement strand
TGCGCCTGCCGCTGCTCCTGCTGCTAAGCCCGCACCTGCACCGGCGCCTGCCGCTGCGCCTGCCGCTAAGCCTGCTGCTAAGCCCGCGCCCGCGCCCGCGCCTGCGCCTGCCGCTGCTCCTGCTGCTAAGCCCGCGCCCGCACCGGCGCCTGCCGCTCCTGCCAAAAAGTAGTTTGGCCAGCATTTGCCCGCAGAGCGGGGAAATGGTATAATGTCGGCTGTGAAGAATGAGCATTCCTTCAGACTGCTGCTTGCAAGCGGCTTCTACCTAGGCCTGGCGCCTTTTGCGCCGGGCTCGTTTGGTGCTTTGGTGGGGCTTGGCTGGCATTGTCTGGCGCTTGCTCTTGGCTGGGGCGAAGGGGCAGTGCGCCTATGGTGTCTTGTCGGCGCGGTGATCTTTTCGCTGATTCACTATCGTCTCACGCCGTGGGCTGTGGCGCGGTGGCGAGATCCCGATCCGCGGCATTTTGTGCTGGACGAGATAGTGGGCTATCTATGCGTGCCGGTTCTGTGGGCGATTCCGGCTGACAGCGCGCTGCCCGTGTGGGCCTGGGCGCTTGTGGGCTTTGCGACGTTCCGCGTGCTGGACGCGATCAAGTTGCCGCTTGCGCGGTACATCGACCGCAACATCCACACTGCGAGCGGCGTTCTTTTCGATGACGTTGTGTCGGCCGTGTACACCGCGGCGCTTGTCAGCGGCGTGGCGTGGATGACGGGCGGCGCCTGATGAAGGGGACATTATGAAGCGAACATTCACATTCATTTTCATTGCGGTGGCGGGTGCCGCTGCTGCGGTCACGTACAAGCGTCCGCTGGAGCGAGTGGCCTCGATGGATCCTCTGCGCTCCTCGGCGATATACGACTCCACGGCAATATCGCTGGCATACGAGTCGCTTCTGGAGGTGGACTACTTTGCTCGCCCGTACAAGCTGCGCGCGAATCTCTGCGATCTTCCCGAGGTGTCGTCGAACAGACTCGAGTACGTGTTCACCATCCGTCCCGGCGCGGCGTTCCATCCCGACAAGTGTTTCCCCGGTGGCAAGGGGCGCCCAGTCACGTCTGCGGACGTTGTGTATTCGCTCAACCGCCTTGCCGACAAGAAGAACGCATCCAGCGGAATGTGGACCATGGCGTCGGTGAAGAAGGTGGAGGCGCTTGACGACAGGCGCGTGAAGATAACGCTCAAGGCGCCGCAGCATGTGTTCCCCTGGCTGATGTCGATGACGTACACGGGCGTGGTGCCGCGCGAGGCCGTGGAGATGTACGGCACGCACTTCGGCGGCGTGGCCGTGGGGTCGGGTCCGTACCGCCTCGCCGAATGGTGGTGCAACCACCGCATGCGCTTCGAGCGGGCTCCTGACTGGCATGGCTGGAAGGAGATCAAGACTAAGCCGTACGACGAGATAGAGTATCTGGTGATAGACGATGCGTCCACAATGTGGCTGATGTTCCTTTCCAAAGAGGTGGACATGCTGCGCGGCATCGCGAGCGACAACTGGGACGCGGTGATCGGTCCCGACGGCGACCTTGTGCCCGAGCTGCGCGAGAGGGGAGTGCGCCTCTATTCTCACGTGTCGATGGAGGTGGGCTACTTCGGCGTGAACATGAAGGATCCGGTGCTTGGCCCCAACAAGAAGCTGCGCCAGGCCCTAAACTGCGCGTTCGACTTCGACACATGGAACCGCTTCTGCAACAACCGGCTTCTGCCCAGCACCGGCCCTGTGCCGCCAGGAGTGGACGGGCGCCTCGAGACCCCCTTCGCCTACAGCTACAACCTCGAGAAGGCGAAGCGCCTCATCGAGGAGGCCGGATACCCCGGCGGCATCGACCCCAAGACTGGGCGCAGGCTCGTCATATCCGTCTCGGCGGGACGCGCCAACCAGGAGGTGCGCGAGGAGATTGAGCTTGTGCAGAGCTTCTACGGCAAGATCGGAATCAAGCTCGAGCCCCGCTACATGACCTGGGACGCGTTCCTGCAGGCCGTGAACGAAGGCCGCACCACGATGTTCATGATGGGCTGGGTGGGCGACTATCCCGACGCCGAGAATTTCCTGCAGCTATTCCACACGAAGAACTGCTCTCCTGGCGCGAATCACAGCTGCTACTCGAACCCCGAGTTCGACGCGCTCTACGACAAGGCGATGGCCACCAACGACCCCGCCGAGCGCCTGGACTACTGGCGCAAGGCGCAGGAGATACTCCGCGAGGACTGCCCGTGGGTGTTCCTCAGCCACACGAAGCGCCATGCGCTGGCGTGGGGCCATGTGGGCAACTACATCCCCACCGACTTCCCCTACGGCATGGAGAAGCACTACTACGTGAGGGAAGGCGCGAAGGACAAGCCGGAGGCCAGACAATGATCGACCTGTCGCCCTCGCAGCAGAAGACGGTTGCCGCAGGCGTGACGGTGCTCTCGTTCGCCGTTGTCATGGCGTTCGTCCTCATGGTGGGGTGGGTGCTGTTGAAGTTCTTCCGCTTTGCCTCGCCCGCGCTCACGCCTGTGATAACTGGAATATTCCTCTCGCTGCTCTTCAAGCCGTACTACGAGTGGATCCGCGGCAAGGTGCACAACCCCACGGTCTCGTTGCTTGTGATGCTCATCACGGTGCTGCTGCCGATGGGGCTGCTGTGCTGGTTCGGCGGCGCCTTCGTGGTTGAGCAGGTGAGCCATCTCGTCAAGACCGCGCCGACCATCGTGGGGCGTCTCAGCGAATGGGTGAACGTTCGCTTCCCCAACGCGCAGACCACGCTTTCCGGGCTTGGCGTGCAGCCTGACGACCTTGTGCTCATGTTCCTGGTGGACCCGGTTAAGTTCTCGCAGACATGCCTTTCGACGTTCGGCCCCGAATACGGCGCCAACGCCGTCAAGGTCGGCGTGGGATTTCTCAAGTACCTCGTGAGCCTGGGCTCTGCGCTCGTGGCGCTCATATTCTTCGCGTTCTTCCTCACGCGCCCGCCGATGAAGGGCAACGACTACGTGCGCGAGATGCCGTTCCTGAAGGACGAGACGAAGAACTTCGTGGCGCGCCAGATCGACGCGTTCTTCGACATCCTCGTGAACTTCTTCCAGCGCCAGGTGCTCATCTGCCTCATCGAGGGCGTGATGTACGGCGTTGGATTCATGCTCGTGGGCCTGCCCTACGGTTTCGTGATAGGATTCATGCTCGGCGTGTTGAACCTCGTGCCGCTGTTCGGCACGGTGACGTGCCTTCCCATCGCGCTGCCCATCGCCTACTTCGGCGACGGCGGAAGCGCGCTGAGGCTCATCGGAGTGCTGGCGGTGTGGCTCACCGGCCAGATACTCGACGGCTATCTCATCACGCCGCGGATACAGGGCGAGAAGACGGGGCTTGGCTACGCGGGCGTGATCTTCAGCTTCTTCTTCTGGGGCGTCGTGTTCCACTCGATGCTCGGGCTGCTGCTGGCGATTCCGCTCTCCGCCTTCTGGGTGGTGCTGTGGCGCGCGCTCAAGCAGCGCTACATCAAGGGCGTGATCTGAGATGGATGCCGCTCAGCGACTTGCCGGCGTGCGGCTGATCGTCGTGCACGGAGGGCTTGCGCACATGGACGACATCATGTCGTGCGCCATCGCGTACGCATTCGGCGTTCCGCACGACGCCCCGATAGAGCGCCGCAACCCATCGCCCGACGAACTTGACTCCGACAAGGTGCTCGTGATGGACGTTGGCGGCGTGCACGATCCGGCGCGCCTCGACTTCGACCACCACCAGCGCGCCTCAACCGACGAGCCCAAGTGCGCCTTTCGCCTTCTCGCGGAATGGCTTGGCGCCGATGCCGAGCTGCGCGCCCTCTGCCCATGGTACACCGCATGGAACTACATCGACGTGTGTGGCACCGCGCGCACGGCGGCCATGTTCGGCGCGCCGGTCGAAGCCCTGGCCGGACTCGTCTCGAACCCTCTTTCGGACTGGGTGATCCGCCGTTTCGCCGACGATCCCACGCTTCGACGCAAGCTTTCGCTCACGTTGTCGAAAGAGCTTGACCTCACGCGCCGCTGCTGGCGATCGATCGGCCCTAAGATAGTCGAGCGCACTATCGCCGGCCTGCCGGTGGCGGACTTCACCGGTTGCCTTTCCGAGGAGGTGTCGCGCTGCTCATCCGCATGGGCGCGCCAGCACCGCCCCGCCTGCCTTCTGATGCGCGACAGCCGCGGGGCGGGATATTCGCTTCTGCGATGCGCCGACGATCCGAGGGTCGACTTCTCGCGGTGCGCGGGCCGGCCGTATACGCTCTTCGCGCATCCGGGCGGATTCATACTCAAGACGCGCACGCCAGACGTGGACCTTGAGGAGGTGCTTTCGGACGCGCAGTCCGCCGCCAAAGTCTAGCTGCCGTCTCGCCATTTTGACACAATGGACCAGTTTTGATATCATACTTGCTGACATGATTGGAATTTCAAAATTATATTTTGGCACGATTGAGGCGTCGGACGCCCTGCGCTACCAGAAGGGGGCGCATCGCCGTCCTGTGGTCGTATGGAACTGCACACCAAGATGCAATCTCGCCTGCTCCCACTGCTACGCCGCCCACGAGGGCGAGCAGCACGAGCTTTCCACTGGGCAGGCATTGGGCGTTATCGACGATCTTGCGTCGTTCGGCGCGCCTGTGGTGCTTTTCTCCGGCGGCGAACCCTTCGCCCGCGCCGACATCCGCACTCTCGCCGCCCATGCGAAGGCAAAGGGCCTGCGCGTCACGTTCTCCACGAACGGCACTTTGATAGACGACGACTGCGCCGACTGGATACGCGACCTGGGCGTCGCCTACGTGGGCATTTCCATAGACGGCACAGAGGCTGTGCACGACGCGTTCAGAAGACGCCCTGGCGCATACGCGCTATCCCTTGCGGCGATTCGCCGTCTGCGTGACCGCGGCGTGAAGGTGGGCCTGAGGGTGACGATGACGCGCACGAACGTGGCGGCGATTCCCGCGATCTTCGAGCTGATGCGCAAGGAGAAGGTGCCGCGCATCTGCCTGTACCACCTCGTGTACACGGGAAGGGGCA
>JAFXIL010000017.1 GCA_017563185.1 Kiritimatiellia bacterium | reverse complement strand
AGGGCTTGCGACCAATGCTCATGGCAACATCCTAGTCAATAGCGAGACCAACATGACCTCGATTCCCGGCGTTTTCGCCGGAGGCGACATCGTGCTCGGCGCCGCCACGGTGATTCTCGCGATGGGCGAAGGACGCCGCGCCTCCGTCGGCATCAACGCCTACCTCACCAGCGGTAAGTGACGGCGAGATAGCCCGAAAAGCCAAGCGCCGTCAGCTCGCGTAAAACCCGCGCATCCCCGCGAAGAACACGCGCACCTGCGCGCAGATTATCCCCCCCGCCAGTCTCACCCCACCAACGGGGGGGGGGGCCTCATAAACTATTCCAACATGTTCCATGCCCGCACTCATTCAAACAGCCATGTCGAGAGATAGCGCTCGCCCGTGTCGGGAAGGAGCGCCACAATCGTCTTGCCGGCGAATTCGGGGCGCTTGGAGAGCTCAAGCGCCGCCCACAGGGCCGCGCCGGACGAAATGCCGACAAGCAGGCCTTCATTCGCCGCAGCCGCACGCGCCGTGGCGCCCGCGTTCTCGGCAGATGCCTTGACGACCTCGGTCAGCAGCGACGTGTCCAGCACCTTCGGGACGAATCCCGCGCCGATGCCCTGGATCTTGTGGGGGCCGGGCTGTCCGCCGGAGAGGACTGGCGACGTGTCGGGCTCGACGGCGAAGAGCTTCACGCCCGGGTTCTTCTCCTTGAGGTACTTGCCCGTGCCGGTGATCGTGCCGCCCGTGCCGACGCCTGCGACGAACGCGGCAACTTCGCCGTTTGTGCCCTCCCAGACCTCGGGACCGGTGGTGCGGTAGTGGAAGTCGGGGTTCGCGGGGTTCGCGAACTGCTGGAGGATCACCGCGCCCGGCGTCGCGTCGCAAAGTTCGTTCGCCTTGGCGATCGCGCCCTTCATGCCGGCCGCGCCGGGCGTCAGGACGATTTCCGCGCCGTATGCGGCCGCGAGCTTGCGGCGCTCGATCGACATCGTCTCGGGCATGGTGAGGATGAGGTGGTATCCCTTCACCGCGCTGACGAGCGCGAGTCCGACGCCGGTGTTGCCGCTCGTGGGCTCGATGATCGTCGCGCCGGGCTTGAGGACGCCGCTCTTCTCGGCCGCTTCGACCATCGAGAGGGCGATGCGGTCCTTGACGCTGCCGCCGGGGTTGAAGAACTCGACCTTCGCGAGCACTTTCGCCCCGCCTTTGTTCAGTTTGCCGGAGATCTCCACGAGCGGCGTGCCGCCTACCTTCTCCAGAATGTTCTTTGCTGTCTTGCTCATGACGGTTTTCCTTTCGTATGAGAACCACCCTTCTCGTATGAATGCGAGATGTTCGTGTGGATATGAGACGTTCGTGTGGGTACGAAACGAATGAATTATGGTTAGATCGCCTCCAGTGCCTCGTCGAGAGCTGATAGAATGTCGTCGATGTGTTCAATGCCGATGGATAGGCGGATCAGCTCTGGCGCGACGGCGCCCTTGCGCAGGTCCTCGTCGGAGAGCTGGGAGTGGGTCGTCGAGGCCGGATGGATGACAAGCGACTTCGCGTCTCCAACGTTGGCGAGGAGCGAGAAGATGTCGCCGTTGAGCGTGTCTGCGAAACATCGGGCCCTCTCCGCGCCACCCTTGACGCCGAAGACAACCATTCCGCCTGCGCCGTTGGGGAGATACTTCTTCGCGAGTTCCGGCTGCGTGAGCGAGGGGTACTTCACCCATGCCACCTTCGGATGCTTCTCAAGGTGCTTTGCGACGGCAAGGGCGTTTTCGCTGTGGCGAGCGATGCGCAGCGGCAGCGACTCGACGCCCTGGAGGAATATCCACGCGGCGTCCGGCGCGAGCGTGGGGCCCTGGTTGCGGATGCCGACCGTGAGAAGACGTATCGAAAACGCGACGGGCTTTAGCGCCTCCGGGAGGTCGTGCGCGAACCTAAGGCCGTGGTAGCCCGCGTCAGGCTCGTTGTAGAGCGCGAACTTGGGGTTGGTCCAGTCGAAGCCGCCTTTCTCCACGACGACACCGCCGATGCCGGCGCCGTGTCCGCCAATCCACTTCGAGAGCGAATGGATCACGAAGTCTGCGCCGTGGTCGAGCGCGCGGAGAAGCGGCGGAGGCGTGAACGTGGCATCGACGACTAGCGGCAGGCCATGGCGGTGTGCGACCTCGGCATATCCTTCGATGTCCGCGATGTCAAGGGCGGGGTTGCCGACAGCCTCGATAAACAGAAGCCTGGTCTTCTCGTTTATCGCCGCTTCGACGGCCCTAAAGTCGTTGACGGGGGTGAAGTTCACCTTGATGCCGGCGTTCGGGAGAATCGCGTCGAACTGGCTGAACGTGCCGCCGTAGAGGTTGCTCGCCGCGACGATCTCGTCGCCTGCGCGTGCGATGTTGGTTATGGTGAAGAATATCGTCGCCGTGCCTGAGGAGAGCGTCTGCGCCGCCGCGCCGCCCTCGAGCGCCGCGATGCGCTTCGCGAGGACGTCGTTCGTCGGGTTCATGAGCCGGGCGTAGATGTTCCCAAGCTCCCTGAGGCCGAAGAGGTCGGCGCCGTGCCTGGAGTTGCGGAAGTTGTAGGCCGTCGTGCGGTACACCGGCACGGCCCTCGCGTTCGTGGCAGGGTCGCCGTGCGCGTCCTGACCGGCATGCACCGCCAGCGTCTCGATGTGGTATTTTCTGTCGCTCATCGCCGTTGTTCCT
>JAFXIL010000112.1 GCA_017563185.1 Kiritimatiellia bacterium | reverse complement strand
GCGGCGGCATATCTCGCCACCCTCCGAAGGAAGTATCTCGCCCTTGAATTCGTCGTTGCGCTCGGCCTTCCTGAACGCCTCGCCGCCAAAGTACGGCGGCACGACGCGCGCATCGTATTCCTCGCCGTCGAAGATCGCGGCATGCTTGACGGGACCGCCGATCGCTGCTTTCCACTCGTCCGCCTTCGTGCCATAGACCTTGACCGAGCCATCGGCATACGTGACTTGCAGAACGGCGCGGAAGGCGCTCTTCTTGCCCGCGAAGTTGACGATCTTGTCGCGCCACCATCCGGCGGAGACCTCGGCGGCGAAGAAATTCTTCTCGCCCTTGCCCTTCTTGAGGCAGCCGGTGACGTCGTAAGTGAACGAACGGCGCGTCTTCCCAGTGTGCGTGAAACCGGGCTTGAGCGCTTCGTCAGAACCAACCGGCCTGCCGTTCACGTAGACTTCATAAACGCCAAGGCCAGTCGTCATCCAGACCGCCGACTTGACCTCACCCTCGTTCTCGATCTCGCGGACGAACCAGCTCGTGCCGTCGGCCGCTCGCGCGCCGTCCCTCGGCTGACCAGTGAACACAGGCGCATCAGCAACCGATATCCATTCGCTCTGCTCCCAGAGCGACGAGTCGAGCGCGTCAACGCGCTTGCTCGCTGGCTCACACCCGACCACGGCGACGAGCAACGCGGCCATTGGGATCATGCTGGTCTTCATCTGTTTTCTCCTTATGTAATCGAACGTAGAACTACACCCTTCAAGTAAGCCCCCTCGGGGAAAGAGAGAAGCACAGGATGGTCTGCACCCGCGCGCGTGCGCGCAACGACTTGGAACCTGCGGTGCGCATCCTCCGCGGCCTCGGCGAGCACGGTGTCGAAAAACGCCGCATCCATCGCGCCCGAGCACGAGAACGTCGCGAGCGTGCCGTAGGGCTTCAGGAGCTTCATCGCAAGAAGGTTGATGTCCTTGTATCCGCGCGCCGCCTTCATAAGCTGGCCCTTTGTCGCGGCGAACTTCGGCGGGTCGAGGACGATGAAGTCGAACTTCCGCCCCGCATCGCGGCACTTCCTGAGGAACTGGAACACATCGGCTTCGACATACTCCATCTTCGTGCCGCAGTAGTGCTGAAGCGCCTCGTTCTTCTTCGCGAGCGCAAGCGCATCGCCGGAAATGTCGACCTGCGTCACGGACTCTGCGCCGCAGGCACGGGCAAAGAGCCCGAAGCCGCCGGAATAGCAGAAGCAGTTGAGGACGTCTGCGCCATTCGCAAGCGCGCCGACCGCGGCACGTGCGTCGCGCTGGTCCAAGTAGAAGCCGGTCTTGTGGCCGCGTCTCACGTCGACGAGAAACTTCACGCCGTTCTCGGCAATCTCCACCAGCTCCGGCGGCTCGGCACCGCGGAGGACCCTGAATGCCGGCTCAGTCGGAAGCCCCTCCTTGGCGCGGGAATCGACGTCGCACCGCTCCGACACGCTCTGGCAGAACGGCGCGAACTTCATGAGGGCGTCGGCAATCTCCTCCTTGCGCGCGTCCGCACCAGCAGAGGTGAACTGGCAGACGGCATGACCAGCGTAGCAGTCCGCGATAACTCCGGGGATAAGATCGTTCTCGGCGTTCACGAGACGAATCGCCGTCACTGCGTCGTCTGCGTAAAATGCGGCACGACGTCCGACGGCCTCCGCAATGAGATCGGCAATCGGCGCATCGGGGACGATTCTCACGCGTATCTGCGACGCGGGAGAGTACCATCCAAGCGCGATCTTCTCGCCCTTCGAATCGCACACCTCGACCGTCTCGCCAGCCGCCGCCTCGCCCTCGGCAATCGCGCCGGAGAACACCCACGGATGCCCTTTTAAGACGCTCCTCTCGCGCCCTTTCCTTAGCAGTATCTTATTCACTTCTCTACCATTATCTACAAATAAAACATCACGGAGCCAGAACCTTATG
>JAFXIL010000111.1 GCA_017563185.1 Kiritimatiellia bacterium | reverse complement strand
CTTGCACCACGCCTACTTGCAATATGATCTGCTGGAGTTAAAGTATATCAAAATCACCATCTACAATTGTCAACGGAATGTCAACGGGGTGTAAAAAGAACTGCACGCTCTATCTTTAGTCTTGAAATATGGCAGGGAATCGTGTATTGTTATCTGCATATGCCTCTACGTATGCCCAAAATTAACCACGAACTGCGTCTCTTCTGCCTGGCGATCGGGTTGCCAGCCCTATTCGTCGTGGCAGGAGGAATCCGGCTGCTCTGCATCGATTGGCGGGCGAATTGGACGGAGGCGCAGGATGATCTGAAATTGAAGGCAGCGGCGTATGTCAATTCACTGATTGCGGAAGCCGAAAGGCAGGGTTTCCACCATGGTCCGCCTAACGCCCCTCGGCGTCCAAAACCACCGCCGCGCCCGCACGCGCCACGTCCGCCAAACGCGCCACCGCACCAGTGGGAAAGAGGTCTTCTGGAGAATCTGCCGGAAATTTGCGAGGCCGTATGCGCCAACCAGAAGGGACTGCGCGATCAATCCGCGTTTGCAGTCTGCGATGAAGACGGCGCTGTACTGTACGCCACGCCAGACTATCCCAACGCATCCACCATTATGGCCGCGGCACACCTTCCTCCGCCATTCGGGCGGGGGTTTCTCCGCACCGCACCGGCAGACGGCGGCGCGGCAGTGCGCGCGCATGCAGTGCGCATTCTGGCGCTCGGCGCCGTCATGCTGCTTCTGCTCGTATGCACCCTCTCCGCCGGCGGCATTCTGCTCGTGTACGGACTCCGCCGCGAACGACGTGACGCACGCCGCAAGGCGGACTTCATCGACAACGTGTCGCACGAGCTAAAGACGCCGCTTGCAGGCATCCGCCTCAACGCCGAACTTCTCGCCGAAGGCCGCATCTCCGACGAGGCGAAGCGCCGAAGCGCCATCCACGCGATAATAATCGAAGCCGACCGGCTTTCAAACATGGTGTCGGAACTGCTGGACTTCAGCCGCCTCGAGAAAGCGACATGGCGCTACAACATCGAGACGTTCGACCTTGCCGCCTTAGCCACGCAGGATTCCGAAGGCCAGGTCGTGGCCGCGATCTCTCAGGGACGCGCCCGCATCACGGCCAAAGGCGAAGGAACGCCTGTCATGGCCGACAAGGACGCCCTTCGGCAGATCGGCGTGAACCTCGTCACCAACGCAGCCAAGTACTCTGACGGCGAAATAGAGATCGAGGTCGAAGGCCCGGAAATCCGATGGAAAGACCGAGGCCCCGGCATTCCGCACGGCTCGGAGGAACGCATCTTCGAGCGGTTCTACAGGGTGGACAACTCCCTCGCCCAGGCCACGAGCGGCAGCGGCCTTGGGCTTCCAATAGCCCGCGCCCTCGCACGCGGAATGGGCGGCGATCTTGCATATTCTCCTCGCCCAGGCGGCGGGAGCATATTCACCCTAACGTTGAAAAAAGCAGATTCGACTACTTGAGGTTGAAGCCATGGCATACATCCTGTTTGCAGAAGACGACAGCATCCTGCGCACGAGCCTGGAGACGGCGTTCACTAGCGAGGGTTATGAGGTGTACGGCTGCAAAGACGGCAATGAGACAATGGAGGTCTTTGCCAGGCGTCGGCCGGACCTGCTGATACTTGACGTGATGATGCCGGGCAAGAGCGGATTCGACGTGTGCGCCGAGGTGCGCCGCGCCGATCCATCCATTCCCATTCTCTTCCTCACCGCCAAAACGTCCGAGACGGATGTCGTTCTCGGCCTCGGCCTTGGCGCGGACGACTTCATCTCCAAGCCCTTCCGCATCCGCGAACTGTTCGCTCGCGTCTCGGCTGCGTTGCGAAGAGGCCGCCTCGCCGCGTCCACCGTGAATGCCGACACGTTCATGATCGGCTCGGCGCGCATAGACGCACGGCGCTTCCTCGTAGTGACGGATGAACCGCCCGACCAGCCGCTCACCATACGCGAACTAGGCCTTTTGAAGGAGTTTGCCGAACATCCCGGCGAGGTGCTGTCGCGTGACGCGCTCCTCGACAAGGTATGGGGCGTGAACTACGCCGGCGGCACTCGCACGCTCGACCAGCACATCGTGCAGGTGCGGCGCAAACTCGGCAAGTCGGACGACCTCATCGAGACTGTGCGCGGCGTAGGATACCGCCTCCGCGTAGCCAAGTGAAGGGGCTATCCCAGCAGGCATGTTTCCTGTTCAGCTTCACCGTATGACCACCGTCCGCCACCACGGCGACGTTGGACGCAACCTTGATCTGCGAGCAGTTCCATGCGCCGGCCGCCGTGTCCGCAGGGAGGTGGAGCTCGCCCGTCGCAAACGCACGCTCGGCGCGTTCGGGACCGGCGGTGAAAGCGCCAGAACCCGCGTTCGTCTCGAATTCTCCCGTCGTGCGGTCATACATGCCCAGCACGCCGTCCGAAAGCCGCTTCGCAGGCACGTAGTCGTGAACTATCGCGCCATCCTCGGCGAAGCGGCAGTAGTAGAGGCGCTGCCCGGCGCCTTGGCCAGATCCGCTCCAGGGCGCAAGCGCGGCAAAGATACCATGCTTTTTCATCTGGTCCCCCTTTCAGAAGTTTGGCGTCTTACATTGACATTGTACCAACTTCCCACATCCCCTGCAAGCCGAACTTCAAAGCCGAATGCGGTAGGCGAAGGATTTTGCGTCGCACTTCACCTTCAGCAGGTTGCCGGACTGGCTCCATACCGGCACCGCGGCGCCCTTCTCCGGATCGACCGCGTCCACGCCCGCCACCACGTGGCCCGCCGCGCCGAACGTTGCTAGGTCAATCTCGGCTGTAAAGGCATCGGAGTCCGGTAGCGGCGTGATCGTCCAGTCCGCAAAGCGGAACGAACCGTCTGTCTTCACGCCGCCGAACTGCACCTCACGCCCCGCGCGGTTCACACCAAGCAGTCTGTCGCGCGCCGTCGCCTCGTCCGACGGACCCTCTGGCTTCCACGTGACGCCGGAGATCTTGTCGCCCGAGCGCGCCACCTCGATCATGCCGCCCTTGATGCGGCGGCTGCCGTCCGTCGGCGCGCCGCCAAGCGAGAGACGGCCGCCACCCTTCGGACACCACGCGCCGTAGCGCACCCGGTAGGTGCCTGCTGCCGTTTCGGACGGCACGACCAGATCGATGAACGTCTCGTATTTGCCAGCCTTCGCGAACACTTCCTTCGCACGCGCCATGCCACACTGGAACACGATGCCCTCGTGCTCCTCGCTCTCGTTGCAGATGTGCACGAACGGCTGGTATTCAGGCGCAGGACGAGCCATCTCCCACGACACGTGAAGCCGCAGCCGATCGGGCGCAACGACTTCGGCGCGCAGCGGATACGTGATGCCACCATAGGCGCGGCTCAAGGACGGCTTGCGCGCGTCAATGAAGATGCCCTTCGGCGACTTCGCGAAGGCGTAGCGCACGCCGTCCTTCTCCACCACGCCGCTCACCGTGCTGCGCGTGCGCGCGTAGTAGCCGTAGGGCGGCAGCACGATGCCGTTCGGCAGGCGCCACGTCGCGTTCGTCTGGCGGTTCGCCCACACCTCCCCGCCGTCGGAGAAGAACGAATGCTGGCGGTGGATGCTGCCCTCATACTTCAAGTCGAGGAACTCGGCGCGCCCGAGCTCCGCGCATGCGTCATGCTGGAGCCAGTACGTCTTCACCGCGTTGCGCGAGAACGGCCCATCGCACATCGGGTTGCGTCCGCCGATGATGCAGTTGGATAAATAGTCGTCGGAACCGTAGCCGTGGAGCTCCGCGTCGCCTCCCTTGTGCCAGCCAGCCTCCTCCTGGTAGCGTCCGCCAAGCCCGCCCGCGAAGAGCACGTAGTAGCCGTGCGTGGCGATGTCGTGCCACGGCGTGCGTTCGCTGTCGGCGAAGTTCGCCCCGCCAAGCAGCTTCGGCGCGCCGAAGTGGTCGCTCTGTCCGGCGTCCGCAATGCCCACGAGGTGGTCCTGCCCGGCCTCGCTCACGCACACGGCGTCCGGACGCCTAAAGCCCTCTCGGTACAGCTCAAATCCGCGTCCCCAGCTCACCGACGTCTCGTTCTTCGAGTGGAAGCGTCCTTCGCGGTCGAGATAGTCGAACGGACCATGCGCCGTGAACACGTCGATGAATATCGCATCGGGATCGTAGCCCTTCTTCAGCAGCTTGGCATTGCGGAGGCACCACGGATGGAACGCGTGCGGCGCCCAGCGGTAGGAACGCGCATGGCGGCCGGGGTTGAACCACGCAAGCTGCGGCGTGCCGTCAAGGTTGAACACCGTGAGGTCGTACGAGTAGCGGTCGCAGTCCGGGTAGATGTCCGTGTAGTTGTCGTGCGGGCAGAAGAGCATCCCCGCCGCGCGGCAGGCATTGCGCATCGCGCCAAACGCTTCTTGATCGCCACGCGGCGGATAAATCTCGGGCAGGCGGTAGTCGTAGCCCCAGCGCTGCCAGTCGTGCTTCACGAAGATCGAGTCGTTCAACCCATACTTGGCGGCCTTCACAATGTCTTCCGCCGCCTTCGCGTAGTCGCCGCTCCACTGGTCGAGGCACATGCGCGAACCGAGCGCAGCGCGTCCAGGGCTGGCCCTGTAGCCCGCGACGGCACGGAAGCGGCGCCCTGCCTCGAACGCACCCTTCGACGAGGGCACGAACGTGAACGTGGCGTCGTGATGCGCGTGGAGCGCGAAGAGGTTTCTCTCGCCGTCGCAGAAAACGGAATCCTGCACCACGTCCACGGCCTGTACCACGGAAAGCCCGTTCGCGTAGTCCGCGCCCACGTGGCGCGTGGAAAGGCCAAACCCGTTCGCGTGAAGCGAGAACCTCTTCGGACCCTCCACGACGTTTCCGAAGCCCATGTACACGCGACGCGGCGTCTCCGAGGCGGGCCCCACGGCAAGATCCGCGATGCGCGGGAACCCGGCCGAGTCGCGCTTCGCGCCAGGGATCGACCAGGAGATTCGCAGAGTGCCCTTCTCCTCGCGTATGGACGCCTTTGCCTCTGGCGGTGCGGAACCGTCGCCCGTCTCTACCCGCGCGGTGAAGCCGCGGAAAGCCACCGAGCGTTCGCCGTCCGTGAACGCGAGCGCGCCGTCGATGAGGCCACGCTCTCCATACGCCACGCCCGCGCCGTACACCACGTCGCCTGCGTCAAGGCGCCAGCGCCCCGCAGTCGCGTCCGTTCCGGATGCGCGCGCCGTCTTCGCCGCTGCGAGCGCCGCCGCACAGCGAGCCTTCCAGCCGGCCTCGTCCGGCACCTTCGGCTGCGGACCGAGCTTCGGCTTGGACACCTTGCGCACGGGACGCGGCGCGTGAGGATTGTTGTACATGAAGACCGCGATCGGGTGCGGCGCGTCCTCCTTCTTCGCGCCCGCAGGCGTGAAGCGCGCATGGACTGGATAGAGCGCGTTGAGAGCGCGCGGACGCGCCGTGCCCGTGTAGGCGAGCTCCTTCTTCTCGCCGGGCGCGAGCGTGAGCGGCCCCTGCGGGCCGGCCACGTCCCAGTCGTCGTTCATCCACACCTCAAGCTCGCCGGAAACGGACTTCTCCGTCTTGTTCTCCAGCGTCACCGGAAAGGCGCGCGGCGCGCCGGCCTGCACCTCGGTGACGCCGAGCGGCCAGGCGTAGGGGTTCTTGCCGGGACGCTCGATCTTCTGCGGGAACGAGCCGATCTCCACCTTCACGCCGCACCGTTCCTCGACGGGCGGCAGATATGCACATGCCGCCAGCGCAAGGGAGACGGTACCAAAAGCAATGCAATGTTTCATGGTTGAACTCCTCCAGCAACATCGACTATTTGATGGCCACCCGTCATCCTTAGCGCGTGCGAATCTCGACGATGCCGGCCGATCTTTTCGGACGGCACTTGAGACGAATGCGAAATTCCGTCGCCTCCGTGCTCTCGGCAAACCACGTTTGCATCTCGCCCGCGCCACGATGGCACCACGCGAAGTACGGCACAAGCGTCAGCCCTCCGCCCACGAGCGACACCATCCGCGTCGAGGCGATCTCGATTTCGCCCTCGGTGAAGACCGTGCTCAGCGGCAGGCAGGCATTGAACGCCTTGCCGCCGTTGTCGATTCCCTCGGCGCAGAAAACTATCGGCCCCCGCTCCACCGCGTAGCGCCCACGGTCCGCCGCGACCTTGTCGTTCGCCTTGATGCGCCTCGCCGGCATGTTCATTGAAATCTCCACCACGTCGCCCGTCTTCCATTCGCGGCTGATCACGCAGTAGCCCTTCACTGGCGCCACCTTCACCGCCGCGCCGTTCACCGTCACGCGGAAGTCATCAAGCGTGCCCGGCACGACCTGTTCGTATAGATCGCTCGGCACCGGCCTTCCAACGCACCATCCCGGCACGCGGATGTTGAGCGTGAAGCGCAGGTAGGGCGGTCGCCCCGCGACCGCCGCGGCGGGCAGAGGGCTGCCCGCCCTACCTGGCGTCACCACGATCCTCACGTAGCCGTTCCACGGGTACGCCGTCTTCTGCACGAGCTTCACCTCACCACCGGCGAGCCGCAGCTTCGCCTCGCTTTCCACAAACAGGTTCACGTACGCCGAATCGTCCTTCGCCGCATACGCGAAGCGTCCGATCTGCGGAATGAAGCGCACCACGTTCACGGGGCAGCAGCTGCACCCGAACCACTTCGAGCGCTTGTATCCGCCCTTCGACGCCAGCGGATTTGGATAGAAGAACTCGTCGCCGCCGATGGAGACGCCGCTGATGAGTCCGTTGTAGAGCGTGCGTTCCATCACGTCGATGTACTTCGCGTCTCCGTGCAGGAGAAACATGCGCTCGTTCCAGAGCGCGTTGCCGATCGCCGCGCACGTCTCGAGGTAGGCGTCGAGATTCTGCAGGTCGTACTCGTCGCCAAACGCCTCGTGCGCGCTGCCGAGCGCGGGGTCGCGGTACTTGACATGACGTCTTGCGCCGATTCCGCCGTTGAGGTGGAGCTTTCTGGAGACGACGTTGCTCCAGAGCGCGTCGATCGCGTCCACGTACGCCGTGTTGCCCGTGAGCGCCGCGACGTCGGCCATGCCGGCGTAGAGGTACGCGGCGCGGACGGCGTGTCCGAGCGCCTCCTTCTGCTCGAGCACCGGCTTGTGGTCCTGGTACGCTGCACCCCAGACGGGCCTGAGGTCCCTGCGCCCGCGCATGTCGATGAAGTGCTGCGCGAGCTTGAGGTACTTCGCATCTCCAGTCGCCTGGTAGAGACGGCAGAGGCCGATCTCGATTTCCTCGTGTCCCGAAGTTTCGCAGCTCTGTCCCTCGCCGAGGCCGAACGTCTTCGCGACGAGGTCGGCGTTCCTGGTCGCCACGTCGAGAAGCGTGCGCTTGCCCGTCACCTCGTAGTGCGCCACGGCGGCCTCGTAGAGATGGCCCACGTTGTACAGCTCGCATGCGTCGCGGTTTCTGCTGAACGGCTTCGGGCCCATCATCGGCGCCTTGTACCCAAGCGTGCGGGCGGTGTAGAGATATCCGTCCTGCTCCTGCGCGCCGGCGATCTGGGCGATGAGGTTGTCGAGGTAGCGGTCGAGCTCGGGATCGGGATGCTGCGCGAGCGTGTAGGCCGCGCCTTCGATGACCTTGAAGACGTCGGAGTCGTCCCAGGGCACGCCCTTGAAGCCGCCCTTCTCGCGCCGCGCGGCCCGTTCGAAGTTCGCTATGCGCCCCGTCTCCTCGCACTTGCGGAAGTCGGTCTTGACAGTCACGAGCCTGTTCGTCTCGATGCGCGCGAGCCAGAACCCGCCCGTCACCTTCACGTCGTTCAGCCCGGCAGGCGCGTACGGATATCCTCCCGCGAACGCAATGCTGGAAATCACCGAGAAAACCAAAGCTTGAACTACAACTCTCATTGGATTTCTTCCGTGCAGGTGCTTTTTTAAACTACCATGATATCGCAGCGCATGAAGTCAGTTCCGCCGCCACCTTGATCACCGGGAACGATGCCATCGCGTAGCCGCGGCCGATGATCTTCTCAACGGGCCAGTATTCATTCGTCGCAACTGCCCCTTCCGCGTCGTACTTCGTGTGGAAGTTGATAGCGATGTAGGCGAACGCGGGCAGCTTCGGCACGTTCTTCGGCACCGGCATGGCGCCGGCGGGGAAAGTTTCGGCGGCTGCGAGAAGTCCGCGATAAACCGCTTCATTGATCCGTATGACGCATCCGTGCCGGATGAGGCCTTCGTATTTCAGCGGCACTTCGCGCCATGGACCAGGCTGGTCGAGCGAGGCAGACTTGTACATACGGTAGCCCCTGGGGTATTCCTCGGCGTATAGATGCCATGACTGTCCATCAGGCGACGGAACGAGTGACGGCGCCTCGCGCCAATGCGGGGTGAGCGGAACGCCCGGCGGCGACCACGGACCGGTCAGGGACTTAGATTTCGCGAGGCGGATCGACTTGTAGGTGCCGGGGGCGCTTTTCTCCCAGCGTTCGTCCTTCACGATGGCGTAGTACGCGCCTTGGTGGAAATGCACCGACGTGTCTATCTGCGCCATTTTCGCATCCTCGCCTTTGCAGTCGAAGAGCGGTGCGGCCTTGGTGAACGTCTTGAAGTCGCGGGTGAGCACGTAGAATGTCCGCATGCTCTCCCACTTCTCCGTGTTGTTCTTTGTGGATGCGCGTTCCGCGTGCCACGTCAGCATGAACTGTCGGCTGGGGCGGTCGAAGAATATCTTTACGGCTCCGTACCAATACGTGTCGTTCACAAAACCTTCCGGCAGGGCCAGATGGGACTTGTCGATGACCACATGGCTCCACCGAACCAGGTCGCGCGAACGCCACACCACGACGTCATGCGGGGCCTTCCCGGACGTGGTGCCGATCAGGTAGAACTCGCCGTGGTCATCCTCGGTGATGTACGGATGTCCCAGATAGGCCGGGGCAAGCGGTATCTCCCTGCCGCCGTTGATCTGGGTCCACGTTATGCCATCGCGCGACACGTCGAAATACAGATGCCCGTATTCACGGCCGGTGCGCATGTGGGCGAAAAGGTAACCACCGCCCGCGCCTGTGGCCGCAGCCGCCTGCGCACATGCCGCCACGCAAACCAAGGCGGCGAACGCCACACATAACATCATCTTTCCCTGCTTCACCTTCATTACCTTTCTATTGTAATTTTCCCAGCAAAAGTATATCAAAGTCGCTTGCGCCCGCACAAGGGGAAAAGGCGGCAATGCACAAATGGCAGAAATTTGCATTGGTGACCAGGGTGGCAATTGTGAACAATTGAGATTTGTGAACAATACGAAGTTGAGGACAGAGTATGAAGGCTGCATCTCGCGAAGCACTCTGCTGCCAGATCCTTTGTCCTCTGTCGTCTGTCCTAGCATTATGGCATTGTGGCATTATGGCATTGTGGCATTGTGGCAGTGAGACATTCTGGAATTGTCCGCCTTCAATTTCATAATGGCACAATTCCACAATTTCACAATTTCACAATTCCATAATCTCACACTCATTGCTTTCGCTGCTGGGAGTCTTGGAGTCTTGGAGTCGTTGAAGCCCGCTCGTCGCCGAAGGATTACGCCTTATGCGCCACAGGCGCAGAACTTACTCGCTCTCGCCGCAGTCGATGGCGTAGAGCAGTTCGGCGTTGCCGTCCGCCATCACGGGCACAATGCCGACATCAACGCACACAGGCCGTCTGCCGCCCTGCAAGGCGACATTGAGCCTGACTAGGCGGCGGATCGGATGCACACT
>JAFXIL010000110.1 GCA_017563185.1 Kiritimatiellia bacterium | reverse complement strand
GGCAAAGGCGGCGGCGCAAGCGCTTGAGGATGCTCACATAAGATGCCGACTCGACATCCTCAGCGAAGATCGTTCCTATCACCGCTACGGAAACGGTGGACTTGGAACGCGCATGTGCGTGCTCGTCGCGCCGGAAGACTACGAGAAGGCGAAAAAGGTGGTGTTGTAGTGTTGCCAATGGCCAATAAGAATGTACAATGGTTTCTGCCGCAAAGAACGCAAAGGCCGCAAAGAGATGGAGCTGAACGAGTTCAAGTGTAGAATGTGCGGGGCGTGCTGCCGCATCAAGGACGGGATCGTGCGCGTCTCTGACGCGGAGATCGCGCGCATCGCTGCGTTCCTTGGAATGGATGAAGCCGAGTTCATCGAACGCGAGACCGAAGTCGCGCCAGACCGCAAGAGCCTGATTCTCAAGAGCCGTCCGGACGGCTCGTGCGCCTATCTGACGGAGGACAACCTCTGCCGCATCAATCCCGTGAAGCCCGAGAAGTGCCGGACTTTTCCCTTCGAGTGGACAAATCCCGACTCGACTTCTGTCTGCCCTGCCCTAGCCCAGACACAGATTTCTGAGCGTAATTGCAACAGATAGAATCGGTTGGGAAAGTGTGCTATGCCTGTTCACATTTTCGGAAAGGATGACGATCGATGACAGACGAAAGCCTGATGGGCGTCAAATACAGGGGTGCCCCGCATAAGGTGCGGCGCTCCACGCGAAGCAGATGGATTCAAAGCAGATCCGGAATAAAGGAAATCAGGAATGAGACATGCAACGAAAGCCTTCGCATTGATGTGCGTACTGAAGTCGCTTGCATCGGCGGCGGGATACAAGGTTCCTAATGGAACCGTGCTATACTATCCTTTTGACACGGCCGCCACGGCGCTTGAGAGCTTTGGCCCGGCGAAGGCCCGTCTTGAGCAGGGCGAGGGCGGCGTCGCATACTCGGGCGCGGGCCGCACGGGCGGCTGCCTCTACTTCGGCGGATCCGACACGCTCGAGCTGCGGAGCCTGCCTGCCGCGATGCCGCTTGGGAAGGCTCCCTATACGGTGTCTGCATGGATCCGTGCGGACAAGGGCCTTAAGCCGCAGGGCGGCTGGCTGGGCTACGGTGAGCGCAATACGAACGGTGCCGGCAACTCCTTCCGCCATGCGGGCCCTGACGCCGTGCACAACTACTGGAACTGGCGCGACCTCACGGTCAAGACGCCTGGCCTAGGCGATGGTGCATGGCATCAGGTGGTCGGCACCTGGGACGGTGAAACGCGCAAGGTGTACTTCAACGGGAAGCTCGCCGGGGAGGACCGCCAGGCGCCGGACATAAAGCCGGGGCCGCTTCTGATCGGCCGCACCATCAACGACGTGCCGTACAAAGGCTGGATAGACGAAGTCCTGGTGGTCGCGCGCCCTCTCGACCCGGCGGAGATCGCGCGGGCGACGCCTGCCGACCGCAGCCTGCGCATTGTCGACGGCGCGAAGCATGTCCTTGAAGACTCAAGCCGCGCGTACGAACTGAAGAGCGTGCGGCGGTAGGAGACCTTGGACAATTCGGAAGCACGCGGGGACTGTCCCCGATGAGTTGGCATTGCATAGCGTCATTGTCTGGTGGCTGATTGTTCACGTCTAATGTCTCGCGTCTCGCGTCAAGCAATGGCGCCACCGCTGGGCGAGATTGGGGTCGATAACTCGTGCCGTAGGAGGGGATTTTTGGTATAATACCGCTCATGGAAATTGTATCACTCTTCAGCGGCGCGGGCGGCATCGACGTGAACGCGGTGGGAGAACTACAACGGGGTGTAAAGTGCAAGTGAATTCCGCGGGGACGCGGAGATGCAGATAAGGAAAACGAAATGAAGAAGATGTTGATGATTGCAGCCTTCGCGATGACGGCGGCGGCCGGCATGCCGCGCGAGCTTGCGCCTGACGGTGTGTTCAAGGACGGAAGCGTCGTGTTGTTCATCGGCGATTCGATCACCCACGGCGGACGCCAAGGGGACATGAACCACTATCTTGGGCACGGCTACCAGGCGGAGATCGCCGCGCGCTACCTTGGCTACCGCCCCGAAAAGCGCCTGTGCTTCCTGAACCGCGCCGTCAGCGGCGACGACACGGAGCGGCTTCTCGCCCGGTGGGAGAGAGATGTCTTCAACCTGAAGTTCTCGGAGAATGGTTGGCGTTCGCCATTCCCTGATCGCAAGGGGAACCTGAAGCCGGATGTCGTATCGCTTCTCGTGGGGATCAACGACTTCCACCACGGGAAGAAGAACAAGGGCCTGACGTTGGAGAAGTATGCGGCGAATCTGGAGACGCTAGTGTCGAATACGCTGGCAAGGCTGCCCGGCGTGGAGATGGTGATCTGCGAGCCGTTCACCATCTACGGGCCGGATGTCGAGGCGTTCGCCCCCTGGCGCAGGGCGGCAAGGGAGGTGGCCGAACGTCACGGGCTGTGTTTCGTCGACTTCCAGAAGCTCTACGCCGAAACGCTTCTGAAGGAGAATCCGCGACCGGGCTACTGGTTCTGGGATGCGGCGCACCCGACCTACGCGGCGCACATCCGCATGGCCGACTACTGGATTGAGAAGGTGGCCACGCACCGGAGCCGCGTCAAGCCAATCGGATTTTAGGATTGTGCAAGTGCGAAGCGGGCGAGTGCTTTGGAAAAATGCACGCACGATGATCTGCAGGCGTGCGGGCCGCTATGTCCACAACTCTCCGCTTCCGTGCAACTGAATTTTAGGATTGTGCAAGTGGAGGTTCGGCGGCAGGTTTGGTATAATCTTGACGTGAAAAACAAGCGCCATGACAGAGAACGGCGTGTCGCCGTGATCGTGGAAAGGGATCGCGCCTATGGGCGCGAGCTCTGTTGCGGCATTGCCGATGCGGCGTTGCGCGAGGACAACTGGACGCTCGAATTCCTGGACGCCGATTCTCTGAAGCGCTCCAAGTCGCTTCATGGTTTTGACGGCGTGATCGCACGCGTGGCGGACGATGCGATGGCCCAAAGGCTTGTGGCCTCTGGGCTTCCGGTGGTGGACGTGTTCTGCAACAAGCGGTATCCATTGTTTGGTTCGGTTGATGGCGACCAGACGGCAATCGGGCGAAAGGCCGCCGAACACTTTCTTGCGCGGCGCTTCACTTCATTTGCCTACTGTGGTTACGAGGGCTACAATTATTCAGACGAGCGGCGCGACGCCTTCGTGGCCTTGCTGAAGAGCCACTATTTTTCATGCTCCGTGTTCAAGACCCCGCGTCGCGCCCTTGCGGAGTACGACGCCCGCGTGACGCGCAAGGAGGACGTGACGCTCGGCGTCGACGCGCGCAGCCTCGCCCAGTGGCTCAAGGGACTGCCGCCGCGCACAGCGGTGTTCTGCTGCCACGACACACGGGCCTATCAGGTGCTGTGCGTCTGCCGAAGTGAAAACATCGCTGTGCCGGACAATCTTGCCGTACTGGGCGTGGACAACGATCCGCTCGTTTGCTCGTTCGTGGCGCCCTCCATTTCCTCCATCGACAACTCCGGCCACCGAGTGGGCGCGGCGGCCGTGGCTGTACTGTCGCGGATGATGCGCTCGGAAGCGGCGCGGAAGAATCCCCCGGCCATCCGCGTCAAGCCTGGCGAAGTCATACTGCGCCGGTCAACCGAAACGTACGCATTCGCGCAGAAGTGGATCTCGGACGCGCTCGTGTACATTTCAAGAAATGTCGAGAAGCGGCTTACAGCGGAAGATGTTGCCGCATTCGTCGGCAAATCGCTTCCGATGGTCGAGGAGGGGTTCCGCAAGGCACTTGGGCGCACGGTTCAGCAGGAGCTGATTGAAAGCCGGCTGTCGGCTGCGAAACGGCTTCTGGCAAATACGGAGCTTCCTGTAGCCGATATTGTCGCCCGCTCCGGCTTCGCATCCGCTCAATATTTCTGCCGCATGTTCAAGGCGGATACCGGCCTCACCGCCGAGCGCTGGCGCGGGCAGAACAACGCCCGCCGGTAGCCTCGCAGATGTCCGCGTCAAGCCACCGGGCAATTCCCTTTGCTCGCAAAACGTGAAGTCAGTCCTTGAAGAGGTCGTCGGCCGTGACGAACGCCATTACCTCTTTCGACCAGGCGTTTCTGACCATCGGCTGGGCAGTGACCATCACGACATGGATGGCTTTTGAGGGAGGGAGTACGCTGCGCAGGGCCGTTCGACGCCTCGATATCCGGTTCCATTCTTCCTCCGAGAGCGCGTATGCGTCCTTCGTGTATTTCATCTCGCACAGATCGACGATGCCGTCGTTGCGGTCTATCAGCATGTCGATTTGCGCGGGACTCCCGTCGGGCGCAATACCGCGCCAAGAGTGTTCGCTTGTCTTTACGCCGCCTATCTCAAGTGCATGCTTGATGGAGAGGACGTGCTGGAGGCACACGCGCTCGAAAGCGCATCCCGCCCATGAATAGTAATCAGCGGTCTCTAGCCGGTCGGTCCATCCACGAGCATTCTTTCCGTTCCCGTTCGCGATGAACTGAAGGTGGAAGAGAGTATAGTTGTCTATGATCTGAAATACCGAGTTCTTCGTCTTCTTGCCCAAGGCCCGGCATCTTCGTATGAATCCGCATGTTTCCAGTTCCTCAAGATACCTTCCGATCCGCCCGCCATCGGAGAGGCCCGCCGCCGCCAGTAATTCGTCCCTTGTCAATCCGTAGGTCCTCGTACCCAGCGTTGTTACAATCTTCACGTACGGTTCCTTCCTTTTGAACAGTGACGCATAGAGTTCGTCGAACTCGAAACGAAGCTGCCCCTTGGGCGAGAAGAACAGCTCGTCGAAATTCTGCGCGGGGCTCATCCCCCGCCGAAGCATCCGCCAGTAGTACGGAATCCCGCCAAGTGCCATGTAACATTCAGTGACCATGCGCCGTGTGTAGTCAAGCCCGCGAGACTGCGCATAAAGCTCGCATTCCCTTAGCGTGAATGGCTCAAGCGCGATCTGTCCGGTCACTCGGTCATGCAGGCCGCCTTTGTTTTTGAGAACCTTGTCGATTATCCAGGAGGTCGCACTGCCGCAGACGATGAGCATCATGTCCTTTCGAGCGGATGCCCATCCGTTCCAGAAATGTTCTAGCGCAGGGACGAATCCGGACTTCGGCGTGTCCATCCACGGCATTTCGTCGATGAACACGATCTTTCTGCGTTGGCCACAACCCTTTACGAGCAGCTTCAGGCGGTCAAACGCATCGATCCAGTTCGTCAGCCTCGGACAATGTTCGTCCCCCCATTCCCTGAGTGAGCTGCGAAAAGCCTGGAGTTGCTTTGCCATGCCGACGCGAGCCATGCCGGAATGGCAAAAAGTGAATTCCCCGTCGAAAGTCTCGCGGACAAGGTAGGTTTTCCCCACGCGCCGACGCCCATAGACTGCGACAAACTCGGCCTCATTCGAATCCGCTAATTCGCGAAGCCGCCGCTGTTCTTTTTCTCTTCCAATCATAGCCAATCTCCTTGTGAGTGCTTATTACGGGCGGAATTATACCATAAATAGGTCATGCAAGTCAACTATTCCATTATTAATGCCGTATATCCGGCGGAATCGTGGATTTCGGACTTCAATGACGGGATACTTCACCTCCCGCTGTACATGGCACCCTTGTTGTAGCCGATGTTGTGCAATCGGATTTTAGGATTGTACAATTGAAGGTCAAACGGCGGGTTTGGTAAACTATTCAGCAAAGGCGCGGATTGTCGTTGGCGCCACCGAAAACAGGAACAAGAGCCATGAAAACAGTTAAAAGCAAATCAGCGTGTAGCAAACTCGCCGCGCTTGCTGCGATCGCAATCTGCGTAGTGACGGCGCCCTCGCCATCACAAGCCGCCGAATTCGTGGCCGGACTAGCCGACGTGTGTTCAGGCAGTACGCCGTCCGCACCCGAGAACGTGCAGACGGCCTTCTCCAACCAGGGGGCGACCGTTCGCATCTTGGGCTGGACGGACGATGCCGCCGCGCTCACGAACTTGGTGAGCGGCGTCGATCTGCTCGTCCTGTGCGGTGGCGAGGACGTCGACCCCACTCGCTACGGAGAGACGCGGAAGTCGTACTGCAAAGCATCCAACCTGAAGCGCGACGCCTTTGAATGGGCGCTTCTCGATGTGGCGACGGCTCTGAAGAAGCCCGTGTTCGGAATCTGCCGGGGGCAGCAGATGATCAACGTCTATCACGGCGGCACGCTCTATCAGGACCTTGCAAGCGAACGCGGCGCCGCGCACGCCTCGACCCATTTCGTGCAGGTCTCGAACGACGGCTACCTGAAGCCGATCTTCCAGAGTTCGTGCCATCTCGTCAATTCCACCCACCATCAGGCGGTGAAGAAGCTCGCGCCGGGATTCACCGTGGCGGCGACCGCGCCGGACGGCGTGATCGAGGCGATCGAGAACAAGTCGCTGAACATCCGTGCCGTCCAGTTCCACCCCGAGTCGCTTGCCGCAGGCGACCCGAAGTGCGCCGCGCTCTTCCGCTGGCTCGTCACCGGCGAACTGCCGTCGGTGCTGGCTGCGACGAGAGCCGGCTCGCTCGTGGCAAAGTGGAACTTCCAGAACTACGATCCCGCGAACCCGAAGAACGCCGCCGTGCTCGCCTCCGCCCTGCCGGGCGGGCCGGCTGGAGTTCCGTGCTACTACAAGGGCGCTGGCACCGCGCCCACTGCGGACGGAACGCTCGGCGGCATGTACGTGGTGGGCGCCGACTCTACCGAATGCCCCGGTCTAGCTCCCGGCGAATACGCGCTCGCCATCCCCCAATACTACCACGTGAAGCTGACGACGCCCGATTCGCTGAAGAACCACGCCTGGTCGATGCGCTTGAAGTACTACCGTCCAGCAGACGGCACGTCGGCGAAAGCCTGCTTCTTCTCGAACAAGCTCGCCAACAACGGCGACGGTTCGCTCTTTATTCAGGGCGTCGCCTATCCCGCCCTTGGCTGCAGCACCGGAATCTTCTACCCAAAGGGTGGACGCAGTGCAAAGGGCTGGCGCTGGCACGAACTCGTGATCAATGCCGACGCATCCGGCAACACCGTGTATCTCGACGGCGACGTGGCGCTCTCCTCGATACAGGATTCATCGACGTTTTTCAACGATGGTGGCATTCTTCTCAGTGCAGACAACGACAACGAAGATAATCTACTCTACATAGCCGAGGTGAGCATCTACGACGGTTTCACAAGTCCCCAGCCGACCGTCCTCGGCGCCTCCACAACGCTCGCTGCGGACGTCGACCGTCGCGCAGACGGCGTGCTTGAAATTCCTGCCGGCGGCACGCTCGACCTCGCCGGGCACTCGCTTGCCGTCTCTGGGATCAAGGCGGGTGCGGCGCAGCCTGTCGCGAAATGGGATTTCAACGACTTCGATCCCGCAAACCCGAAGAGCGCAGCCGTGCTCGCCTCCGCCCTGCCGGGCGGCGAGGCAGGAATCCCATGCTACGGCAACGGCAAGGGTTCGGACGCGATAGCAGACCTGGGCGGCATGAGTGTCGTCGCGACAGAGCGCTTCTCGGGCGAATATATGCTCCGTATTCCCGCAAAATACCATGTGCGACTGCCCGTGCCGGACTCAGTGAAGAACCACGAGTGGGCTATGTCTATTCAGTTCATCAGGCGTAGCGCCTCTGGAAACAGAAGTTTTCTTTCCCGCGACCTCACGAACCAAGGTGATGCCGCGCTCTTCATCAAGAGTAGCGACAGCACGATAGGCTGCTCCAGCGGCTATTTTAAGCCTTACGGAACCCTCGCATGCCTGGCCACCACTTTGTTTCAGGAAATTCTGATTACTGCCAACGCCTCAGGAAACAAGGTGTATCTGAACGGAGAGCTCGCGCACGAAGGCACTGTCGATTCGACCGACTTCTTCAATCAGGGCGCGGTTTTGCTGTGTGCCGACAACAGCGGTGAAGACGGAGAACTGGACATTCTGGAAGTGCGTCTCTACGATACCGACAAGGTCGCCCCGTCCAGCTCGCACGGCAGCGCGCTGGAGACGTCCGGCTACGCCACCGTCACCGATTCGGTGGGCGGTGGCGTGTTGCACATCGACGTGCCCGGGGAAGACGCGGTCCGAAACCACGGCATCCGTTTCACTGGCGGCTTGAAGGTGGTCAAGGACGGCGATGGCATCTGGGCCGACTGCGTGGCCCATTCGCACACCGGCGGCACGGAAGTCGCCGCCGGCACGTACCGCATCGAGCAGAGCGTCACGCCGCTCGGGGTGACGAACGTCTCCGCGAACGTCAAGATCGACTCCGGCGCCGTGCTGGACGTATGCGGGCAGCATCCGCTCACGGGATACGCCTTCGAGTTCGCCGGCGGCATCCTCGCGAACGGATATTCGGTGGAAGACACATACGCCCAAATGGCGAACGTGCGCCTGAGCGCGGATTCCATGTTTGTTTTGCACGGCAAGTACGGCATAATCAATTCTGGATACGCGCCTGCGACGCTCGACCTGGGCGGGCATGTGCTCGACGTGTTCACGCCCGTCGGCGGGAGGTTTTTCATGGTGAACGCCACCGTTGGAGAGGGGACGGTGCGCCTTGGAAAGGAAGGCGTGTTCAGTATCGGCAAGAGCGGGGTGGATGGAAGCGTGGACGCATCGGCGGCGACCTTCGAGAACTTCGAACACGCGATGTACGTCTATTGTCCGCTTTCGCTGGGAACGCTGATCTCGCGCAACGTGAACGGCTCGGTGGACGACGGTACTGGTGTCATTTCGATATCGAAGAGGCTTCGGATCGGCGACTTCGCGAACGGAACGTCGAAGATCCACACGGTACGCCTCCTCGACGGTGCCACGCTCGACCTTTCGGAACTTGACGTCGCGTGGGTGCCGCAGTCGAAGTTCTCCTCAAGGACCGACTACGTTTCCTTCGCGGAAAATGCGCGCATCGTCGTGGAATTGGGCGCGCGTTCGCCGAGGGCGATTATCGGTTCCGACGACCCGTATCTCGTCAAGTGGGGGAATGCCACTCCGCCCGACGCAACGACCAAGTTCAGTCTTTCCGTCAATGGCGAAGTTCTCTCCCAATACCGCCTGCGCGCCGATGCGACTGGTTTGCAGCTGGGCTACACTCCTGGCACGCTCATGATCGTGCGCTGAAGCGTGCGCGGCGGCTTGCCGCAGAATGTGGTATAATGTGCGTCGCAACAGAAAAAAAGGAAAATGAAATGGCACGGATGAACAAGATACTGGTGATTGCGGCGATGGCCGCCGCAACGACCGCGCTTGCCGCGTCCGCCGCGCACATGCCGCGGCCCGTCGTGTTCGAGACGCCGGCCGACGACGAGCTGAGGGGCGCGAGAGTCAGACACGATTGGTGGTACGCCAAGATAAGCTTGGCAGGACTTATTAGCTGAAAGAAAAAATAATATGAAACGTAGTTTGTTGATGGTTGCGGTGGCGGCGGCCATCATTGCGGCAAATGCGCACGTCGTGTGGCAGATCGGCCAGAAGGACGGCACAGGCAACGAGTTCGCGCTTGCGCCGAGTGGATACAATGATTTCCTGCAGCACGACTTCGGATGGGAAAACAACTACTTCCTCGTAGGAAGATCAAACGCCAAGAAGGACTTCCCGTATGTTCTTCCCGGAATCAACGACAAGTGGGCGGGGTCTAGCCGCATCGCCGGGCGCCGCACGCAGCAGGCGAACATCCTCTTCGACATCACGAAGAAGGGCACGGGCGGCGCATGGACGCTCTACATCGACTTCGCTGACGTCCAGAAAAAGGCGAACGAACGGCCTCTCCTGAAGGTGTCGGTGAACGGCAATGCGCGGAAGATTGTGCTGCCCGCCGGCGGGGGAGACGCCTCCATCATGAAGGGCGACTTCTCTACGGCAAAACCGTTCACGGCGAAGTTCGACCTTGCGGACAGCGAAATCGTCGAGGGCGGGAATGAGATCAAGATCACGTCCATCGAAGGCAGCTGGGCGATCTTCGACGACGTGCGCCTCGAAGGCCCGAACGATGCAGTGGTGCGCCTTGCGCACAAGGGCGCGTACGTGCGAAGCGTGAAGGCGGGCGACTATCTGATTCCTGGTACGGGGAAGCTGCCGCTTCTCGTAGACGTGGAGCATCTGGATGGCGCGCCCGTAGTGCGCGTGGAGATTGACGGCAAGGTCGCATTGGAGCAGCGCGTTGAGGCAGGGGCGTATTCGTTCGAGGCGCCGATGGACGCGGCGGCCCAAGGTAAATACCGTGTGTTTGTTGATGGGGAGTGTGTGCGGGAAGGAACTGTAGTGCGCACGCCGCAGCGCGACGCTGGCGTGGCGGGCTATGTGGATACCCGCATGGGCACGGCGCACTCGCGCTGGATGCTCGTGCCAGGCCCGTGGATGCCGTTCAGCATGGTGAAGCTCGCGCCTGACAATGAAGGCACGCCTGGCAGGGGATTATGGCAGGGCGGGTACGACCCCACCATCGAGAGCGTCGGTTGCTTCAGCCACATTCACGAGTGGACCATGGCGGGACTCGGCACGATGCCTACGACAGGAGCGCTCAAGATCAAGATGGGCGACAGCTCCGAGATCAAAGGCCATTCCGACGGCTACCGCTCGTACATCGACAAGCCGGGCGAAGTGTGCAAGGCGGGATACTACGCAGTGAAACTAACGGACTACGACATCTTCGCCGAACTCACCGCCACCGACCGCTGCGGATTCCAGCGCTACACGTATCCGGCTGGCAAGACGCCGCGTGTGATGATTGATCTGTTTACGCCCACCGAGTATACATACAACATTTTGGACTGCGAAATGCGCCAGACGGGTCCGCGCCGGATCGAAGGCTTCTCGAAGCAGGAGACGCCGCGCGTGTGGAGCCGCGACGCCGACCAGTTCTATACCGTCCACTTCGTGATCGAGTTCGACCGCGACATCGCGAAGTTCGGCGGATGGGAGGGCGATGCCCTCTGGACCGGCAGCGCGCACGCTGCGCAGAACCCGAAGTCCTTCGGAAGCTACGTGGAGTTCAAGCCTGCTGACGGCGCGACCGTCGTGCAGCTGCGCTCGGGCATTTCCTTCGTTGACATCGCGGGCGCGGCGAACAACTTGAAGCGCGAGGTCGAGGAGCCTTTCGGCTGGAGCTTCGAGAAGGTGCGCGCGGCCAACGAGGCGACGTGGAACGACCTGCTGGGGCGCGTGAAGATCGCCACGGTGGACCGTCTTGAGAAGAAGCGCTTCTACACGAACCTCTACCGTTCGTTCTGCCGCAACACGTTCAACGATGTGGATGGACGCTGGAGCGACCCGTTCGGCAAAATCCAGAAGCTGAACGATCCCGACGCGCGCGCGATGGGGTGCGACGCGTTCTGGAACACGTTCTGGAATCTGAACCAGACGTGGAACCTCGTGGGGCCGGAATGGAGCGCGCGCTGGGTGAAGTCGCAGATGGCGCTCTATGAGGCCGGCGGATGGCTCGGGAAGGGTCCGGCGGGAATGCGCTACATGCCGGTGATGGTGGCGGAACACGAGATTCCGCAGATGGTCAGCGCCTGGCAGATGGGGATTCGCGTGTACGATCCGAAGAAGCTGCTGTCCGCGTTCGTTAAGATGCAGACCACACCAGGACAGAAGGTGGGGCGCGGCTATGCCGGAAACCGCGACCTCGCCGCGTACATGAAGCATCACTATGTGCCAAGCGACAAGGGCACCTTCTCGAACTCGATGGAGTATTCCTACGATGACTGGACGGTGGGGCAGTTCGCAAAGGCGATTGGCGACGAGGCTGCGTACAAGACCTTCTCCGACCGCGGTACCTGGTGGAAGAACGCCGTCAATCCCGAAAGCGGATACTGCCATCGCAGGGACTCGAAGGGCGAATGGGACAAAACCCTGACTTCCATCGCGGACGGATTCTCGGTGAAGGGATATGTAGAGGGCAACGCCTGGCAGCTGACGTTCTTCGTGCCACAGGACGTCCCGGCGCTCGTGGAGATCGTCGGACGCGAGCGCTTCCTCGAACGGCTTAAGTGGGGCTTTGAGAAGAGCTATCCGTTCCGCTACAACGCTCCGGGCGAGCACTACGCGAAGTTCCCCGTGGTGCAGGGCAACCAGCAGTCGATGCACTTCGCGTTCCTCTTCAGCTGGGCGGGAGAGCCGTGGGAGACGCAGAAGTGGGCACGGTCGATCATGGAGCGCTTCTACGGCTTTGGCGATTCAACGGCGTGGCTCGGCGACGAGGACCAGGGACAGATGAGCGCATGGTTTGTGATGGCGTCGCTCGGCCTCTTCCAGACAGACGGCGGCTGCCGCGCGGAACCCGTCTATGAAATCGCAAGCCCGCTTTTCGAAGAGGCGACGATCGATCTTGGGGGACGCTTCGGTCGCGGCGACAAATTCACCATCAAGGCGCACAATGCCTCCCGCGCCAACAAGTACATACAGAGGGCTCTCTTCAACGGCAAGCCGCAGAACTCCTTCCTCCTCGACGCCCGCGAAGTGCTGAAGGGCGGCACGCTGGAACTCTGGATGGGGTCCGAGCCCAACAAGCAGTGGGGGATTGCGAAGTGAAAACCATCAGCGCGGACATGGGTGGCAGCCGGGTGAAGCTGGCCACGGTGGAAGACGGAACAGTGATCGAGAGCGAGATGTTCACGGTGTCGCCGGAAGGCTTCACCGATACGCTGGCGGAACTTCAACGACGCATCTCGGCTATGCGCGCCCGGCATCCAGGCGGCTGGGACGGAATCGGCATTGCGCTCCCTGGCATCATCGACGAGGAGAGGGGGCGGGTTCTGAGCTGTAACGACAAGCACGCCGGCGTGGAGAACGTCGATATCTTTGCGTGGGCGCGGGAAAAGCTGTCGCTTCCATGCCGCGTGATCAACGATGCGCGCGCGGCGCTTTACGGCGAACTCAACTTTGGCTGTGCCAAGGGCGAGCAGAATGCCGTCATGATGATTCTCGGCACGGGCGTGGGAACGTCCGCCGTGTGCCGGGGGCATTTGGAACGTGGTGCGCATGGTACGGCCGGGCTTCTCGGCGGACACTTCCCGATCCAGTTTGATGGCGGGCGGAAGTGCAACTGCGGCGGCGAGGGGTGTCTTGAGGCGTATGTGGGCACGTGGGCGCTCAAGGAAATGGCCGGAGACGTGGATTACGACTACCGACGATTCGCGGAAGACTATGCGAAAGGCGATGAAAAGGCGAAGCGGCTCTTCGCCATGGTTTCCACCGCGCTTGGTGCAGGTGCGCTTGCGCTTGTGCATCTTTACGATGCCGAGACGGTCATCTGGTCCGGTGGCGCCTCGCATTTCGCGCCGCTTCTCGATGCGGCTCAGGAGTATGTGTGGGCGCACTCCTGGACGCCGTGGGGCAAGGTTCGTTTCGTCGTGGCCGAGAATCCTGAAGCATCCGTCGTACTCGGCCTTCACGCGCTGTTTACGGAGATGTAGGCCAGATGGAATCGTCATACGACAAGTTTCCCACGATAAAAGTTCCGACGGATGGCGAATGCCGCGCCGTTGCCGGATGGGAGGCAATCGGCAAGGAATTGCAGGCGAGGTGCGGCGCGCTCGGTGATCGCGCCCTACCGCGTTGCGTTATTTGCGTTGATCTTTACCACGGCGTGTGGGAGGACGAGGTGCTGGATGCACTGAAGTGGGCGCTTCGTCCGGACGCGGTGATCGAGACGCGCGAGGCGAACAAGACGCATGACGAGGTACGTGCGATGCTTGCGGCGGACCAGGGCGACGACCGCGTGTTCGCCGTGATGTCGCACAAAAGGGTGGAAGACTATTTCGACCCGGCGAAGGTTGAGACTGTCAAGGCGAAGATCGCGGCGGCGCGGGGTATCGTGCTCGTTTATGGCGTGGCGGCGGCGGTGTGCTGTCCCGAATGCGACATCTACGTGTACGCCGACATGGCGCGGTGGGAGATTCAGCAGCGCTTCCGTTCGGGACGACTCGCCAACTGGCTCGATGACAACGCGGGCGAGGATGTTCTGCGTCTCTACAAGCGCGGCTTCTTCGCCGATTGGCGCGCGCTTGACCGACACAAGCGCTCGCGCTACGACAGGATGGACTACATCCTCGACACGAACGGCGCAGAACCGAAGATGATGACGGGGGCGGCGTTTCGACGCGGACTCGAAATCGCCGCGTCGCGTCCGTTTCGCGTGATGCCCTACTTCGATCCCGGCGTGTGGGGTGGACAGTGGATGAAGGAGAAGTTCGACCTCGGCCCGTCGAAGAAGAACTACGCCTGGAGCTTCGACTGCGTGCCGGAGGAGAACTCGCTTCTCATGGACGTGGGCGGAATTGTTCTCGAGACGCCGGCGATCAACCTCGTCTTTCGCCATCCGCACGAACTCCTCGGCGAGAAGGTCCACGCCCGCTTCGGCGCGGAGTTCCCGATCCGCTTCGACATGCTCGACACGATGCGCGGCGGTAACCTGTCGCTCCAGTGCCATCCGCTCACCGAGTACATCCAAGACGCCTTCGGGATGCACTATACGCAGGACGAGAGCTACTACCTGCTCGACGCCGACGCGTCCGCGTCGCCAGTCGTCTATCTCGGCAAGAAGACCGGCGTCACGCGCGAGGAGTTCGCCGACGCGCTCCGTGCGAGCGAGAAGACGGGTGCCTTTGACGCGCTCAGGTACGTCAACGCCTTCCCTGCGAAGAAGCACGACCATTTCCTCATTCCCGGCGGGACGATCCACTGCTCCGGCGCGAACTGCATGGTGCTGGAGATTTCCGCGACGCCCTATATCTTCACGTTCAAGATGTGGGACTGGGGACGGGTGGGCCTCGACGGCCGGCCGCGTCCGATCCATGTGAAACATGCGCTCGCCAACATCCAGTTCGACCGCGACACAGAGTGGGTGCGGAAAAACCTCGTCGGACGCGTCGAGACAATTTCGGAGCGTCCGGGCGTGAAGGAGGAGCGTACGGGACTGCACGAGCGCGAGTTCATCGAGACGCGCCGTCACTGGTTCACGGAACCCGTTGCGCACGATACGTGCGGCGGCGTGAACGTGCTTAATCTCGTGGAAGGTGAAGAGGCGACCGTGGAGAGTCCCACGGGCGCGTTTGCACCGTTCATCGTTCACTACGCCGAGACGTTCATCGTGCCTGCGTCAGTGGGGCGCTACACGATCCGTCCATCAGGTCCCGCTTCAGAAAAAATACACGCAACAATAAAGGCATACGTTCGCACATGAAACCTTCAAACTCTCAAACCTTGGAACGTCAAAGCTCCAGAACTTCGAAACTTTTACTTCTGCCGATCATGGCGGGGTTCTTCGTGATGGGGTTCGCCGACATTGTGGGAACTGTGGTGAACCAGGTGAAGAGCGAGTGTTCGCTCGACGAAGTGGCTGCTGGTTTCCTGCCGTCTATGATATTCGTGTGGTTCTTCCTGGTTTCGCTGCCGGCTGGGGTGCTCTCGGGGAGGATCGGACGGAAGAACACGGTGCTGGTGTCGCTTGCTGTGACAGTGGCCGCGATGTTCCTGCCGCTGGCGGGGGGCGCGTTGCGTCCATGGCCGTATTTTGCGGCGTTCGCGCTGATAGGCATCGGCAACACCATTCTGCAGGCTGCGCTTCCGGCGCTCATGGGCAACGTCGTGCCGCCGGCGCTCCTTGCAAGCCGCATCGCTCTCGGGCAGTTCGTCAAGGCAGTCTGCGCGGCGCTTACGCCAGTGTTCATCTATGTTGCGGCGAGCGCGATGGGGAATTGGCGGCTCGTGTTTCCGATCTACGGCGTCGTGGCGGCTGCAACCGCCGCGTGGCTGATGCTTTCGCGGATTCCAGACGAGTGGGAGACGTCGGACGGGCTTGCCGTCCCGCGGACAACGTTCGGCAGCTGCTTTGCGCTCTTGCGCAATCCGCTGATCCTCGCGTTGACCGTAGGCATATTCTTCGCGGTGGGGCTGGACGTGGGCTTCTCGGTGGCGATTCCGGAGTTCCTCAAGACCGTGTACAAAGTCGACGTGAACATGGCCGGGACAGGGCCGACGGTCTATTTCGTGGGCAAGACGCTCGCGACGGCCGCCGGAGCGGCCCTCTTCGCTCGATTTTCTCCCGCGAAGTGCTTCCCCTGGAGCATGGGGCTGTGCATTCTTGCCGTCGTGGCCTTTTTCATCTGTTCAGGGCCGGTCGCCTTCCTCTGCTGTGTGTTCGTGGCGTCGGTCGCCTCGGCGAACACCTTCGTGATGTGCATGGGGATCGCGCTCGACAAGTTGCCCGAAAAGGCGAACGAGATCACGTCGCTGATGGTGATGGCGATTGCGGGCGGGGCGGTGGTGCCGCCCGTCCTCGGCTTCGCCCAGAAGTGCGCGGGAAGTACGGGCCTAGTGTGGGTGCTGCTCGCCTGCCTTGTGTACCAGGCCGTGCTTTCAGTATCCATGTATGAGAATGCGATGGAGGAAAAATGAATAGAACTGTTCTTAAACCCGGGCAGATGTACGAAGGCGCAATCGACCTCGTCCCGAAGAAGTTCCGGCTCAACGCCGACATCCATGTTGACCTGCAGTCGATTTTTATGTAGTCACATCTTAAAACAAAGAGGGAGACGCGATGCCAGTAGGTCAGAACGCAAAAAAGGCAGAGGCAAATTTTTTTGCGAGTTGCCGGTCCAGATGGTCCTGGTTGGCATTGTTGCGGCGTATGTGCTTGCGCCGTCGGCTGCAACAGCGCGAGAGTATTTTGTCTCTCCGGTCGGCGATGATGCGGCGGAAGGTTCCTCCACGAGGCCATGGCGCACGATCCAGCGTGCGGCGGATGTGGCGCAGCCAGGCGACGTGGTGACGATCCGCGGTGGCGTCTACCGCGAGTGGGTGAAGCCGGGGAATGCCGGACGCGAAGACGCGCCGATCGTCTACCAGGCGGCGGATGGCGCGTCCGCTGCGCCAGGCACGCGTGTTCGCCACATGGCCCGCGAACGGGAAGCTGGTGGTGGAATTGCCGGAAGGGTTTGAGGCGAAGGAGGGGAGGGTGAAACTTCATCGGGCTGAAGCGGCGGGAGCGCCGCTTCCCCAAAACTACGACTCCTGTCGGGGAAGCGGCACTCTTGCCGCTTCAGTGGCTTCCATCAAACCATCCCCTCACCGCAAAGGCTTTAACCTCGTCGAACTGAAGCTTGACCGCGAGCCGGAACCATGGCCGGGCAGAAGTTCACACTGAAGTTCGGCAAAAACTACTGGCCGTTCTGGGTGTTCGGCAGGGCGCAGCGGCTCGGCGAGGACGCCTCGCCCTACCAGATTCTAGAGACCTCTTCGTTCGACGCGGCAATCACGGCGCTAGCGAAGGGCGGGAAGGTTCTTTACACCGGCCCTGGCGCACATAGCGCGAAGTCGCATTTCAAGCCCGTATATTGGTCCACGGGACATTTCAGAAGCGCGAACGCCGAATTCTCTACGCTGGGCTACTATGTTCGCACCGACCATCCTGCGCTGCGCGGATTTCCGACGGAGGACTGGGCCGACTGGCATTGGTACAATCTCGTGGAAGGAGGCGTGAAGTACGGCATCGCCGACCTGCTGCATGGCATTGAGCCGATCGTCATGCCTGTTCCCGATCTTCACTACTCTACGCCGATGGGGATGCTCTTCGAGTTGAAGGTCGGCGAAGGACGCCTCATGGTGTGCGGACTCAACCTTTCCGACAATGCGCTGCCAGAAGTTTGCACGATCAGGAAGAGCATTCTCTCGTACATGGAGTCAAAGGACTTCAATCCAGCGGTCTCTGTTGAAGTCGAAAAGTTCAAGGAGGCGTTCGCACCGCAGGCAATGGCTTCAAAACTACGTTCGGCGCAGTTCCGCGATGCGCCCGTGTACATCGCGGCGGCGGTGGAGTTGAATGAGACGGAAAGGAGCGTGGGATGGAAGAAGTCGCTTGACTGGGCGGACATGAAACAGGGCGGATATGACATCTCCGGCAAAGGTCACTGGGGTACATGGCGCGATGGCACAGGTTCGTTGCAGCCCGCGAGACGCGCGACGGTGCATGGTACGCAGGCGGCATCACGACGATCGAGGCGCGCGACTGCGAGCTCGACACGTCGTTCCTTGGCGGCGGCGAATGGAAGGCGGAGATCTTCCGCGACGCGGGAGACGCGAAGGAGGACGCGCAGAAGTACGTCCACGAGACGCGCAAGGTCAAGGCCGGCGAGCATCTGCCGTTCCACATGGCTCCCGGCGGCGGGTTCGTCATAAGGTTTTCAAAGTAGTCTTACAAGGCATCTGAAGCAGAAAGCCAATGGGAATTCCAATGCTCCGCTCAGTCTCCTCTGCCGCGACATCTTGAAACCCCGCGCCCGGGAACTTTCTGGATTTTGCGGGTGAAAGACACGCCCGCGGTATGGTATAATAGCGTCATGAATAAAACACATCTGATGGCGGTGGCAATCGCCACAATGGCTCTAGCGGCTTTCGCCGCGCCACGCGATATTGCCGAGAGAACTGAGGCCAAGACGTTCGCCGGTGCAGACGGCACGGTGTTCCGCTACCGCTGGGCGGAGAAACTTCCGGATGACGGTTCGAAGGTGCCGCTCGTGATTTTCCTGCACGGGGCAGGCGAGCGCGGCACGAACAACGTCGCGCAGCTAAGGCACGGCGTGGGGGAGCTTCTCAATTGGCTAGACAGAAATGAGAAGGGATATCGCCTCGTCGCGGGACAGGTTCCCAACGGCAAGCGCTGGGCGGAGGTTGACTGGAGCGCGATGGGCCATACGATGCTGCCGGAGCCGAGCGAGACGATGGCGCTTGAGCTGGCACTCATCGATAAGCTCCTGTCGGATCAGAGGACCGATGCGCGGCGCTTGTACGTGACGGGGATATCGATGGGCGGCTATGGCACGTGGGACATAATCTGCCGTCGTCCGCAGATGTTTGCGGCGGCCATGCCGATCTGCGGCGGAGGCGACACGGCCCAGGCGGCGAAGATCGCCAAGGTGCCGATCTGGGTGTTCCACGGTTCGGCCGACGGGGCCGTGCCGGTATTCCGTTCGCGTAGCATGGTCTCGGCGCTCTGGGCAGCTGGCTCCAACGCGCACTATCGCGAATACCCCGATGCGGGGCACAACGTCTGGACCAGGACGTACCGCGACGACGAAGTGCTGAAGTGGTTCTTCTCGCAGCGAAACAAGCGTCTGGATCCGCCCCAGAAAGAGAATGGGCGGCAGTGAAGAATGTGTCCGTGCCAGTCACTAAGGATTAAGCGATTCGTTGCGTGGTAGCGCAGGCCGGCGGTAATGTTGGAAACCTGACATTGCCGCCCGAGACGTATTGACATTAAATGCAGATTATAGTGTGAGAGAGGGGACGGTCCCCGTGGAGAAATCAGGAGCTACAATGAAAAACACAACAAAGACGGCAAGCACATTTGCGATGGCAATCGCGGCGGCGGGATGCCTTGCGTTCGCGGCGATGGCGGAGAAGGATGTGCGGACGCTTGACGGTGTACCGCAGCTCGACGTGAAGGTGGGCGGGTTCTGGCGATCCGAGTTCCGCAAGCTTTCCGTACAGTGGCTTCCGCACTGCATCCGTCAGATGGAGAAGGGCGGACGCGGCGAGGAGATGCTGAACCTCGTGGCGACGGCGGAGATCAACGCGGGAAAGAAGCCGAGCGTGAAGTTCAAGGGCTGCCCGTGGAGCGACGCCTATCCCTTCAACACAGTAGAGTCCATCTGCCTCGCGCTCGAGATCGATCCCGGCGCCGACGCCGAATGGCGCAAGGCCAACAACTATCTCCGTGCAAAGCTAGAGGAGTGGATTCCGATAGTTCTTGCGGCGCAGGAGCCTTCGGGCTACATCCATTCGTTTCACGCGGTCAACGGGCTGCAGCACTTTTCCAACGCAGCCAAGCACGAGTTCTACACGATGGGCTACTTCATCGAGATGGGCATCGCGCACTTCCGCATGACGAAGGGGAAGGATCGCCGTCTCTACGACGCGGCGATCAGGTGCGCGGACCACATCGACTCCGTGTTCGGTCCTGTACCGAAGCGGATGTGGCTGAACGGATGCCCTGGAATAGAGTATGCGTTCTGCCGCCTCGCGGACGCCGTGAACGCGTCGGATGGTCCCGGCAGGGGCGACAAGTACGTGCGCCTCGCTCGCCACTTCATCTGCAACCAGCACAGGGCGCCCGGCACGAACGACAGATGGGAGGCCTCGTACCACCAGGCGGAGCGTCCCGCCGAGGAGATGAAGGAGGCGACCGGCCACGCCGTGCGCGCCTGCTACTTCTACACGGGGATGACGGCAATCGCAAATCGCTTCGACGACAAACCGCTTGCCGCGGCGTCCGATCGTCTCTTCGAGAACGTCATCGACCGCAAGTGGTACATCACGGGCGGCGTGGGCTCGCGGGCGCGAGACGAGGCGTTCGAGCCCGACTGGCGTCTGCCGCTCGACGGCTACTGCGAGGCGTGCGCCTCGTGCGCCATGAGTTTCTGGTGCGTCGAGCTCCACGCGAGCGGACGCGGCGTCCGCACCGAGGACGTGCGCGAAAGGCTCATCTACAACCTCCTTCTCGGGTCTATATCCAACGACGGACGCAACTTCCTCTACCGCAATCCGCCGAACGGGCGCGAGCGCCACTACCCCTGGCACGCTTGCCCATGCTGCATCGGCAACATCCCGCGCGCCCTCTACGCGCTCAAGGACACGATGTACTCCTTCTCGCGCGACGGCGGAACGCTATACGTCGATCACTTCATGGACTGCGAAAGCGACGTCGTCCTGAAAGGCCGCACGTACCACGTGAAGATGTCCACACGCTATCCCGATGGCGGGCACGTGCGCTTCGACATCTCGCCAGCGCCGGACTTCAAGGTGGTGGTGCGCTACCCGGACCGCGCGGAGTCGCCTCTGTACAAGGCTGTGCCGGAGGTCGAGCACGGGTATCGGAAGGTGACGCCAAAGGGTGGAGGAGACGGCAAGCGCACAACAGCGAGATATTCATGGACATTGCCGATGCCGTATCAGGAGGTCACGGCAGACGAGCGCGTGGAAGCCTGCCGTGGCCGCAAGGCGTATCAGCGTGGCCCCACGGTCTATTCGTGGGAGGGTCCTTTCGGCGACATCTGCATTCCCTTCCGCGACCGTCTCGAGAACGGCGGCTTCTCGGCCGTGTGGAAGGGCGAAGAGAAGCTCGCGGGCGGTTTCGCGCTCCACGCGTGGGAATCAGTTGCCGAGTACAAGGACATCGAAATCGTTGACGCCGATGGCAAGGTGATCTGGAAGGGGCTGCCCGATCTCAAGAAGTGTTGTTCGCGCAAGGGATGCTGGGTCGCGGATGGCAACGTGATACGGCAGACCGATCCCAATCCGATTGAGACCGAACTTCCGTTCGGGAAGGATGAATGGCGCGACTGCACCGTACGCTTCAAGGCGCGCCGGTTGGGCGGGCGGCACGGCTTCATCTTCCATGTGAGGCATGAGAACCCGGGACGCACCGTCATGGTGAACATCGGCGGGTGGCTCAACAAGCAGCATGCGCTTGAGGTGCGCGGCTACACCGCTTTCAAAAAGGAGGTCGTGACGTGCAGGGGCAGCCTCGAGACCGGACGCTGGTACGACGTTGAAATCGCATGCCGGGGTGACACGGTGGGCGTGAAGATGGACGGCAAGACGCTCTTCGAGCCTGTCGCCATTCCCCCCGGCGACTTCTTCTGATGATAAGTGCAGACCACACGCTGAACGCAAACGATGCTGATTATGGTATAATGGAACCTGTCCCCTGAAGTTATTTCAACACGAAGCGAGGAGATGAAAGATGAAAATATTCGTGGCAACGCACAACGCGCACAAGCTGCGCGAGATAGGCGAGATACTGCCGGGGTTCGAGATCTTGGCGGACAATCCCGACGTCGAGGAGACGGCAGACACCTTCGAAGGCAATGCGCTTGAGAAGGTGCGTGCGATCGCCGCCCGCCATGAGGGCGACTGGTCGATGGCAGACGATTCGGGCCTTGAAGTGGATGCGCTTGGCGGCGCGCCCGGCGTGCGTTCGGCGCGCTATGCGGGCGAACCTTCCAACACGCCCGCGAACAACGCGCTTCTGCTCAAGAACCTGCAAGGCGTCGCCAACCGCGCCGCGCGTTTTGTGTGCGCCGTTGCGCTTGTGGACCCCGAGGGCCGCGAGCACGTGGTGCGCGGCGAATGCCTTGGCCGCATCTCCGAGGCGCCCAGCGGCGCGGGCGGCTTCGGGTACGACCCGCTTTTTGTGCCAGACGGCTTCGACAAGTCGTTCGCAGAACTTGGAGAGAACGAGAAGAATCGCATATCTCATCGCGCGCGCGCACTTGCCGCAGTGCGATCTATTATGGTAAAATAAATAGTTAATGACACGCGAAGAAATCGAAAGAAAACTCAAAGAGACCATAGTCTCGTCCCTCGATCTCGAAGATCTGGCGCCCGAAGGCATTGAAAGCGACATGCCGCTCTTCGGTGAGGGGCTGGGATTAGACTCCATAGACGCCCTCGAGCTCGGCATGGCCGTGAAGAAGGCGTTCGGCGTCACGTTTTCGTCCGACGCCGCCGAGAACAGGCGCATCTTCCGCTCGGTGAGCACGCTCGCCGACTTCGTGGAGAAAAGCCAGCAATCAGCAAACTGAGTTCGGGAACAAGACAATGACCGATGCAGAGATAGAGCAGAAGATCAAGGACATCCTCGTGGCGGAGTTCGAATGCGACCCCGAGAAGCTCAAGCCCGAGACGAATCTTTTCACCGAGCTGGACCTTGACTCCATCGACGCGGTGGATCTCGTTGTGCGCCTCCAGCAGGAGACGAAGAAGAAGGTGAACCCCGAAGACTTCCGCCAGATCCGCACGCTTGCGGACGTGACGAAGGCAGTGTCCAAGCTCGTGAACGAATGAGGCTGCGCAGGTACGGTTCGATTCTTCTCCTGGCCGCGTGCGTGGCTGCCGCGCTCGTGATGAGGCGGTTCGTGTTCCTTGCGTGGTACCCCGTCGTCATGAGCGCCGCCACTTCGGCTGGCTTTGCGCTGTCGCTCTTCGGAGAGGAATCTCTCTGCTACACGCTCGCGAAGCGGATTCCGCCGCACATTCTTCCGCCGGGCGCGAAGGAATACTGCAGGCGCTACACGCAGGTGTGGGCGGCATGGCTTTTCGTGAACGGGCTCATCGCCATTGCCACGATCTACGCGCCTGGTCCGAAATGGCACCTTGAGAAGGCGGGCTTCGACGTGCCGCTGGCATGGGCGGCGTGGAACTGCTGCCTCTCGTACTGCGCGACGGGGCTCATAATACTGGTCGAGATGCTGGTGCGCCGCATTCGCTTCTCCGCAGTGTTCCACACGTCTGGCTCCACCGCCGAGCCGAAACGCATCGTGAAGACCTTCCGTTCCCTCGCGAGGGAGGTGGCAATGCACCTCGCCTCGTTCCGCGCGCGCGGAGTGCTGCCGCGCTCCGGCGAGGAAGGCGGGCCGGTTTTCCTTTGCACGATCGAGCCCGGGCACATGTACGGAATGCTGTGGCGCGTGCTGCTGCCTGAGGCCGCCGGGTGCCGGGTGGACCCCGAGGTGATCCTCGCGCCCGAGACGCTGCTCGCGAAGATGCGCGCCGCGGAGAAGGTGTTCCTCGTGACGACGCCGAGCTTTCTCGCGAGGTTCTGCGCGTACGCCGGGCAGTACGAGGTGCCGCAGAACTGCGTGGAGGTGGTGACCTCGGGCGCGCTTCTCGCGGAAAAGACGAGCGCGGCGGCGAAGAAGGTGTTCGGCGTGGCGCCGCTTGAAATATTCGGCAGCACGGAGACGGGCGGCGTCGCATGGCGGCGGCAGGGCGGCGCGGAGGGCGCGGACGACTTCGACTGGCAGGTGTTTCGTCCCGTGAAGGTCAAGGCGTGCGCCGATGGCAGGCTCTCCGTCGCCTCGCCGTTCTCGTGCCGTCGTTGGTTCGAAATGGGCGACGGCGCGGATATCTCTCCCGACGGACGGCGCTTCCGCCTGAAGGGACGCATGGACCGGATGGTGAAGATTGCCGAGCAGCGCGTTTCGCTTCCTGAAATGGAGGCGAAGATCGCAGCGCTCCCCGGCGTGAAGGAAGTGGCGCTCGCGGTGCAGGACGGAGCACACGGACCCTGCCTTGGCGCGGTTGTTGCGCTTGACACGAAGGCGGTGGACGTTACGTGCGGCAAGCGCGCCCTCGCTCTTGACATGCGCCGCCAGCTGCTGCCGATCTTTCCGAAGGGCGCCGCGCCGAAGCGTTACCGCTTCGTGATGGAGCTGCCGCGAAACGCCCAGGGGAAGGTGCTTGCCTCGCGCGTGAAGGAGATACTCGAAGGCGACTTCATAGAACCGTTCGTGCTCGAGACGAGCACGAGCGACGCGCAGTGGACGGCCAAGATGTTCTTCGACCGCGACGCCCGCTACTTCGAGGGGCACTTCCCCGGCATCCCTGTTCTGCCCGGCGTCGTTCAGCTTGGCATGGCCCGCCATTTCGCGGAGCTCTTTCTGCGCCGGTCTGTCGTCCTGCGCACTGTGAAGAAGATAAAGTTCACGCACGTCATTACGCCTGGCGCGCAGGTGCGCCTCACGCTTGAGAAGGTGGGGGAGAACGAACTTGCCTACAAGTACACGAAGGGAGAGCATGTATGTTCAAGCGGAGTAATGTGCTTCTAGCGGCAGCGCTCGCAGTCGCGGTGTGCTGTGCGTCCAATTCAGGCGGTCGCGGGGCGACGCGCCCTGCCGGGCAGGACGACGCCGAGATGCCAGAACGCGCAGAAGGGACGTTCGTGCAGCGCAAGACGCTCGCCGACGTCGAAGTCACCATCACCTCGAAGGGCACGTTCAAGTTCGAGAAGGGACGCTCCTTCGAATGGCGCACCGTCTCGCCTATGCCGTCCACCTTCATCGCCACCCCCACGAACTACTCCTTCATCGTGAACGGGAAAACGACCACGCGCAGCCTCAAGAGCAACGTGGACAAGATCGCGAAGATATTCGAGATCAAGGAGGTGAAGGACTTCGTGAAGAGCGTGAAGAGCGTGCCGGAGAAGGGCTTTCCAGACAAGTTGACGGTGGAGTTCAAGAACGGCGACCGCCTCGACATCGAGATGAAGCGGTGAAGGCGGCGCGGATAGTCCTTGCGGTCCTGATTGCGTTTGCGGCCTGCGCTCTCGCGTGGCGCGCGCGCACCGGCCTCTTCGTGGACCCCGCCATTCTCTCGCTTGTCTCCGCCGAACACGCAAAACTCCTCTGCGAGATGACGGCCGGGCGCCGTTTCCAGGGGCGGATGCTTCTCGAAGGCGGCAACGCAGACGCGCTCGTCGAGAAGGCCGATGCGATATGCACGAACTTTTCCCTGCGCGCCGCCGCCGACTTCCGGCGCACCCTCCGCCGCATTGCTCCGCTCTCGCGGGGGCTTGTATCGGACGAAACGCGCGCGCTTCTCCTCGAGGGCAGGTTCAAGGAGGTCGCCAACGCCTCGGCGGCGCGGCTCTTCGGTCCCGCGCCGCCGCTATTCTCCGTCAAGGACGATCCTTTTCTCCTTGCCACCGGCTACGCGATGTCTCTTCAGTCGAACCTCGCCCCCGGCTGGTCCATGAACGGCGGCTACCCCTCGTGCGAGCGCGACGGGCGCCACTTTCTGCTGCTCGACTGCGGCGACCTTTCGTGTGACGCGGCCGAACGGCTGCGCGCGTTCGCCGAACGCGCCAACGACTCCGCCCAGGAAGACGGCTTGAAGGTGTGGTGCTGCGGGCCCGTGTTCCACATGGCGCGCGCGGCTTCGCGCGCAAAGCGCGAGATCAACCTGCTCTCGGCGGCGTCCGTCGCCATGGTAGCGCTTCTCGGATGGCTGCTATTCCGGTCGTGGCGCTTTGCGCCGCAGCTGCTCGTCTCGGTGGGCGCGGCGTTCTTCGTGGCGGCCGGCGCGCTCTTCGCGTTCTTTCCGCGCCCGCATGTGCTCGCCTTCGTTTTCGGCACCACGCTGATCGGGCTTGCCGTCGATTACGTGTACCATGCGCGCGCGGCAGGTGGGGCCGGAAGGGTCGCAAGGCCGCTCGCGCAGTCGCTCGCGACGTCGCTCGTCTGCTTCGCGCCGCTCCTTTTCGCGGACATTGCAGCCTTGCGCCAGATGGCGCTCTTCACGATGGCGGGGCTTGTCGCGGCGTATCTGTGCGCGCTCGCGTGGCGGCGGTCGCGGGGCGACCGCCCTACCGGTGGGGACGGCACCCCATGCCGTCTGAGGCGGTCGCGGGGTGACCGCCCTGCCGGATTTGGAAACATCTTGGCAATCGGATCGTCTCTCTTGGTGCTTGTGGCGATGTGCGGCATATGCCGTGTGGAGATCTCATTTGACCCGTCGGCGTTCTACCGTCCAGGCACGTTTCTTGCGGAAGGGGAAAAGCGCCTACTTGAGGTGAGCCGGATGGGCGGCGGCAAGATAGCGTTCATACACGGAAAGACGCTGCAGGAGTCACTTGAGATCGAGGAGACTGCGGGGTTGAAAGGCCTCTCGGCCGTGATTCCGTCGCTCAAGCGCCAGCGCGAGAATGCGGCGCTCGTCGAGAAGCTCAGGGAAAGCGAGGGCAAGGCGTACACGGCGCTCACCGGGCTGAAGATGCCGAATGAGGACAAAAGGGGCTTCCTCGATGCGGAACACGTGGAAGACGAGACGCTGCACAGGATCGTCCGCTCGTTCGCCGTGAGCGGCGGCAGGATAATGATGCCGTGCCCAGAGGAATTCAGAAGCGACGATCCGCGCATCGTGGTGTTTGAGCCGCGCAAGGTGGTGAAACGCATTTTCGACAGGATGTTCCATTCCGCATCGAGGCTGTTCGCCGTTTCCTTCGTGGCGCTTGCGCTTCTCCTGCTTCTGCTCTTCCGCGGAAGATTCCTGCACTATGCGTGGCCTGTCGGCATGGCCATTGCCTGCACTGCGGGAATGCAGGGCTGGTTGGGCATCCCGATTACATGCTTCACGCTTCTCTGCTTCTTCGTGATGGCGGGGCTTGGACTCGACTACGTGATATTCAATCATTCCAATCCCGTGCAGGAGACGCGGCGCACGGTCCTTTATTCATTCCTCTCGTCGCTCGCGGGATTTGGCCTGCTCGCGTTCACGGAGTTTCCCGTCACGCGCTCGATGGGCGCAACGCTCGCGCTAGGTCTCTTCTTCGCGTACATCCTTTCTAAGATCGAGTGGCGAGGGGAGAAGAGGCGAAGGCAGAAGATTGCAGCATATAACCCAACGCCCTCTAAAAACTCTGCGACTCTGCGACTTTGCGACTCTGCGTTAAAAGACAAAACGCATGCACGGCGGCAAGATGCCGAATGGCATGAACAGGAGGAGCAGAGCGCCGGCGAATGGCGTATGCGGTTCATGTGGTTTGTGTACAGATGGCTTGGAAAGGGCGCGCTAAAAATGATGTGCGTGCCTGTGATGGCGTTCATCTATCCGTTCGCCGGCGGCGCGCGGCGCGCGGTACGTGAATTCTACGAAGTGCTGGGAATTAAGGCAGGGGCATGGCGCGTCTTCCGTCATCTACTGGGATTTGCGTGGGCGCTTGCGGACAAGACGGACGCCTGCACCCTCAAGAAGAATCTTCCTGTCGTTTCCGCGCGAGATGACGATGGACATCGCGCGTTCAAGGCGCTTGTTGAGTCCGGTAAGGGGATATTCGTGATATCGTCTCATCTTGGCACGATAGAGGTGTTGAACGCGCTTGGAAATCATGAGCAGGCGGCTGGCGGACGTGTCCCCTTCGTTCACGCCTTCCAGCAGATGGGCCATGACGCCGTCTTCATGCGCATGTTCATGCGCCATTTCGACGATTCGGAGATATGCCTTCACGCGGTGGAAGATATCGGCGTGGAGACGGCGGTGGAGATGCAGGCGGCGATAGGGCGCGGAGAGCTCGTGCTCATGGCCGGTGACAGGGTCTCGGCTGGATCCGCCAAGACGCTCGAATGCGACTTCCTCGGGCGGCCGTGCCGCTGGCCGAAGGGGGTGTTCGCGTTCGCGCGTATCATGGAGGCGCCCATATTCTTCGTCACTTGCGTACGCACTGGCTGGAACGCCTACGAGGCGCATTTCAGGCGGTTCGAAGGCGGCAGTGGCGCGAAGGCGGACGAGATTCTGCGCCAGTACGCGGCGTTCCTTGAAGAGGAAACCCGCACGCATCCAAGCGAATGGCACCACTTCCACGACTTCTTCGCATCGTGAAGCCGCGGGGACAGTCCCCATAGTGTCCCTTCAACGCGCTGGCAGCGTGTTGTACTCAAATTTCAAATTTCCAAATTCCCGCTTGCGTTGGGTGGGGGAATGTGGCATACTATTTCCGTCTTGCCCGTACAATGGTGAGGTGACAGATTTCCCGCGCCGGGTGGCTGCGTTTGTCGCGTGCTTTTCGAGCGCACCGCTACAGCGTGCGGGTTGTAGCAAATGAAAATTTTAGGAGACTTGCCATGCCTTATGCAGCAATAAAAGACAAAGTGGACGAAATATCCCCGCAGTATCGCGAGGAGTTGCTGGCTTTTTTGGATTTTCTGATCTTTAGGCAAAAACAGGCAACGGTTTCGGGAGACACAGTACCATCTCATGTTACTACAGATGCTCCACGACGCCATGCCGGGGGAATTACAGGCGAGTTCTACATGGCACCAGATTTCGATGAACCGCTGGAATGTTTTAAGGAGTACATGTGATGTACTTGCTCGACACACATGCAATGCTTTGGTATCTGCGCGATTCGCCCGAACTATCCATGTCGGCACATTCCCTAATAGATAAGGCAGAATATGTTGCGGTCAGTATTGCCTCCTTCTGGGAAATTGCAATCAAGCAGAGCATCGGCAAGATGCAGTTTTGCATGACAATTCCAGAACTGGAATCTTTGTGCCTTGACCGAGACATCCAGCTCAGGCGCAAATCGGCAAGATGACAATTATCACGCGGGATAGGATGATACCTCAATATCCTGTACCGACGATTTGGTAGTTTTGTCCGAAATCGTCTTTCCGCAAAACCGCTTCAATCTCATAATGGCTCATTTCCACAATCCCACAATAACGATGTCTCATGCGGTTCTCTTTGGCGGCGGCAATTAAATTCAGTTCACAATTAAGGAACGGCGAGGATCACGCGGTCGATCCAGATGTAGCTCTCGCCATCTGTGCCGGGGCGGAACATGGGGCCGGTGAACTTCACTGATACCCACAGCTCCAGCTCCTTTCCGAAGAGGTTCGGAAAGTTGCCCGTCTTCAACTGCGTGGTCCACGCGCGCGTGAGCCACAGGTAGCAGCGGTCGTTGAACTTCGCTCTGCACAGGCGGTACCATTGGTAGCCATCACCTTTCACCGTCTTGAAAGATCCGTTGCCGAGCGACTTCTTCGCATGTTCGTCGTAGACCCCGCCGCCGAACGGCAGCTGGAAGTAATGGCTCTTGTCCGCCGCCGTGCGCATCGCCCGCCCCACTGGGCTCTCAGGGTCGTCCACGAGAGTCTCGTTCTTCCCATGGCTCGTGAGGAACTGCGCGGGAAAATCGTAGAAGCTTCTGTCGCGGAACTGATCTGGCACGGGGAGGGACTTTGGCGGGGTGAGGATGCCGGCCAGAAAGTCATGTTCCTTTTTGACGAGATCCTTTGCCTTTGGATAGGGCGCGATCCACTTTGGCCAGTCGTCCCGCAGGCGCGCCTTCGCGGCGTCGAACCCTGAGATCTTCGTTTCCTCTGCGCCATCGCGTCCAGGAGCGTGAAAGAGGATGGGACGCGACCGCAGGCAGATCAGGCGGTCGAGTCCGAGCCGTGCATGCCGCACGCGCGCCAGCAGCTTTGCATTCCCGGCAACTGCCGTCTCGGCCGCGTCAAGCATCTGGTTGCATGTTGCGACGTCTTCCGTCGTGATGTGCTTGAATGTGGAGAGCTGCGGGAACCAGCTCACGAACGCGTTCTTCTCGCGGCGGATCTTGTCGAGGTGGCGCCGGTAGGCGAGGATGTGCTTGCCCGCGGGGCCGTAGTATTCGCGCATGAAGCGTTCGATAAGCGCGTTGCAGTCAAGGTCCGGGTTCTCCATCAGCTTCGTCTCGAGGAAGAACTTAAGCTCCCACATGTCGGCCTTGTAGGGATGCTCGTGTTCCCAGAAGATGCCCGAGACGTTGTACGCGCGGTAGTGGCGGAAGAGGTCGCCATAGTGGAACTCGCTTGCAAAGGGCAGGTCCGTAAGCCCCTTCGAGAACGTGATCGCGTAGTCCCATACGAAGAGGTGCTTCGTGACTTTGCTCCAGGCGATCACGCGGTCGTAGTATGCGCGGTTGTCGGGTTCGGCGATGGACGAAGCCTGGTTGGAGTCGGTGTCGCAGAGTCGCACGATCACGTTGTCCGCCGCGCGCACGCCTCCCGTGGGCACGTCCTGCGTGTACTGGTATGCCCATGTGCAGAGCAGAACGTTGGGATATTTCTTTGCCACTTCGGCGGCGAGCGAGTTCACGAAGTTCAGGTTGACGCCCGAGAGGCCGTACTTCTCGGCTGCGGCGTTGCAGCGGTCGCACTGGCAGTAGCCGCGGTTGTCGTTGTGCGAGATGTCGTAGATGCGAGGAGGCTCCACGCCGCTCTTAAGGGCCTTTGCGTTTCCCTTCTCGATGTTGGCGAGAAGGCGCTTGAGCATCTCGTCGCGCACTTCGGGGTTCGTGAGGCAGAGCTGTCCGTCGCGCTGCCCGCCCACGCGTTTCCCGCCGCGTAGGGAGAACCACTCGGGATGGTCCTTCATGTGCTTATCGGCGTTGAGGTAGTAGTCGAACGTATGGCAGAAGTTCGGCGGACCGAAGGCGAACGCGCCGCCGAGAGCCGCGTCGCCGTGGGCGTTCATGCGCACGCGCCGCTCGAAGCGAGCGTGGTTGGAGCCGCTTTCCGAGCGATAGATGTCGCGGAAGGCGAAGGCGGGCTGGCCATGCATGTCGAGCGCCGGGAGGTCGAGCGGACCCGCCGGCGGCACGTCTTCCTCAAACTCGCTCCACCATCGCACGCCGCAGCAGTCCTCCAGAAAATGGTACACGGCGAAGAGTGCACCACGAGCGCCGCCGCCGTTCAGCAGCACTTCGTTGCCGAACGAGCGCACGATCCACTTTTCGGAGGGAAGCTGCGAGGAGAGCAATCCCTCCCGCCGCGCAAGATCCGTGTCGCCCACGCGGAAGACAACACCCTCCTTGCCGCCCACGCGCAACTTGTCCGCCACGCGCCTTTTTAGATATGCGGAAAGTTCGTTCATGGCGGTCTGCTCGTGTGGCTTCGGCGCGCTAGGCCCCGCCACTTCGTACGGAGTTGCCGCGAACGCCAGGCCTGCAATCATGAAAGTGGTGGCGATTGCCGCCGCCCGTATAAGAAGATGCTGTGCTTTCATGTTTATAAGAGTAGCATTTCCTTAGCGCTGCGGCAAGTCTAGTTTCGAAGTTTCGAGGTTTCGGAGTTTCGAAGTTTGACAATGGATGGTGGTTGAAGAACGCGAGGCGACATGCAACCCGATCCTTTGTCGTTTTTCTTTTGTCCTAAAAACAATGTAAGATTCTGCCTATGACATAGTTCTCCCTTATGTGAAAGGAGATAGCACAATGTGAACATGACGAAACGGCAATGTTCAGATCATTGACCGCTAGACTGAATTATGGAAACAGATGTTTCCGATTTTCAATAAAATCGTACGGCAGATGGAAGTTGTTGCGTCTGCATATATAAATATCAAGCATTAAACCTAACCCCAACCCCAAAGGAGTACTTAGAATGAGCTACATTGAGCAGACAGATGAATTGTTTACCGAGGATGTGATCAATACCGAGGAGATCGTGGATGGAGAGGAAATGACGAAGGGAGAGGAACTGACGGATTCAGAGGAACTGACTGAGAAGGAGGTCAAGCTCGCGAAGGAGAAGGAGGCGATGTCCAATGAGACCGTCCAGCTTTACATGCGTGAGATGGCGCGGGTGCCACTTATGACTGAAGGCGAGGAGCTGGCGGCATTCAAGGCCATGGAAGCGGCGAAGAAGAGCAGCAGAAAGCTCTTCAACTGGTTCAGGTTCGCGCCGGCGATGTATATGCGGCTGCTGGACAGAATCGAGGGGCAGGACGGACGGTTTGACGGAATCGTCTCTGTAGATTTCTCGGGCGGCCGGGCGGAATATGTGGCGATGATACCAGAACTGAGGCGAAAGCTGAAGTGTGTTCGCAGCAGTGCGGATATGGAGAGGTTCGCAGAGAAACTTTGCATAGAGCAGAAATGTTTTGAGTCGCTATGCGCAGAAGTGGAAGAGCGACTCTATCGGCCTTGCAGGGCTTTGATCGCCGAAAAGGTCCGCCTGCTCGCGAAACGGCCTTCGAAGAAACGTGACGTCGAACTTGCAGCAATTCGAACGAGATTGGCGTCTTTGGAGAAGGAGTCCGGAATGGCTGCGGGAGAATTCGTGGAGCGTTTCGGCGAACTGCGCAGGCAGTTGGAGATTCTTCAGTCAAAGCGCACTCGCGTGGTCGAGGCAAACCTCAGGCTAGTGGTCTCCACCATCAAACACCTTCTGCATCTTGGTCTGGAGTTCCTTGACCTGGTCCAGGAGGGCAACACCGGCCTTGTGCGAGCGGTTGAGCTTTTCGACTACCGGCGAGGCTACAGGTTCTCGACCTACGCCACATGGTGGATCCGCCAGGCCGCGACGCGAGCGATAGCCGATCAGGCCCGCACGATCCGCCTGCCGGTGCATCTCATTGAGCAGATCCACAACATGAACCGCGTATGCGCGCAACTTGTGCAGCGGCTGGGAAGAGATCCCTCCGCCAAGGAACTAGCCTGGGAAATGGGGGTGCCCGAGTGGAAGGTGCGCTCGCTCAGAAAAATGGCGTGGACGCCTGTCTCTCTTCAGGCGAAGGTTGGGGACGACGAAGATGCCTGCATGGGCGACTTCGTGGAGGATACGACCGCCGTCGATCCTGGCAAGGAAACCGACAAGAGCCTCATGCGCGAGCAGCTGATATCCGCATTGGGCACTCTGAACGCCCGCGAATGCGAGTTGCTCGAATACCGCTACGGGCTTGTTGACGGCAATTGCCGCACGCTCGAGGAGGTGGGGCGGATGCTGAACGTCACGCGCGAGCGTGTGCGTCAGCTCGAGACGAAGGCTCTCCGCCAGCTGCGCCATCCCACACGGTCGCTCCGTCTGCGCGGATTCATTGCGAAGAGCGCCTAAGACATGGGATGAAATTTATCCTAGAAAAATCAACTCCAGGTGTAAGAAAAACCCTACCAGAACAATTTAAAATCATGGTGAGCACTATGAAAAACACAAAAACCAAACTCAAGCCGGGCGAGCGAATCTGCAATCGCTTCGAGCCCGTTCCGATTACGCCCCGCCAGATGGTGGAGGCGCTCGACTGCGACGAGACCAAGATCAAGAGTCTCGTCATCGACAACTCCGCCTACAAGCTGAGCGACCGCTTCTACAAGACGCTGGCCGGCGAACTTGGCATACCATACGGCGTGTTTGGCTTCTTCACGCCGCTCGAGGTGATGGAGCGCGCGGCCGCGAAGGTTCCGGACCTTCAGCTGCGCGTGACGGTGGACACCGAAGGCCGGCAGGCTCTCGGCCTCACCCAGAACAAGGGTCTGCCGATGCCCATCAACTACATCGAGAACGTTCTGCACAACGACAAGCGCCTCACCGGCGTAGAATACAGCGACGGCGTGCTGAGCGCGATGCTCGACCTTGACGACCCGTGGGACGTGCCTAACGACAGCACATACGGAATGCGCGTGCGCTGTCGCGTGCCGGTGGACGGCGTTGGCATGCCAGACATGAGCCTTGCCACATGGCGGCAGGTCTGTTCCAACGGGGCGGTGGCCGAGACGTCGCTCTTCCGCACGAAGATGGAGATCAAGGACAACAGCGGCGAGCATTTCCGCCGTCTGCTGGCATCGTTCAGCAATCCGTCCGGCGTGGAGATGCTGCAGGAGCGCATGTGCAACGCGGCAGAGACGAAGGCGTCCGTTGGCGAGGTGGTGCTGTTGGAGGGGCTGATCCGCCGTTCCGTGGCGAACGCCCGCAACCAGATGCTGCTGCGCGAGCGCCTGAACGACGTAGCCGACAATCCTTGCGTGCGCTACGGCGTGACTGACCTTGCGAACATCGGCCAGAAGAAGCGTCCGCTCCTGCCCGTGGGGTGCAGCGTGGCCGACCTTCTGAACTTCGCATCCGAACTGGGCACGCACCATTCGGATCTGCTCAAGTCCGATTCCACGCTGCAGTCGTTCTCCGGGACGCTGCTCTCGAAGGGGTTCGACCTTGAGGGACTCTACCCGCACACGGCGCGCACGAGCAGCTTCTATCTCAACGGCATCAACTTCTCAAAGGGGGCTGCGTAGGGATATGCAGTACGAAGATAGACCCTATCAGCAGGAGGCGATAAGGGAGGGTGTGGCCGCGTTCGCCGAACGCGGCCACAATTCCGTGCTGCTTGAATCGCCTGTGGGCTCCGGCAAGACGTACATGGCCCTTGAGATGATTCATCGCCTTCAGCAGCATCTAGGCCCTACGCTCAAGGTGGGCTGGGTGGCGCCGCGTCGCCATCTGCTTCAGCAGATGATGGAGGCTAACCGCGACCTCTACGGCGACCGCATTCGGCCAGTGTCGCTCTTCGAAAAGGCGCCGCCCGAGGTGGACCTGGTCGTTCTCGACGAGGCGCACCACGAGGCTACGCAGAGCTGCGTGCTGCTCTACGAGAAGATGCGCGCAAAGTGGGCGATCGGCCTCTCGGCCACGCCAATGCGCACGGACCGCATGAAGCTCTCCTTTCAGGAGACGGTGCGCACATGCTCCATCGGTCGTCTCGTTCGCGAAGGGCATCTAAGCCAGTTCAACACGTACGTTATACCGAACTACGGCGTGGACACTGTGGCGGACTTCTATCTCGCCGATCCTTTCCGCTGGGGCAAGAGCCTCGTCTTCTTCTCCACGATCGCCGAATGCGTGGCGTTCCGCGAGCGCCTTGCCGCCGTGGGCATCGGCTGCGAGGTGGTGACGAGCGATAGCGACAAGGAGAGCCAGATCGAGGCCTTCGCGAGTGGCCGTGTGCAGGTGGTGGCGAACGTGGCGATGCTCACTGAGGGTTTCGACCAGCCCGACGTGGCGAGCATTTTCGCGCGCGACGCCTCTCGCCTGCCGACGATTCAGATGTGCGGACGCGGCCTGCGTCGCGCACCAGGCAAGGTGGCCTGCAACATCGTGCAGAGCGCCAACACGAACTATCTCTTCGAGCGTGTGGCGCATCCCCGCAACGCATTCAGGTGGCAGCAGGGACGCTGGCTCGCGCTCACCGACGGCACAGAGGCGATCGAGCAGACGCTGAAGGAGACGCTGCGCCGGATTCGTCTGCGCGAGAAGGAGGACCGCCAGTCCCGCAAAGACGACTTCAGCAATGCGGCGCGTGTCGTCCCCCGGCGGTTTAGGAGCAGAATCGAGCGCCTTACGCGCGCGGAGAAAGAGGAGAAGTCGTACTATGCGGACTATGGCAGCGTTTATGATGCATTCGAGAGTTTCCGCAAGGCGGCGCACGAAGCATGCTGGGGCGGCGCGCCCGGCCCATGTGCGATCCATCTTGACAAGAGCGACTTCGCCGCGAAGAGGGTGAAGGCGGTTCCGGACTTCCTGCATGATGGCGAAGGCGATTCCGTGCCGGCTCTTTCGGTGCATCTTCGCCTCTGCGTTTCCCAGATGTGGCGGGAGCTGCTTTCGCACCGCAGGCTCGCCATTGACGTGCTGGAGGAGATGGCGCGCCTGCGCATTCCTGCTGAGAAGGACCCCGACGGAAGTCTGCTCTCAAGGCAGATGAACGATCTAGGCTACGACATGGCAACAAACAAGTACAGGCGCGGCACGCCTGTGGAAAAGGTGCTGGCCGCGGCAGACAGGTGTCTGGCGGAGGCCATGCCCCGTCTGCGCGGCGCGTTCATGCACCCGTTCGCCGCCACGAAGAAGGGCGATGCGCGGCGCTATCTGGCTGGCATGGCCGCGCCTGCCGGGGCGGACGGCCATGCTACGGGTCAAGTTCCTCCGCAAACCTCTTGACGGCGCTGAATTTTAGGCCAAGCCCTTTGAAATATCTGGAGAGCTGGCTGGAGCCTACAGCCCCCCCGCCGGGGCGAAGGCTCCGGCTGGCCGCCGCCTGATCCTTCGACTCCTTGCAAATCGAGACGACGAACGCTAGCTGGGCAAGCTCGTCCAGGCGTTTCTTGTTGAACTTTTCTTCGCCCAATAGTTCGCGCAGAAACTCGAATTTGCAGAAAGCGTCGGGGAGCGACGATGCATGGACAGGCGATTGGACTGTAGCCACACCGGATTCCTGAATAGCTTGGCTATCCTTTTGCGCGGTCTCCGCGGCCGCATTGTTCACTGGATTGCCGGTTTTATGCTCTGCCTCGGCATACTTGATTTCCCGTTCGACGTCGTGCAGCGTGATATGAAGGCCGTCCGCAAGCGTCGCCATTCTGAAGATCATGGCATTGAATTCGCGGAAGTTGCCCTTCCACTCGGTGGAGTCGGCCTCTGCATATTCGACAAAGCGTTGCAATGCGTCGTTGGCGAATTCACGATGTTCTGAATACTTCTTGTTGTATTCACTCAGCACCTGCCGGCAGTTGAGGGCGATGTCCTTTCGCCTTGCGGCATAGCCGGGGCGTTCTTTCTCCGCGAGTCCGGGAAGGTGAAAATGCCAGGTGTTGATGCGCTCCAGCAGATCCAGGCGGAAACGTCCGGCCTCCACTTCCGCCCACAGGTCTTTGTTTGTGCCGCAGATGAGCATAAAGTCGCACTGGATGTCCTCCGTCGAATGCGGACGCCTAAACTTCTTTGTCTCTATGGCCGTCAGCAGCATCGCCTGCACGTCTTTTGGAAGATCTGCGACCTCGTCGAGGAAGAGAATTCCGCCGTTGGCCTGCTGAAGCCGTCCGTTGCATGTTCTCGTGGCGCCTGTGAAGTCGCCCTCGTCGTGGCCGAACAGCTCGCTCTTTATGAGGCCGGGGTCTCCGCCCAATGTCGCGCAGTTGACGTGCACGAAATTCTTATCCAGCTTCTTGATCCGTGCGATGTTTCTGGCGAGATGCGACTTGCCGCTGCCGGTGGGGCCTGTGAAGAGAATTGGCTCCTTTGTCCTCTGTGCCACAAAAAGGATGCGGTCGAGCAGCTTCTGGAATTCCTTGTTGCTTTGGTCTATGAATATTCCCTCGTGCAGGCCATTGTTCTTCGCGCGTCTTTTTGTGGCGCTTGAAAGTTGTCGATATGCTTCATTGAATTCCGATGGGTCGTCTTCCGTGAATGAGCCTATTGGGGTGTGGTAGTCGCGCCTTGTATTGTCGTTCCACGGGGATGGCAGTATGCGCTTGCCGGGGAACTTGCCTTCCTGGCTGAGCATGAACAGCGACTCCCTGATCTGCATTGTGCCGTGGTTGCAGTTCACGTAGCAGGTTGTGTCTGGCGCACCGAACTCGGAGGCGTGGTCTTCTGCAAACTTGTACAGGGTCTTGAACACGCTCACCATGTCCCAAGGAGACTTGAACGGCATCTCTTCCGTGTGCAGCGCCATGTTCGGCCGTAGCGCCCGGATGTCCTCGACGACTTCGTTAAAAGTCTTGCGCATGTCGCCTTTGAGCCCGCTGAACAGGAGGTAGTATTCGTCAAACTGCAGATTGGGATATGAGGCGAGCGCGACGGATGGGCGCCAGATGTCAGTCCTTTTGATGTCGGCTGGATCCATTTCGAGAAGATATCCTTGTGTCTTAGAGTTCTTGCCGAATCGCCTTAGGAACTCCTTGTCTTGAATCTTGTGCTTGAGCTGGTCATGTTCGTAGCCGAAGTAGGATATGAGAATGTTTTTTCCCATTGCAGAACCCTTTCCTTGTTGTTATGAGGTCATCATTATGGCAGATTCTTTTCCAAAAGTCAACGGCATGAGACTCGATCCGACAATTATTCTTCAAAAGGATGTAATGAACGCGCTAACTATGGCTACTACGAACGCTTCAAAGTGCACATCAACCGGAACACATACGGCTGGATCCCCCCCCTATGAAAAGGGCGTTCCCTGGAAATGGCCAGTCGACTACGGCTACATGCAGGCGCACGAGACGGTGGCGGAAGGCGGCAGCGGGCCGTTGACGATCAAGCTGAAGTAGCGCCAGGGCGTCAAATCGCAGACCTCTCGTCAGTCTGCAATGGCTGCGGGTGCATGCCCGCAGAAGTTTTCCATTCTTCAAGCGTGGCTGTAGGAGTGTTGCCTTTTGTCAACATTCTGACGCAGACGGTACGTTTTTGCGTCTGCAATGGTTATCGAGTATCCGACTGCTGACAAATCTTTCCTGAAAAAATGCCGCGCTCGGTAAGGAGTCGATCTCGGGCAAGTTTAATGTCAGTGGCGAACCCAAATTTCGAAAGGAGAAAAAATGAGCAGCAATACAATGATAGACGCCGAAGATATCTTCGGCGAACTGAAGACGAAGAATACGCCTGCCCGCAAGGGCAAGGCTCGCGGCAGGAAGGTCGGCGCCGACCTCCTCGCCGAACTGAAGGTCAAGATGGTCATGCGCATCTACGGCGCCTCGCGCGCCCGGGCGATGGAGATCATCGCCGGCAGGGCTGGCGAGAGGCAGGCGCTCGAGCATGCGCAGGAGGAGGCGAGGGCCGCAAAGCGCCCCCATCGTTTCCGCGGGGATGAGTCCATGGCGATCGAGGAATTCTTCGGCGCATGATCCGCCCGGCGAACAACTAACCAGCAACCAACCAACAACAAAACAAACAGAAAGAAACCACAATGGCGAGATTCAAGCAGGTTCCCCAGAACTTTCTGTACCGCAGGCTTCTTAAGCACTTCGGCAACATGGTCAAGAACTACAACGACGACTGCCGCGACGACGACTTCTTCGCCGTCGTGCGCAACTGCTTCGACCACAACAAGGGCGTGGAGCTGGTCGAGGCGGCCTACTCGCCAGCCGAGCTGGACGAGATGGCGAAGGCGCGTTCCCGGGTCTGCCGCCTGGACCTTTCGGACCCGTTGGACGACGTGTTCTGCGCGCTCTGGAACAACGAAGGTAGCCGTGACAAGTGCCGCGCCGTCCTTGACGCTGCGCGCGCGTACATGGAGGCCGACTGCGACGACAAGGGGGAGGACGTGATGGCACGCCGCTTCGCCGAGCTCTCCCGCGTCCTCAAGCTTGACGCCCTCGAGGCTGAAATGCTGGTCCTCTCATACGTGTGTGACCAGACGTGTTTCTGCTGGCCCGTGCGCTTGGAAGACCGCGACAAGCCCCTCTATTACGCGATGGCGCTTGACCGTTCGTACGACGAGGTGATGAAGGCGCTCGCCCCCAACGGCAAGCTTCTCAGGCTGGGCCTTCTGGACTGCGACTACGACTTCAACCGCCGCACGCTCGGCAGGTTCATCGACGGCACGTCCGACGAAACCATCGAGCGCCGCTTCTACGCGAAGTGCGACGAGAAGGACGTTCTCCCCTGGGAGTACTACGGCGAGCTTTCGGCGAAGGACGGCGAAGTCCTCAAGCGCATGATTGCCGCAAGCAGCGGAAAGTGCAACATCCTCCTCTACGGTGCGCCTGGCACGGGCAAGACCTCGTTCGCCCGCTCGCTCGCGAAGGTGCTCGGCCGCGCCGCATTCGAGGTGCGCCAGGGCGACGACGACGGCCGGAACATGAAGTCCGAGGCGCGCATGATGGGCATCCAGGTGTGCAACTGGCAGGAGGACCCCGCGACCAGCCTGATGATAGTCGATGAGGCGGACGAGCTGCTGCGCGGAACCTCCGGCGGCTTCGGCCTCTTCGGCCTCTTCGGATTTGACACCGGCGGCAAGTCCACCGAGAAGGGCGTGATGAACTCCATTCTCGACGAGATGAACATGCCCGCCGTGTGGATATCCAACACGTCTGCGAAGATGATGGACGAAAGCGTGCGCCGCCGCTTCGACTACTCCATCTGCTTCGAGCGCCTCAACAACGCCCAGCGCGTCGCGATATGGCGCAACCAGGTGGCGAAGCACAGCCTGGAGGCGCTCGTTGGCGAGGAGAAGATCGAGAAGTTCGCTGCAAAGTACGAGACGAGCGCGGGCGGCATCTCCACCGTGCTCGCGAACGTCAAGCGCATGGCGCCCGCGCCGGAGGAGGTGGACGAACTCGTGGCGACGCTCATGAAGCCGCACTGCAGGCTCATGGGCGTGAAGGACTCGAACAACTTCCTCCCCGCTAAGGACTACTCCCTCGACGGGCTCAACATCAAGGGCAAGGTCTCCCTCGAACGCGTCGTGAAGGCCGCGCGGAACTACCTGAACGCCGACTTCGCCGCCGCAGCCGAGGATAGGCCGCGCATGAACGTGCTTCTCTACGGGCCTCCCGGCACGGGCAAGACCGAGTTCGTGAAGTACCTCGGCCGGGCGCTCGACCGCAGGGTCGTGGTGATGAAGGGCTCAGACATCCTCGGGATGTACGTGGGTCAGAGTGAGCAGAACATCGCCGACGCGTTCCGCCGCGCCGAGGCGGAGCACGCCATTCTCTTCTTCGACGAGGTGGACGGCCTTCTGCAGGACCGCTCCAACGCCTCCCACAACTGGGAGGTCACCCAGGTGAATGAGCTTCTCCAGCAGATGGAGAACTTCGACGGCATCATGGTGGCCGCCACCAACTTCTCGAAGAACCTCGACCCGGCCACCATGCGCCGCTTCACGTTCAAGCTCGAGTTCGGCTACCTTGACGACGCTGGGAAGAAGTCCTTCTTCGAGCGCATGTTCAAGACCACGCTCACGGACGAAGAGGCCGCCGAGTTGAAGACCCTCCGCAACCTCGCCCCCGGCGACTTTCGCACCGTGCGCCAGGAACAGTTCTACCTCGCGGACGAGGTCACGAACCTCGAGCGCATCGAGGCGCTGAAGGATGAGTGCCGCGTCAAGAAGGACAAGCGCCAGAGCCTGCCCATCGGATTCGCGTGCTGAACCGGGCCGGCAGGGCGGTCGCCCCGCGACGGCCTGACTTGGTAGGGCGGTCGCCCCGCGACCGCCGCGGACGGCACGGGGTGCCGTCCCTACCATGCCAGAAAAACACATTCAAGAAAAATCACACTCAAGAAAGGACAAGACAAAATGACGGCAAATGCAAGACTGATCCCGATGGTTGTTGAGAAGACCGGCCATGGCGAGCGCGCGTACGACATCTACTCGCGCCTCCTCAAGGACCGCATCGTGTTTGTGGGCGGGGAGATTGACGACGGCATGGCCAACGCCATCGTCGCGCAGCTCCTCTTCCTCCAGGCGCAGGATCCGAAGAAGGAGGTGTCGATGTACATCAACTCGCCCGGCGGCAGCGTCACCGCCGGCTTCGCCATCCTCGACACGATGAAGATGGTGAAGTGCCCTGTGGCTACATACTGCGTGGGGCAGGCGGCGTCGATGGGCGCCATCCTGCTCGCCGCCGGCGAGAAGGGGCGGCGCTTCGCCCTCCCCCACGCGCGCATCATGGTGCATCAGCCGTGGGGCGGCGCCCAGGGCAAGGCGAGCGACATCGAGATTACGGCGCGCGAGATCCTGCGCCTCAAAGACATGCTCAACGGCATCCTCGCCGAGGCGGCCGGCAAGACGCTCGAGGCCGTCGCCAACGACACCGACCGCGACCACTTCATGTCCGCCGAGGAGGCCAAGGCGTGGGGCATCGTGGACAAGGTCCTGTGACCTTCTTGCCCACAGGTTGCGGGCGAATTGCTTGAGCCCTGGCCTGCGGTAGAAACGACAACGAAAAACTCTGCGGGAAATGTGCCCGCGAGACTAAGAAAGGAGTATCGGGCAAGTTATACTCTGTTAGGGCACTTGAATGGCGGTGCCCTAACGGAGAAGCCAAAAATGACTATGGAAAAAAATTATCCAATCGTAAAAAAGAACATGAACCGTGGCACGAAGGTCGGCATCTCGTCGGTCTATGCCTGCGGGAACCTGCATCGCGTGTTTCAGGTCATTTACGCAGTTCCTGGTGACTGGGTGAAGACACCACTGAAATGGTGCGATGATGTCCCTGAGGCCTTGGTCGAGGTGCTTCTGAACGAGTACGAAATCGTTCAGTGCGACTTCTTCGATTGGTCCTGGATAAAGGCGTAGACCTGGAGCCGACGACCACCAAAGCAGATTTCAAGAGAGGAAAAGGAGAAATGACGAAAGAATTCATCAAAGAAGTGTTGTCGGTGCCTTCGTGCTACGGCAAGGAGACGATGCTCCGCGAATACATCGAACGGTTCGCGGACGAACGCGGAATCGCCCATCACCGCGACGGCAAGGGGAACCTCTACCTCGTAAAGGGTAATTCGGGTGGCGGATGCTATCCATGCCTAGTCAACCACATGGACACGGTTCAGACCTGGCAAGGAGCTTTCGTCGACCGCCACGAACTGCTTGATGTGCGAGAGCGTGTCCGCGGCGGCCACACGGAACTGTACACCGCAGACGGCGGAATCGGTGCGGATGACAAGCTCGGCTGCGCCATCGCGCTGGGGCTGGTGGATGTCCTGCCCGTGGCGAAGGCCGTCTTCTTCGTGGAAGAGGAACTGGGCATGCTTGGATCGCGCGAGCTCGATGTGGGCTGGTTCGGCGACGTGGGCTTCTGCCTGTCGTTAGACTCGCCGGAGCGCAACCGCGCGAGCCGCACATGCTCGGGGCGCCTGCTCTATTCCGAAAGCTTCTTCGGGGAGATACTGCAACCAATCTGCGCCCGGCACGGCGTCACTCGTTTCAACGCCGAGCCGTTCACGGACGTTACGCAGATCCGTGACAAGACGCGTGTCATGTGCTTCAACGTCGGTAACGGAGGGCAACTTGCCCACAGCGCTTCCGAATACCTCGTTGCTGAGGACGCGCAAAGCGCTTTCGCACTTGGCAAGGAGTTGCTGGAGAACATCGGAACCAGCCAGTACTGGTTCTGAAGCAGAAAATGGCAATTCTGCAATCGATCACTCAACTGCATCCATCCAAAATCAGCTCTTTTCGGGGAAGCGACACTCTTGCCGCTTCCCCGATGGTGAGCCTTTCGGTATCAGTTTTTGGAGGGGTGCAGTTGAGTTGACCGATACTCAGGCAAGTGCCACGAGGTGCTGGCGTGAACCCGGGAATGTGCTATACTATCTGCACGTCCCAGCGAAGCAAAGTGATTTAAAGAAAGGGAAATGCAATGAATTACGCGATTATATCAGATATCCATGCAAATTCCGCAGCGCTCGAGCGAGTACTGGAGGATGCGGAGCAGTGCGGCGTGGAGCGGGTCGTCTGCGCGGGCGACGTGGTGGGATACGGCCCCGATCCGGCGGGCACGATCAGAATCTTGCGGGAACGTGAGATTCCCACCGTGATGGGCAACCATGACGTGGCCGTGGCGGACTATTTCGGCGGCGGCACGATGAACAAGTGGGCCCAGGCCGGCGTGGCTCAGCATCGCGCCGAGCTTGACGACGATGACAAAGACTGGCTCCGGTCGCTGCCCTACGTGTACCTGGGCGATGGCTTCGAGGTGGCGCACGCGAGCTTCTACGAGCCGATGAGTATGCGGTATGTTCGCGACAAACTGGACGCGCGCGACTCGCTTTTCAACGGACGTAAGCGGAGGCAGTTCATCGGCCATACGCACCTCGAGGCGCTGTTCAGGGTGGAGTATGGGCCGGACACCCCTTATCCCATCAGCGAGCAGCTCGAACCGCACGACTTTACGATGGACGACAAGTGGATGTACCTGGTTAACGTTGGCTCAGTGGGCTATCCCCGTGTCAAGCCGTACTCAAGCTACGTGATTTACGACTCGGCGACGGGCGAGGTCCAATTCCGCAGGGTGGAATTCGACTTCGCAGGCTACAAGGCCGCACTTCGGGCGAAGTCCATGCCGATATCCCCCTGGATAGAGCGTTGGCAGGCTGGAACGGGGAAGAACATGGACATGCAGTCGTGAACTGGAGAATAACGATGAAAATGGCAATAGTTTTGTTTCTCTCTGCCCTTGTTCTGGCTTGTACAGAAGAAAAGCAAGTGGAAGTAGAAACGCAAGAGGGAGTCTTTTCGCTGGAGGAGGCGAATGCGTGTCTTCTGGAAAGCGACAAGAACGCTGTCAGGGATGCGGTCGAATGGATCAAGAAAGCAGAGGCGACAGAGGACGAGGCGAAGTCTGCCGAATACTTCGCAAAAGCCTACGAGCCGATTCAGGAATTGTATGCGGCAAGTCGCAGTGACGATTCCATCATGGGAAGAAAGTGTTCTGCAGCCTTGATCTGGGTATTGATTGATTTCTGCTACGATCATGCGACGGGTTCGTGTGCGAAGTGGGTGGTGTACGCCCAGTGGTTGGGGTTATTGGAAGCGCATCAGATGGTGGCGGATCCCCCGGAGAAGTTGCGCAGGTATCTTCTACCGCCGGAACGGCAATAATCGACTGCCACCTCTGCCGTGAACAGATCGCACAATTGTGGGCCCACGGTTATTGGCTACGTCCGGGGGTGTTTGAGAAATTTTTTTAGTTCTACCGGAAAGAGCAGAAACAATTTTCCCCGTCCGTCTCCGGCTTTGTGCTATACTGTCACCACGTCGTAGTAGTTGCCGAGCGGGGCGGGCTCGTTGATTGCATTGGCAGATGAAAATGAGAAACAAGAAATGAAGATTGTTGTCATCACGGGAAGCCCTCGCATGGGGGCGACGGAAGGTATGGCGGAAAGGTAACTACATTGCCGAAACAACTGACAGACCCAGGCTGGTGGTCCTCACCGGCTCGTTCAATCCGCCAACGCTGGCGCATCTCGACCTTCTGAAGAAGGCCATGGCGGCGGTCGGCGCCGAGCGGGGGCTCTTCCTCCCCGCGAACGACGCATATGTCCGGCGGAAGATGGCGAACGAGAGCATTGTCATCCGCGCGGGGGCGCGAATCGCTATGCTTGAGGCGATGTGCCGTGTCGAACCGTCTCTGGGAATCTCCCATGTGGACATGGGCGCCGCGCGCCGCTTCATAGCCTGCGACAGAATCAAATACCGCCACCACCCGCTCAAGATGAATGTCGTAGACCATGGTTACAAGGTACTTGCCGACAAGGTCTGGAGGACAACATTGTGATATTGGAGGTTCCCCAGTTTTTCTAGCATGAAAACGGGCACACCCCTGTAAACAAAGGGTGAAGTGGCGATTTCCATTTTGCGTTAAGTGAAAATCCGACGATAGGAGCACAGAGGCGTTCCGTGTCGAGGCGCAGAAATTGG